>CALXJU010000011.1 GCA_944388705.1 uncultured Clostridia bacterium
ATACTTATATCATAAATTTTAAAATTAAGACATTTTCCTAAATGATTTATTAAGACATTATCATAAATGAATCATATACTTGTCAAGTATTTTTTTCTATTTCTTGCCAAATTCGCTATTTTGTAGTATAATATAAGAGTATGGAAGGAGATTTATAATGGACAGATTAAAAACTTTTGCAATATATATTATCATAGGTGTTTTGTTTTGGATTCTTTCTGATATTTTAATTGAAGTAGGAATTAATACTATGTATAAAAATATGACTCAAAAAGGAACTACACCTGAAGGAATTGAAGTTGTTCAAATGCAATCTACAGCAGTTAATGGAAGAATGCATCTGAAAGTTAATAATACTGATTATAATAACAAATTTTTAAAAATAGATTTATTTTCTTCAGCTGGAAATAATTTTGGTACACAATATATTGAGATTGGGAATTTACAAGAAAACGAAGTTAAAGATATCCAAACTTATTTTAAAATTTCTGAAGTAAAATCTTATGAAATTTCTGTAGTTGATGAAATGGGAGAAACAACTACTGGATTTATGGATACTGCAATGACAGCAATGACTGTATTGGTATTAGGAATAAAGTTATTATTTGTATAAATCAAAAAGTTTATATATTACTATGAAATAAGGCAAAGACCCCCGACGAAAACCCAAAATATGGTTTTGCCATGGAATAGTAATATATAAACTTTTTGTTATAATAAAAGTCATAACTATTTAGTTATGGCTTCTTCTTTTAAATCTCGTGGATTTACATTAATTGTTTTATTATTTGTAAAAATAACCATTCCTGGTTTTGCACCATTTGGCTTTTTTACAAATTGGACTTGGCAATAATCTACAGGCACATTTGATGACATATTTGCTTTACTATGTTTTGCTGCGATTTGTGCACATTTTACTAATAAATCTTCATCAGGTAATTTATCAGTTTTTAATATTACATGACTACCTTGTATATCTTTTGTATGAAACCAGATATCTTTTTGAACTGCAAATGTAGTTGTTAGCCAATCATTTTCTTTATTATTTCTTCCAACATATATTTTATTACCATCAATTTCATATAATATTGGTGAATATTGTTGGTGTTTTTTCTTTTTGCTAATTTTTTTCTTTTTCTCCTTATTTTTTAATTTTTCTTTAAATACTACATTTTCACTTATCTCTTCAAATATATCTTGTACTTCCTCTAGTGTAGTACAATTTTCTAATTCATAAACTATACTTTCAATATAATTAAGTTCCGCTTCTGTTTCTTTTTTTTGTTGTGTAACAATCTGATATGCATTTTTTAGTTTTGTATATTTTTTAAAATATCTTTTTGCATTTACATTTGTAGAATATTTTATATCTAATGGTATCTTAACTAATTTATTATTTTCATAATAATTTTCTAATTCCACTTCTTCTAAATGTTTATCAGATAAACGATATAAATTAGCTGTTATTAATTCACCATATATTTTATATTTGTCCATATCTTCACATTCTTCAAGTTTAGAATTTATACTAATTAAACGGTTATGATATTTTTTTAGGATATCTAATATAAGTTTTAATATACTATTTCTTGAATTTTTAAATGTTTCTGATGTTTCTCTTTCAAAATAAAAATCATCTATATAACTATTTAAGCTTACATCTTTTTCGCCATTTAATGATAAAACATAGTCTTCTTTTTGAGCCTGTATTTTTTTGAATTTCAAATTTCCTATATTGTCTAATATTTGCTTTATATAATTATACAATTTTTCAATATCTTGTTTATCATTATTTTCTATCCCAACTTCTTCAATTGCATTTTTTATAAATCCTTGACTTATTCCTGTATATGTATTTGAAATTGATTTTACTAAGTCTCCCTTATCTAATTTTGAATAAAATTCTTCAAAATTTTCAATTGTTGTTATTTCTATTTTATCATTTGTTGGTAAAGTATATTTTCTAGATGGTACTATATCTCTATAAGAATTATCTTCCAAACTTATATGTCTCATCGCATCTATTATTGTATTATCATTTTTAATTAATATAATGTTACTATGTCTTCCCATTAATTCTACTATTAAAGTTTTTATTTCTATTTCATTAAATTCATTTATTGTTTCTATTTCAATTTGCACAAGCCTTTCTAGTCCTAACATTGATATTTTTGAAATTCTTCCACCTATTAAATGTTTTCTTAATAACATACAAAAATTTGGTGCAACTTGTGGATTTATTCTTGAATGTGTTGTTAGATTTATTCTGCAATTGTGTGCATCTATACATATATTTAATGAATTATGTTTTCCTGGTGAGTATAATCCTAATATAATAGTATTTTTATCTGGCTCATATACTTTATCTATTTTACTTCCTAATATTTCTTTTTGAAGTTCTGCTACTATAGCTTTTGTTACTATTCCATCAAATGCCATTTTATCATCTCCTTAGCTTTTTTATGATAACATATTTTCTGGTTATTGTAAATATTCTAATGGATTTACATATTTATCATTTAATCTAAATCCAATATGTAAATGACAACCTGTTGTTGCTCCATTTGTATATTTTCCTGTTGAGTCTTTATATATGTTACCTGGTACATTATCTACATATTTTGGTCCTACTTTTCCTATAAGTTGTCCTTGCTCTATTTTATCTCCTTTTGATACTACATAATTTGGTGATACATGACAATATGTAATTTTTAGTCCATCTGTTGTTGACAATGTTATTGTATATCCTCCACCTCCTAAAAATCCAGTAAATGTTATTTCTCCATCACAAGTTGCTATTAAATTTGTTCCTTCTGGTGCAGGTATGTCTACTCCTTTATGATATGTTGATGCTCCTTGTGTTGGCTTTTCTCTTTTTCCAAAATATGATGATATTCTAGTATATCCGGGTATTGGCCATGCAAAATTTGTATTCCCATAAAAAATTAATTCACCTTTTTCTGTTGCAGTTACTTCATTTTCCATTGTTGGTATAAATATTATACATATTATTATTAATAATGCTATTAGTTTTATTATTGTTTTATTTATTTTTATCACTCCTTTTTATGAAAAAAAGAGAAGCTCTATTTAAGCTTCTCTATGGCAGGGGTAGTAGGATTCGAACCCACACAAGCGGTTTTGGAGACCGATGTGCTACCATTGACACTATACCCCTAAATTTAATTACTATAATATATTAACACATTAATGAAAATTTTACAATATCTTTTTAAATTTTTTTAAATCTTTTTATATCCTTTTTATTTTTTGTAACTAATATTTCTTCATTTAATATAATATACAAATGAAAGGAGTTTTTTTATTTTATGGACTATGAATTAATGATGAACGGAAATGTAAAAATTGGACAGCATGCTCCAGATTTTACAGCACAAACTACTTATGGTGAAGTCTCTCTTGATGATTATAAAGGAAAATGGTTAGTACTATTTTCTCATCCTCGGAGATTTTACCCCAGTATGTACAACAGAAATGATTGCATTTGCAAAAGCAAATCCATATTTTGAAAGATTAAATACTTGTTTATTGGGATTAAGTATTGATAGTAATTCATCACATTTAGCATGGATGAATGATATTTATTGTATGACAGGAATAATTCTACCTTTTCCTATAATAGCCGATAGAAATGGCTCAATTGCTAGAAAATATGGAATGATTTCAAATGATGTAAGTACAACTGAAACTGTAAGAAATGTTTTTATTATAGATGATAAGGGAATTATAAGAGTAATTTTAGTATATCCTTTAAATGTTGGAAGGTTTATACCTGAAATTTTAAGAATTATTCAAGCTCTACAAATGTCAGATTGCAATCATTCTTCTACACCTGCAAATTGGCTTCCAGGTCAACCTGTAATTGTATCTCCTCCAACCACTTTTCCTCTACTTCAAGAAAGACAAAATTACATAAATGAAAATAATAATGGTATGAATTGGTATTTAAGTTTTGAAAACCCAAAACCAGAATGTTTAAATAAAATAAAAGATGATTAAAGGCGGGAAAATATTTTCCCGCCTATTTTTATTCCTCTTTTGCTGTATTTAATTTAAATAATTTTAAAATCTCTACAATAACAACTGGTGCTAATACTAATCCTAATACTTCTAACATATTACCCATTGGTAATACTGGTATACTGAATATGTGTCTTAATCCTGGTACTACAAGTATTATTCCCATTAATAGTGCTGATGCTAAAACTGCCAAAATTAATACTCTATTTCCTAATATTCCTGTTTTGAATATTGAATTTTTATTATCACGTATATTAAATACATGAACTAACTCAGAAAATGCTAATACCATAAATGCCATTGTTTGCCCAATTTCTACTTTTACTTCTTCTTTTGATACATATTCTCCACCATCTGCAAGAACTTCATCTAAATTATCAATTTCATCTACAGACATAACTTGATTATTATATTCTATCATAGTAGGTAATTTGTCTTCTGGTGTTGCTAGACCAATTAAAAATCCTGCAAGTGTTAATAATCCTATCATTATACCTTGATATACAATTCTAAATGTTCTTCCTTTTGTAAATATTCCTTCATTTTTCTTAATAGGCTTTCTATTCATTATGTCTTTATTTGCTGGGTCAAATGCTAATGCTAATGCTGGGAATGTGTCTGTTACAAGGTTTATCCATAAAATATGAATTGGAAGTAAAACTTGTATTATTGTTACATCAGATATTCCAAACCAACCTGCAATTACTGGAGCAAATAATGTTGCTAGTAATAAAACAACAACTTCTCCAACATTACATGAAATTAAGAATTGTATAACTTTTAATATATTATCATAAATACGTCTACCTTCTTCTACTGCTGAAACTATTGTGGCAAAATTATCATCTGTTAAAATAACATCTGCTGCCTCTTTTGCAACTTCTGTTCCAACTTTTCCCATAGCACATCCAATATCAGAAGTTTTTAATGCAGGACTGTCATTTACTCCATCTCCTGTCATTGCAACAACTTCTCCATTTTTTTGCCATGCTTTTACTATACGTACTTTATGTTCTGGTGATACTCTTGCATATACAGAATATTTTCTTATATCTTTTTCTAATTGTTCATCTGAAATTTTATCTAATTCTATACCTGTTAATGCTTCATCATCATTTTCTAATATTCCTAATTTTTTAGCTATTGCAACTGCTGTGATTTTGTGGTCTCCTGTAATCATTACTGTTTTTATTCCAGCATGTTTACATTTTTCGACAGCTTTTTTCGCTTCTTCTCTTGGTGGGTCTATCATTCCAACCATTCCAACAAAAGTTAAACCACTTTCTATTGTTTTCATTTCTTCTTTTGATGGCATATGGTCTATTTCTTTATATGCAAATGCTAATACTCTTAATGCTTCTTTTGCCATTTCTTCATTATTTGTTCTTATATATTCTGCATATTCTGTTAAATTTGTTCTTTTTTCTCCTTTATACATATATGAATCACATCTTTGTAGTAATTCATCTAGACCACCTTTTGTATATACAATATATTTTCCGTTATTCTCATTTACTGTTGTCATTAATTTTCTGTCTGAATCAAATGGAACTTCTTCAACTCTTTTGTTTTCTTTTATTATTGAATCTGTATATTTTAATTTTAGTGCTAAATCTATTAATGCTGTTTCTGTTGGGTCTCCTGCAATTTCTCCAGTTTCTAATACTCTTGAGTCATTACATAACATACAGTCATATATTAGTTTTTCGAAATCTCCATTTCTTTCTGCTTTATCTATATCTGTTGTTTTATCATTGCAGAATATTTTTTCTACTGTCATTTTATTTTGTGTTAATGTTCCTGTTTTATCAGAACATATTACTGTGCTACTTCCTAATGTTTCTACTGCTGGTAATTTTTTAACAATAGCATTTTTCTTTACCATTTTTTGTACACCTATTGCTAATACTATTGTTGATACTGCAACTAATCCTTCTGGTATTACAGCTACTGCTAATGATACAGCTGTCATGAACATATCTATAACACCTTTTCCTTGTAATAATCCTATTACAAAAATTATACCACATATTGTTAAAGCTGCTATTCCTAATGTTTTTCCTAAACTGTTTAATCTTCTTTGAAGTGGTGTTTCTTGTTTTTCTGTTTCATTCATCATTCCTGCTATTTTTCCTACTTCTGTATTCATTCCTGTGTCAACTACTATAGCTTTTCCTCTTCCATATGTAATTAAACTTGAAGAAAATAGCATATTTTTTCTGTCTCCAATTCCTACTTCTTCTTCATTTATTGCTTCTGTTGTTTTTTCAACTGGTACTGATTCTCCTGTTAATGATGATTCTTGTGATTTTAAATTTATTGCTTCTACTATTCTTAAATCTGCTGATACATAATCTCCTGTTTCTATTATTACTAAATCTCCTGGCACTAATTCTCTTGCAGGGATTACTTGTTCTTTTCCATCTCTTATTACTTTTGCTGCATGTGCACTTAATTTCTTTAGTGCTTCTAATGATTTTTCTGCTTTACTTTCTTGCACAACTCCTATTACTGCATTTAATAATACTACTATTAATATTATTACTGTATCAGTTACGCCCTCTCCTTCTAATACTCCAACGACTCCTGATACTATTGCTGCAATTATTAGTACTATTATTGAGAAATCTTTGAATTGTGCCATGAATTTTTTGAAAAGTGAATCTTTCTTTTTTTCTTTTAGTTCATTAAGTCCATATTTTGCTCTGTTTTCTTCTACTACTTGTGAAGTTAGACCTTTACTTTGGTTTGTTTTTAATTCTGATTCTACTTCTTCTACTGTTTTGTTAAACCAATTTTTTTTCATTTTCATCTTCCTCTCTTGAATATTTTTTCCATTATATTATAACCAATTTTTAGTAGTATATAACGCAAAAACAAGACCCAAAAGAAAACTACTTTTAGCTTTTCTTTAAAAGTCTTGTTTACTTTATTCTAAAGCTTGCTAACCAGATATTTTATATCGAGTTTGTTGATTAGCAATTTAAAACTACTCCCTTTTAATTATAATATAATAATGGTGACCCGTACGGGAATCGAACCCATGAGTTGTTTTTTATTATTTTGCAATACCTATAGTTCTATTCTAATACGGTATTTCCAACACTTTCAGCAAAAAGTTACCTTAAGTTAAAAAAAGTTACCTATAACTAAAGTGTTAAAAAAGTGTTAATTTTATTTACTAATTATACCATGTTTTTTGTATTTGTCAATTTTTTTATATATCTTTTTCAATTATTTTATAATTTTGTTTATGGTATTAATTCTGGTAATATTATATACTTTATTAAAGGTTTTTGTAAATACTTTTACAATAATTTTTTCTACAAAATTTAATTCTTTTACTACTTCATTTTCTACTACATCTTTCATACCAACTTCTCCTTTGTTTCTTGTGTATTTTTTAGTTATGCAATATGCATAAGTAACGTATTTATAAATATAGATGTTATTTTTTCAAATTTGAATGCATAATGTAGTAAATTTTTTAAAAAATTTTAAAGAGAATATCTTTTAGCAGATATTCCCCTTCTCTTCTTGGTTCGGATTTTATTTTTATTAATTATAACATATTTTTACTGTAAAGTTTGTCGAAACTTGGCATAAAAAAAGAACTAGTTGGCTAGTTCTTTTTGCTTTTATAATAATTTGCTACGTTTATTGGTGGTAATATTAATGTTGGTATATTAGAATTAGCTGTATAGGTTGAAATGATAGCTCTTATATATGGATACAATAATGCTATACCATTAATTTCAAATCTTTCAATATCTTCCCCTTCGGTTTCAAAATTTCCTTCAAGAATTACTTTAATATAAAATGGATAATTTTTTTCTTCTGCTTCTTTAAAGACTTCAACTTCTAGTATTATTTTCATATCATTATCTTTTTTTACTGTTTTATGTTTTATATCAAAAGCAACATCAACTGGGCTTCCATCACTTTCAAAATTATCATTACGTCTTAGTATTACTTCTTTAACTTTATAGTCAATAAATATTAACTTACTTTTTATTTCATTTGACATTATGCTGCATCCTCCAATTCTATAATTTTAATCATATCTACATTTCTATTCTTTTTCTGATAATTATCCTTTAAGTACATTTTACTTTCATATATTTGTGCTTCGTCATCTGCTACTTCTACTTCAATAAAATCTAGTGGGTTTTCATTATCTAGATTTTTATCAACAACAATTCTGTATGCATATTGCTCGTCAATAGCATACTTTTTTAAGCTTTCTATAATTTCTTCTTCTGTCTTACTATCTAACCATTTTAAAAATTCTTCTTCAAAATTTTCATCTTCAAATCTCATAATACTCACCTTTATTTACTATTTTTATTAATTTTCTAATGTCATCATATTCTTTTTGATATTCATTTTTATTTTCATCTATTATTCCAATAACATTTTTATCTTTTACACAAATATACCTCTGTTTAATTTCATATATTATTCTAGTCTTGTCAAAAACAATATTTTCTTTCCCTTTATATTGTATATTTCTAGTAATTCTATCAAATGTTTTAATTACAACTTTATATTTACATCCAGGTAATTCATTCAACATATAGTCTATAATGAACCCATCTCTATAATTTATTTTTTTAAAAACTTGATTATCTTTTACTTTATTATAAATTTTTTCCCACGCCCAAATAAATTTTGATAACATAATAATTTCATCTAAATTAAGTATATCCTTTTTAGGACATTTTATAACTGTTTCTAAAATAGCATAATTTTTTGTTAAATTTTTATATGATATTGGTTGATTTATTTGTTTGTTTTCATTATATTTTTTAATATTATACTCTAATGCATTTGTATATCTATCGTAAAAATATTTTCCTTTTCCTAACCATTCTTCCTCACCAATAGAATCATCTATACTTTGTGTTAATATTATATCTTTAGCTGAATCTCTTGTAGTTCCATGATATCCTACCATCATATCTTCTTCATCCATGTCTGCTCCTAATATATTCTATTATTTTATTTTTAGAACAATATAATTTTTATATTCTATATTATATCATAAAATTTACATAATATCAAATTTTACATTATTCAAACACTTTATACCACTTTTTTCCACTCCTTGTCAATACATTTTTCTAAACTTTCACAATTTCCTTTTTTTATAAATTCCTTTTTTTTAGTGGGGAAAACTCAAAAATTCCCGAAAAAATCGACCTTTTAGAATCCAAAATAAGCACTTTTTAATTTTAATTAATATACTTATATGCCTTGATTTTAGTGAATTTAAGCACAAAAAAAGAGCTAGACTAGAATAATCTAATCTAGCTTGATTTTTATATTTTTTGATTTACAATTTTTTGGATTGCATTATAATCATAGCCTGCCTGTGCAAGTTTGTCTTTTCTTTCTTGTCCGTTTCCCCATAAACCTTTTATAACTTCATTTGCTATTTCTTCATTTGATTTTTTGTTTGAAGTATTTGCTCCTAATTTTTCGTTTACTTTATTTTGAACTTCCTGATAATTGTAACCTGCACTTTCTAAGTTAATTTTTCTATCATTACCATTACCCCACTTACCTGCAATTACTTCATCTGCAATTGTATCAATAGATTTTTGTGTTGTAGTAGTAGTCTTCCCTGTTAATTTTTGGTTTACTAATGCTTGTACATCATTATAATTATAACCTGCATTTGTTAGTGCTTTTTTTCTATCTTCTCCATTACCCCATTTACCTGCAATTACCTCATCTGCTATAGTATTTAAATTTTTCAATGAATTATTTGTATTTTCTCCTAAATAACTTCTAATTTTATTTAAGAATCTTTCCCAACCTAAATCTAAAGTTCTATGTGGGCAATATTTATTCGCAAAATCTTGGTGTTTCTTTACCTTGTCTATTCCCCAACCTTTTTCTTTTAATTTAGAAGCTATAAATTCTGCTGCATTTTCCTCCGCTTTATCAAATCTTTCTCCACCAGATTCAGAATAACATATCTCTATAGCTATTCCTTTTCTATTTCCTTGTCCTTCTCCGCCATCTCCTGCATGCCATGCATTTCTATTTTCTGGTATTCCTTGTACTATTTCTACATTATCTACTGCATAATGGAAAGATGCTTTATTATCATTTCTTTTCATATATGCTATTTCATTTTCCGCACTTGCGTCATTTGCTGTGTTATGTACTACTATAAATTCTGGATTCATTTCATAAGGACATTTTATTGAATATTTACTAGTATCTACTAGATTTTGTCTTATATTTACCATTTTATTTTTCCTCCTTATCTTTTAATATATCCCCTAATTTTCCCAAATCTAAGCCTGCTTTTTTAAAGTTTTCTAGTATAGACATAAATTCCATTGCACAAATATAAATTGTTATTACTTGTGCTATAAAATTCAAATTAAATGCATATTGTATTACATATCCTATTATTATTGCTAAAATTAAAAGAAGCTTATGTAAAAGCCCCTCTCTCATCACTTTACTGTCTACATTCTTATTTATTACTGCTTGTATAAATCCTGTTGCTATATCTAATCCACTAAATATTAGTGGTGTTATTATTTGCCATATTATATTGCTAAATGTTAATGTTTTTATTATTTCTTCCATTAAAAATCTTCCTTTCACATAAATAAATTCAATATAAAAAGTAATACCATTATTAGTATTACTTTCAATATTATTATTATTAATTTAATTATTATCTTCTTCATTTTTTTACCTACTATGTTTTTATAACTACATTTGTTAAATCATTTCTTACATTTAATACAAAATCTTTTGCTGTTTGGTCTTTTACATATATTAAACAATTTTTAGGGATATTTAAAAACATAGCGGTTGTATCAGTCACATTAGTAAAGTTAAAATTACTAATATCCAATTCTTCTAAATTAAAACAGTTTCTAAACATTCCATACATATTTGTTACACTATCTGTGTTAAAATTACTTAAGTCTAATGTGGTTAAACTTGAACAATAAGAAAAAGTATCTCCCATATCTGTTACATTACTTGTATTAAAACTACTTAAGTTTAATGTTGTTAATTTAGAACATGCTACAAACATATTATTTATACTTGTTACGTTGCTTGTATTAAAATTGTTTAAATTTAATGTTGTAATTTTAGAACAATTGCCGAACATAGAAGACATATTTGTTACACTACTTGTATTAAAACTACTTAAATCTAGATTTGTTAATTGGTCACAATAATAAAACATGTTATTCATGTCCGTAACTTTACTTGTATTGAAATTTTTTAATTTTAAACTTGTTAGTGTCCTACAATAAGCAAACATATTATTCATATTTGTTACATTGCCTGTATTAAAACTACTTAAATCTAGACTTGTTAATTTGTCACAATAATAAAACATATACCCCATAAATATCGCATTACTCGTATTAAAATTATTTAAATTTAACAAACTTAAATTTCCGCAGAAAAAGAACATACTGCTCATATCTGTTATATTCCTTGTATTAAAATTGCTTAAATCTAGTTCAATTAAATTTTCACTATCACGAAATAATGAATTTCCTGTACCTCCTAGACAGTCTATTCCACCGTAAGAAATTATTTTGCATTTTTTATAATTACTTACATAGCCTCTTACTATATTTCTAAAATTATTTGCATTTAATATTTCTTCACTATGTGATACGTCAGAGGTATCTGTATATTGTAATAAAAAATGTGGTGTTACTTTTTCATAAAATTTAACTCCATTTTTCATTAATCCATTTACTTCGCTCCCATTTACATAAACTTTGAAGAATATTTTTTTGTTTTTTATAGTGTTCATATTTCCTCCTACCAATAATATATATTATTAGGATTTTGTTGACTCAAAGTAATAGCTTCTTCTTCTGTTGTTGCTTGTATAACACTTACACTTGTTCCAGTTTCTCCTTGTTCACCTTGTGGCCCTTTTAATCCTTCTAATTGTTCTGGAGTAAAATCAGAATACTTAAATGCTTCACCTTTATCTCCTTGTTCGCCTTTTTCTCCGCTTCTCTCCCTTATAGTAAGTCCAATACTCTACATCTAATGTAGCCAAATTGTTATCTACTACTATATTTGTTATATTCTTGTATGTATTTATTTTTTTCGCTTCTTTTTGCTCTTCTGTTAGTTCTAGGTCTAGTGGGGTAGATAATTGGTAATATGCAATTAACGGTGTTCCTGCATTATATTTGTTTTGCAAAAATGTCTTAAATGATTCTACCGTATTTCCACCTATTATACTGTTTTCTACTTTTATATTTATAGAATTTCCTGCAGAACTTATAAATGTTCCATCTTCTGTAAAAGATTGTTGGTATTTAAACATATTACATTTTACTTGTCCTCTATATTTAGCACCTGTTATATTTAAGAAAAACATTGTATAGTTTTCGCTGGAATAAGATGTACTTTTATTCCAGTTTTCATTTCCTGTTGCTAGTAACTTATTCCAACCATGATGTTCTACATCTTCTATATAATCTCCTTCTAGCATTTCTTGTTGTATTGGCATTATTTTGGTTTGTTGCTCATGTTCGACTATATCCGTAGCTGTCTTTCCTTCTTCTATTTGTACTATTAAATCATCTATAGTCTCTTCTCCAACTAAATCACATCTTACTCTTAAATATGCAATATCTCCATTTGTTATAGTGTAAGTTTTTTGGCCTGTAAAAGAAGCATAACCTATATAGTTTTTATCTATATCATATAATCTTATATTTAAAGAATTAGTTAATGTCTTGTTTACACTCCATACATAAGTTACTCCATTTTTTACTCTAATATAATTGCTTCTAAAAACTTTTGTTGCAGCATTCTCTGTTCCTGTAGTAGGATTAATATCTCCTAGTTCTATTTCTGCTAAATTCTTATTTATTACATCTATCTCTACACTTCCCATATTATATGGAGAATAAGGGGTTGCTTGGTTGCCTTCTTCTATTTTTACATCTAAAGCATTTATAGGTGCTGCAAATCTTATATATTTTGCATTTTCAGGCTTTGTAATTGTATAAGGTGCTTTATTATTATCTTTTCCAGAAAGAAATGTTTTGTTTACATCATAAAATGCATATCCTCTGGTATTAGAATCATTCGTGTAATTTATAGTATATTCATTTTCTATTAACTCTATATAATCACTTATTTTACTTACTTGAGAACTTCCAGTTGTTCCTGTATCTCCATCAAGATATTTATTTTTTTCTGCGGTCTCTTCATTATAAAAATTTACATTACTTCCTACTGTTTCTATCTTGCTTGGGTATTCTGGAGAAGGCATTACTCCGTATTGTTCAAAATCACTTTGGTCTGTATTAGCCCATATTTTTACTACTGCATTTTCAAAAACAGCATCTTGATGTATCCATAAACTAGATTTTTTTGTATCTTCTGATGGAGTATAATTAGTAAAATTACTTTTATTTAACCATGTTGTACCATTAAAACTTAAAAATACATTAGAGCCAGTTATATTTCCACTTACTAATTCAAACTTTTCATAATAAGTAGTACCATTTTTTAATGTTATTTCCTCAAAATTTAAACTAAATCCTCCTGTTCCATTTATTGTTAATGTTCCATCTGCATTTACTGTTACTTTACTGTTTTGCTCTACATTAAAATTTAATAGATTATTTCCTTCTCTTGTCTCTTGTTTATCTCCTCCGTTTAATCTAAATTTTTTCAATGGATATTCTCCGCACTCATCTAGTAATAACGGATTTCCTAAAGTCTTTTTACTTGATTCTGGTTTATCACCTTTAGGTCCTTGTTCTCCAGTATCTCCCTTTGAACCTTTTGAACCGTTTTTTACTTTAAAAGTTGATTGCGTTCCATCTGTTAGTGTTATTGTTGTAATATTTTCTCCTTTATCTTCGTTAGAAGTAGTAGTTTGTTCTACACTACTTATACCTGTTCCTGTTTCTCCTTTTGATCCTCTTGAACCGTTTTTTACTTTAAAAGTTGATTGTGTTCCATCATCTAAACTAATTGTTATTATATTTTCTCCTTCATCTTCCTCAGATGTAGTAGTTTGTTGTATATTAGTTATACTTATTCCTGTATCTCCTTTAACTCCTTGTACTCCCTGTTCACCTTTTGAACCTTTTGAACCGTTTTTTATCTTTACTGTTGACTCTGTTCCATCACTTAGTGTTATAGTTACAATATTTTCTCCATCATCTTCATTTGAAATAGTAGTTTGCTGAACGTTGCTTATACTTGTTCCTGTATCTCCTTTCGGTCCTTGTGGTCCAGTTTCGCCCTGAATACCTTGTTCTCCTTGTTCACCTTTTGGGCCCTGTATACCTTGCTCGCCCTGTGGTCCCTGTGGACCAGTTTCTCCCTTTAAAAAGTCAGGAAGTACTTCTACTTCTAATTCTTCGTTTTCTAAAATTACATCTATTCCTTGTTCCATTATTCATTCACCTCCCAAGTAACTTCAGAGGTTATTGTTATCGTACCTTCAATTAATGTTTTTACATATACCTTAGGATTAGTTGCTTTTAGTTGTATATCGTACACATAATCTTGATAATTTAGATTATTTGTATCATCAGGTTCCATTGTTATATGGTAATACCCATCTTCTCCTAACTCAATCCCATTGTTTAAGGTTTTTTGAAGTACAAAATTGCTAGTATTAGAATCTGTTTTTAAAGTAAAATATAATTGAACATCATCTGTTATATTTATTACATTACCATTCGAATCTAACACTCTAAACTTCTTTAATTGATATGTATCTCCTCGCCTTATTTCATAATCAACTGTTTTTATCATAATTTCCTCCTATTTTTTTAATTCCTGTATTTCAGTATTAATTTTGTCTACTAAACTATCTAAATAGTCATATATCTTTATATTGTCTAAATCATATCTTCTTATTAATTCTGATATAGTTTGAGGCTGTTTTTTGTCTTGATTGTTTATTTTTTGTGGTCTTTTTGGTTTTTCTATCATTTTTCCTCCTAAAAAAGAAGAGTTACCATGTAACCCTTCCGTTTTTGTATACTTTAAATCCACTAAATTTATCATAAAGCTTTAATTTTGTATCTTTATCTAATTTTAATCCTTGCACATAATTTGCTAGTTGATTTTTTTGACTTGAAGTAGTAGTATACCCTTGCATTGCATATAACAATAATCTTTGATTTCCTGTAATATTCATTGTATTTAAGTATTCTACTACTTTCTTTTGTTTGCTTTTACTTACTGTTTTTCCTTCTAAAGTTCCATCATCTTTTTTATCAGAAGTAAATTCTTGTTGTTTGTATTTTAGATATTCTTTAGTATCTATTCCTGCAGTTTTCATTATGTTATATTCTATATCGCTTTCACTTTTTATATAATTTTCATAAATTGCTCCAATTTCTTTTTCAGAATATTTTGAATCTAAGAGTATTTGTATTCTATCTGCACTCTTTAAATTTTGATTTTCAGTAAGTTCTCCTGATTTTCTTTTGTTTTGAGTTTCTTTATATATTTTTTGCTTATATGTAGCATATGTCTCTGTTGAGATATTTTTATTTTTTGAGATTTCTTCTTCTGTTAATTTTGTCCATTCTCCTTTTCCATCTTTGTAATATTCTATATCTCCTATCTTTGCAGAATTTTTCTTATATGTTCCATTCGAATATTCAGATAATCCTTTTTCTGCTAATTTATTTATTTCTTCTTGAATCTCTCTAACTTTTTCAGTTTTTTCTGAATTAGAAATATCACTCATTTGTATTTCTCTTTTTTCTTTATATAAATCACTCATATCATCTGATATTTCGTTCAAATATTGTGATTGTAACTTATCTTCATCAGTTGCAAAAGAATCATCTGAAATTTGTGTTTGTTTTTCAAGTGTTTCATAGAACTTACCTACATTTTTGTTTTTCATTACACTATCAGTTGTGAATTTATCTTTAAATACATTTTGTTTTGCTTGTGGAGTTATCATTGGTAAAATGACATCACCCACACCACCAGAATATTGGTCTATTAAATAATTTACTTTCTTAGGGCTAACATTTAATTGTTTTCCAATCCATTTACTAAATTCATCTGTTGTTTCATCGTATTGATTTTTAGGTAATACATTTTTTTCTGTTGAACTTGATACTATTTCACCACCATACCAAGTTCTATTATTCTTAACTTGTATTATAGGAGCTAGTATATTATCTTCTAATGGATTATTTGGAGCCATTTGATTTATTAATGTATCTGTAAATCCATCGAAAGAATCTTCTTTTCCTTGAACAGTTTCTAAAACTCTTCTAGCACTAGAACCAAATATACTCAATACTCTTCCTTTTGGTATTCTAATAAACTTTCCATCATTATATTTAAATAAGTAATATAAATCTTTTGTATTTTCTGGTAAATCTTCATAATCGTCGTCATCTTCTAATAAAATATGATTTAATACAGATGGTGCTACACCAAGTATAGTTGCTTTTAATAATAAGTTGGCATATCCTTTTGCACCATTTTGACCAGAAAAATTTCTAAACTGCTTATCTAAACCTTGTATAGAAGCATTTAAGAAATTTACTCCATTTCTATTAATAGCCTTTGTTATTTCTCCACCTCTTTTAAAGTTTGTTGTAATTTCTGCTGCATTGTATAGTGCTTCATTTAAGCTTTTACCATCTTCTAATGTAGATATAAATTCTGATAATCTTGGCAACTGTTCTACTATTTCATTTGTACTTCTTATTTTTTCTACGAATTTATTTCTTTTCTTCTTTATTCCTTCATTGTAATCAAAATATGTATTAGTCATTCCTCCGTTTGCCATATATGATTCATAGTATTTTCCTTTTGTTATTATTTCATGTAGTGCTTTTCCATAATTTTTAATAAACTTACTAGAATATTTTGAATTAAACATACCATCTTGAACATCTTTAAAAAAGTTTGAAACTATAAATACTGGATTGCTAGATGTTAATAAACTTCTATGTATATTAGTAATCTTTTGTAGTGCTTTAACTGGCAATGTTTTTTCTAATTCACTTATTTTAGTAGGTTTTAAACTTTCGTATAATTCATCACTAATCTTTAGTTTTTGCATATAACCATCTTCAAAATAGGTATAATATTTATTTCCTTTATTGTCCGCCTCTACTAATGTTTCATATTCCATTAGTGCGTCTGGAGTGTATTGTATATCTGCCTGTTGTTCCACTTTTGAATTTTTTAATGTTTTTGCTAATTCTTGCCCTAGCTTATTTTGATTAATTAGTCTTTTTATTCTTATTGCTTGTTGTGCCATAGTATCTTTTATAGGCTGAATGTCTGAACTTCCTCCTGTTGCCTTTTTTATTGGTAAATTAGTTCCTGTTCTTTCGTTATCTCCAACAAAAATCTTTCCGTCTTTGTCTCTTGATATAGGAACATAATATGGATACAATTTCTCTAAATAATCTATTGTTTCTTGTGTTATAAGTCCCGCTTCTTTTAAATTTAATAAATTATTATGGTTGAAGTTCTTAATATCTTGTGCATATCTTTTAAATTCTGGGTATTTATTTTCCAATTCTAGTGCTATTTTTGTTGAATCTGCAGGTTTTATTTCTTTACCAAATACAAATTTATTTCTTTCACCTCTATCTATATTTAATTTATGTAATAGATATTCACTAAATTCTTTTGTCAATTTAGTTTCTTCAACAGGTTTCCATATATCATTAATAGATTTTCCAATTTGATTTCCATTATTGTCTGTTTGAGCAATACCTATTACGTACTGTCCTTCTGCAAAAGAATTTAAATTTCTATCATATAAAAATTTTAGTTCTGGATTTTTGGCTTGTTCTGATAATTTATCTACATAATGTCCTTTGTTTACAATTTTCTGTGCCAATATATCCAAACTATCTCTAAATGTATATTTATCGTTCATATATTTTTCTAATATATTAGCTTTTCTCTTTTCTGTCAGAATTTCTGTTCTGCCTTCTTTTTCATATATATCATTTAATACTTTATAATCTTCATCTGTTAACAATTCTGTATTAATTGTATTATCTATTTTTTTGTTAGTTGGTAAATTTAATTTATCTGTTTCTCCTTTAAAAGCTTCTAAGTCTGTTTTGTAGTTATCTTCAATATCTATTTCTTGATTTTTTTGAATTGCTTCTTGTTTGTGTTTTTTGATGAAATAATCTTTAACTGCTTGTTTATCTTTAACAGATATTAGATTACCATCTTCATCTATTTCATAATCCAAACCTCTTGCATCTAGATAGTCAGTTAATGTCATTTCATTAATGTATTTTCTTGTTGGTAATTTTATATCTTCTAAGTTTGTTCGTGTTCCTGTTGCTTTGTAATTATTTTTTAAATGCTCTGACCATTCTTTTGTTGGAAGTGAATTATTTTCAGATTTTTGCATAGAATATTTAGTAGTACTATTGACATTATCTTTTGTTGATGGTATACTATTAGTAGGTAAGGAATTTGAACCACCAATATTAGCTGAACTCTTATAAGAGTTGGAAGCTACGGGTGGCAAATTACTACCTATTTTTTTTATGTCTAATATGTCATATAGATACTTTTTTCCATTAGCGTCGTTTCTTATTAATATTGTTCCTGAATAAGTTTGTTCTTTTCCATTTAATTCAAATGAAAATTTTGTATCATACTTATAAAAACCATATTTAGCATCTGTAATATGTTTTGTCTTCTTATAATTGCTATATTTTCTATTAGTTGCATTATTTATTATTTCTTTTAATCCTGTTGTTGCTCTTCCTTTAGCCATTTTTTGTGCTAATGTTAATCCTCTTGTTGATTTTGAGAAAGTATACTCTCCAGGTAAATCTTCTCCTAAATATACTTTTTGTCCACTTTCAATTATTTCTGCATATTCTCCTATATGTTGTGTCAAATAATCTTTTATTGTTTTGGTAATAGATTTATTGTTGTTGTTTTCAAATATATTGTCTGTTATTTTTACCCTATTAAAACTTCCATCATTATTATAAACTACAGAAAAATGAGTATTACCATCTAGATTATTGTTTTGAGTCCTATATGCTTCTTCCCATTTATTTTTTAAATCTTTTATAAATAATGCTTCATTTGAATTTCCTGTAATTTTATTAGCTAATTCTACTATTTTGTTATATATCCTTTTAAATATATTTGGTTTTTGCATTGATAAATTATTAATAAATTCTTGATTTCCAAATAATTGAGCAGATATATCTGACAATACTTCATCACTTACATCTTCTACACCATAAGTTTTCTTTAAACTTTCTAATGCATTACTGAACTCACTATTTTTACTAGCATAATCCATAACTAAATCTTTCATTTCCTGTGTTCCTATTGCGTGGGTTGTTTCGTGCATTATTAGGAACTCACCAACATTTTTTGAATTTGGATTTATTCTTATTTCTACTTCTCCATTTTCTAATGTCTTTATTTGTGCATTTACTAATTGTCCTTTTTTATTTGTTATAGAATCGTCTAGTCTTATATTATAATTTTTATCAGATATTATTTTTTCAATAGTATTTCCTAAATCTATGGTCTTTTGTGAATTATCCCAATATTTAGACATATCTTTTCTTAAATTGTTGATTTTTTGATTGTCCGTTTGTTTGTATCGGTAATAATTTTGTTCTTTAAAAACTACGTCTTGTTGATTTTCAATATTTATATTATTACCTACATTTTCTTGTGATTGAGTATTGTTTGTATCTACTTTTAAATTTTCATTTTTTATTATATTTTCCGCTTCTTTGATAATTTGTTTTGTTTTGGTGTCATTTTCATTTTTTACAATTTCACGATATGTTTCTCCACCTAGCCCCATTAAGTTTAATACTACTGTTGTTAGAAGTGTGTTTTTTGCTGTTTCAGTTGCATCATTCCACCATTCTTGTCCTGAAATATTTTTATCATTAATAATTTTATCTATAACATATCCTGCTTGATTTTCTATTTCTTCTTCAAAAATTTCTCCTCCTATTTCATATAGTTTAGATGCTATTCTTTTAGAAATAGGACTTGATAGATTGTTTGAAATGGTTTTTTTAGCAATGTCATCTAATGAACCTTTCCCTAAAAAGTTTCCACCAGTTATTCCTTCAATTGCATAACTTGCTCCACCTTTTGCTATCCCTGTCAACAATGATTGTACTTTGTTATCAGTATTGTCATTTAATGTTTCTTGATATGCATCAGTACCTGTATTAATTGCTTGAACTATTTTACCAGAACCTGGTATCATTAAATTTGATAAAATAGATGGTGTCATAGCACCTATTGTTCCTGAAACTGATGATGCAGTTTTTACAATATTATTATTAATGTTTGAAGTAGTTTCTTCGTAATTTTTACTAAGTATTTTGTTAGCCTTTAAAAGTTCATCTTCATCAGGCTGAAAAGAATTTATTTTTTTAGATGGTAATATACTAGGCATAGAAGATACTGTTGTTGTTACAGAATCTAATGCTTTTGTTGGTATTCCACTTAATACATGTCCAATGGCAGAACCATAATTGCCATTATCAATATCTTGATTAATTTTTTCAGCTTTTTGAGATGCTTCTTTTGATTGTTTGTATTGTATCGCTTCCAAATTTAATTTATTAAAATCTTTTTCATTTTTTGTTATGGCTCTAATTTCTTTTACTCTTTGAGCATTATTCATGCTTGATAATCGTTCAAGAAATTCCTCATTAGTTTGTGTTTTTTGGTTTGATAATAGTTTAAATTGCAACTCTTCATCTTTATTTTCTTGATTTTTTTCTAAAAATGGTGTATATATCATGTTATTATTTTTGTTATAGGTTGATTTAAAATTTCGTTCATTGTTTGTTATTTTTTTAATAGTATCCCATAGGCTTTCTTTTTTCATATATGTAGGTATTGCTTTTTGTTGCATTGGCAAACTTCTTCCTTGTGTTTTTAGTCTGTTAATAAATTCTTCTCCATTTTTTCTTGTTTTTGATGATGTATTGTTGGTAGAATTTATATATTTATTTTTAATTCTATTCCATGATTCTTTTCCTCCATCTATTGAATTGTTTATTTCTTCTTGACTTTTAAAATAAGTATTTGTTTTTTTATATTTATTTTTTATTTCTTCCCACGACATTTATGTCCTCCTATATTCCAAGTTCATAACATATATATGCAGCTTCATCTTCTGATATATTTCCGTTTGTTACTTGATTTACTATAGCTTTTTCTAAATTTTCATTTGATGAATTTCCTAGAGATTGTAAATATTTTACTCTTTCTAAATATTGATTTGCATATTCACTTATGCCATTGTTCATAGTATTTACACTATTTCCATCAGAAGCATTAATTGAAGACCCGCTTCCTCCGCTATTACTTCTACTTGAAGTGCTTTTTCTTTGAGAAAGAGCATACTCTTTAGCCCATTGACTATCTGCTACCTGGTCTCTTTGTTTTTGATAATCAAATGTTTGTTGCCATTGACTATCTGCTATTTGGTCTCTTTGTTGTTGATATAACCATTCTTTTTCCCAATTTGATTGTGCTAATGCATCTTGTTCTTTTTGGTATAAGAACTGTTCCCTGTTATTTTTTAATTCATATTCTTGTGTTAATAATTGCATCTTTTGATTGTAAATTTCTAATGCATTTTGCGCTAAAGTAATGTCTCCAGTTTGTCTGGCTTGATTAATTTGAAAATCAAAATCAGATTTTAATTTTTGTGCATTATTTATTGTTTCTGTTACGTTTTTTTGGTATGTATTATACAAATTAGTCTTAGATGTTTCTGAATATCCTGAATTACCTAGTCCTTGTGTAAACATTTCTTCTGCATTAGTTCCATATGGATTACTAGCTTTTTTATATTGTGTATATAATCCTTGATTAGTTTTAGCTGTTTGTTGGTCTATTTCTGTTTTATTTTTTTCTAATTCATCTATTTGCATTTGTGTTTGATTGTTTATTATTTCTTCTTGCTTTTTTAAAGATTCATCTAGCATTTGATTTTGATTGCTAGTTAGTTTATCTATATCTTCATATCCTGTAGCCATTATGTACACCTCCTCCAACTACCATTTTTATTTATCCAAATTACTGCTTTTTTATAAGTTCCATTTATATTTAAAAATACTTTTGCTCTTTTGTATGAATCGTTATTTTTGATTCTTGCTGTTTTTTGATTTCCAGTAAGGGTAATTATACAAGTCTTAGAATTTGTATATCCGCTTCCAGATAAAATAAAAGTAGCCGTCAAGCTACTTTCTGTTCCATATTCTTTATACAAATTATCTAGTTCTGTGTCATTAAATTTTATAACATTATCTCCCGTTGAAACTCCTCTATTTAAAATCTGTGTTTCCCCTATTTTTAACACTAAATTTAAATTAGATATTCCTGCAGGATTTGTTATGTTAATATTAGCATTATCTCCATGTTTAAAATTACTTAAATTATTTATTTTGGCTATATCTAAAGTGGTCCCTTGTAAATATCCTGATAATCTATCTAAATTTGTGCCAACAGCCCTTGATAAAATTCTATAAGAATATGTTTGATTTGGATTTAAACCATTTATAGTAAATGTTCCGTTTGTTGTATTTGTTACTCTAGGTCCTCCCCAAGGCTCATCATTTACACTACAATATATATCAGCATTTCTAGATACTATATACCTTATAGTTAGCGAATTTATGGTAGCACTTTCTACATAAGCATTTATAATGTCTGCATATCTAGCTATCGTAGGAGGTGTAACAGAAGTAGAAACAGTACCACTTCCAATTCTAGTTGTATTAGTATTCCAACTTGTAGTTATTGGGATTGTAGGACAAGTTCCATCAGCATTATGTGTTACTGTTATTTGATGTGAGCCTAATAAGATACTTTTGGCAACTCCACTTTCAAAATTAATTGATGGAATAGTTAAATTAGCTACATTTCCATTTATATTAATTGAACCGCTAGTTTGAGCATTAATATATGCCCAATAACTTGAGCCATCAAAATCTATAAATAATTCTACTTTAATTACACTAGTATTAGTTGTAGTGCTTTGAGTTGGTATATATACAACAGGTCGTAAAGTATAATGACTTCCATAAGTTCCAGACATATTTCCCATATACTATTATTCCTCCTGTTCATCAAAATATTGTAAATAAATATCTCCATTGACTCCCTCTGTAGGGATAGCTGTGCCATATGATATATTTTTTTGTTTTTCGTCATTTAATTTTTTTCCCATCGCTGCAGTTAATCCTTTAGTTGTACTCGTACTTGTTAAACTATTTTCTAATGATGTTTTAGAAGAATTTATAGAATTTTGAATTAAATTCTCTATTGCTTGTAATAAGGTATTATTTATATAATCTTTTATAATATTTGGTGCTTTGTCAAATTCTTCTTTTAAATCTTCTGCACTAAGTGTAGGTTTATTTGGTAAGCTTTGTAATATATTTAAATTATTTTCTAATTCTGGTAAATTCATTTTTTCCTCCTATTTCTTTACATATCCTCCAATAAATGCTTCTAAAATGGCACTATAAAGTCCAAAAGGTTTGTCTAATTCATCACTATAGAACTTTAGAGAAATTTCAACAAATTTCTTTTCCTTAATTTTATAAACTATATATGAATTATTATTTGTTTCAAATGAAAAGTTTGAAAAATCAATATTCCCAAAATCAAAACCAGTAGCACTATATTGAGTTATTTCTCTCGCTTCTTGTTTTTTATTTGTTATTTCAGAAACTTTTACAATTCCATTTGGAATAGTTTTTATTTTTGCTAATCCGCCTCGTTTATTTGTAGTCTTATTTAAATTACCATACCCGAAATTATCCATAGGTGTTGTCCAGTAACTATTTATTACTTTTCCATTATCATTTGTACCATGAAAATAAAAAATAAGCCCATTTTGTGAACCTATATATAAATTACCTTTATATTCTTTTATATAGCTTATTTTGTCTTCTGATAAATCCCATAAATACCATTCGTATTCATAACCTACTGTTCCTGAAAACATTTGCCTCATATCTGCTAAATAAATTTTATGGTTAACTAATATCAGTAAATAACCTTCCCACTCAGCCATCATTGCGTTGTCAAAGTTATTTTCATTTATTAATTTATTGTCTACTAAACTACTTCTATGATTCAATAATTGTTTAGAATTAATATCATCACTTGATATTCCTTCTAAACCATTTCTACTTAAAAAAACTATATCATCTTTATAGTTTATTGCATCCGAATAACAACCTGTACTAACATTTCCTTGATAGCTAGGATAAACTTTTCCTGTTTCATCAAGTGATGATGTATGATAAAATATTGTTTCGTTTTGTTGATTAGGTTCTTTAAAAACCCATAATATATTATTTCCTACTACTATTGCTTTTATTTCGCTTTCATCACTTCCATCTTGATAATATGATAAATCGCTTATATAAGATGGCTCATTTATTTCTGAATGAAAAATTGCGTTTGGATAATCAGGATTTCCTGTAAAAAACAACCTTCTATCAAATACAACTATTTTAGTACATTTATTGATTCTGTCATTATATCCATCTACTGTTTTTTTGAATGTTATCTCCACATTATCTATACCATCTAAATCAGGTTTAGATGGTGCTGTAGTAAATTTAACAATTCCATTTGTGGTATCTGTAGTGTAATCAGTTGTTACTGTGTCATTTACTTTAACCTCTGTTACTTGTTCGATATTTTGTGCATCTAGATAAAAATCAGTAGATGTTCCATCAGCCAAAAATGTATTTTTTCTTAATGGTTGAATTACATTGACATCTTGATATAATTCTCCTCCTCCTGACGGACTCCTTGATATTGTAGTTGTTGGTATTATCGGATTGTCTTCTGATACTTTTTTTAATGTATTATTATAATATACAAGATAATTTTTCCCATCTATTATATAAAGTTTTTCATCAAATATCACAAAAGAACTTCTGGTATCGTTCATGTCGTTTTTTAATAATGTTTTTTCTTCTGGTGTATTAGGAAAATTGCTCCAAATATATAAATTAGTTCCTGCATGTATGAAGGCATCATCGTTGTAAAAATATATTCCATTTATATTGTTTGTAAAATCTCCTATTTTTACATATCCAGGTCTTGTCTCTATGCAACTTCCTTGAGTATCAGAATAGTTTTTCCATACATTTAAAGCATCAGGGCTTCTTGTTAAGTTTACTAAACTTGCATCGTTTGCAAAATCTACTCCTCTAAATCCTGTATAAGCTCTTTTGACAGTTGTTGCCATATTACAACACTCCTTCCTCAACAGTAATTGAAGGAATTTCTGTTCTTGTATCTAAATTTTCTTTTTTTCTTTGATATTCAGCTAAAAAGGCAGAATAATCAGCACTTGGGTCTACTTTTAAAATATCATTTGCTACAGCATATGGTAATATCATTTGAACATCTTGGTCTATTTCTAACATAAAAGTGTCAGGTGTTTGTTCAGTTATAATTGTTGGATATTGATAATATTCTAATATGTATTGATAGTCACTTTGATTGCTTATATATATTTTTTTGCCTAAAAGATAATAATCAGACTCCATAACATTGTTGTTTTCATCTAATGCTAATATTCTTTTTATCTGATACATATTATTTGGTAATGAGTATTCTGTATATCCTTCAGAACTTTCTCCTGATATTTCTTTTAAAACTCTTGTTTTAATAATTTTTTTATCTTGACTTAGTTCTTGATAATTTGTTGCATATGCAAAATTTAATCTCATTGCAATATCTTCATCATCTGTTAAAGCTGTGTTAGTTTTAGAATACTCTTCAATCAATCCTAATGTTATTTTTTTATTTTCACCAAGTGTCATAATTTCCTCCTTTTAAAGTTCTTTTATACAATCCATATCTTCTATTACTTCTTTAGTTGTTTTTACTTCGAAATCTGGTACTATATAGCCTTGTCCATCTATCCATATTAATCTGGTTCCCTCTGGAACTTCAACAACTAACTTTGATTCTTCTTCTATTTTCATTCCATCTTTTTCTATTAAGTCCTTTTTTATTGTTGTAAATGTAGTTCCTTTAATTGTTTGATGTACTTTTCCATCTTCAGTTTCATCTTCTACATCTGTATCTTTATTTACTGTTAGCCCCATAAATAAACCATAATGTGGTTTAATCATAAATCTTTCTACTTTTTCTTGTGGTTTTAAGTTCTTAGACATTTTATTTTTTACTCCTTTCATTCTTGGTAGAATCGAACTACCATTTTTTCCTTTAGAATGATAAAAAGAGGGAGTTTATCCCTCTTAATTCTATCCACCTACACCAGATGTTGTTGTTGGTATAGTTTCTAATATTAAATAAATTTCTTCTGGTCTTACGATTTTGGCTCCAAATACATATAATCCTTTTACAATATCTCCAAAGCCTTTTTCTTTTTCAACTGCTTTTACAGTATCTACTTGTCCTGCAAAAGCAACTGCTTTTGATGTTCTTATAATATTATATTTTACTTTTTTAGTTGTATTTTCAGGCAATAAATTTTCTATACATACTAATACATTGTTGTATTTTCCTACAGCACCTTTCTTAGCTAACTCAACATTGTTAGTTAATGTTTCTGTTAATGCTTGTCTAATAAATGAATACATCTTAGGAGAAAATTCTCCATATAATTCAGATGTTGGATTTACATTTTTCTCATATAGGGCAACTAGTCCCTCTTCTATAGCAGGAATAACTGTTGTTTTAGAAGGTGTTATGGCTGTTCCTTGTGCTAATTTTCCACTTGAAGCTTCTGCTGCATCTTTTATAATTTTAGCAACATATTTGTCCCCTTCTTCATGTAAATATTTAGCACATTCTTTTGCATCATTTTCCATTACTCCTGGAATAGATTGTGCCTTGTCTACGTTGTCAAAATATCTTGCAAAATATTTAAATTGGTCTATTACTAATTCTTGGTCATTACCATCTACATTTTCAATAGTAATGTCTGTTCCAGGCACATATGTACCAATTGTTGGTTTTACTGAACCTGTTATTTTTAATTTATTTCCTGCTTTTATTTCTCCATCAAATTGATAATCACAATGTGTTCTTAGACCTGTTAAAGTGTCTAAAGCATTTTGAATCTTTTTACTCCATAGAGTTTGTTTAAAAACTGCTACTGACATTTATTCTTCCTCCTTTAATTTTTCATATTTTTGTACCATTGCAATCTTGATTTATCAACTACTTCCATTATTTTAGGATTGTTTAATTCTTCATCAGTTAATTTGTCAAAATCTTCTGGACTATAATAATCTTTTATTTGCTTTACTGTTGTTGTACTTTTAGCACTTCCTGGACTTTTAGGTTTTTCAACTTTTAAATTATTAACTTGTTTATATATGTCCACTATTTTTTCTACTGGTGTATTGATTGTAAATTGTTGTCTAAAATCAATGAAATTCTTGTCTTTTAACATTTCTGTGTCATATCCTTTAGATTTTAATTTTTCAATGTCTTTTCTGTTTACAAGTTCTTTGCATAATTCATTAAAAATTGTATTTTCCCTTGTTGTCCTTTTATTGCTTGGTATAGAAGCTATTCTGTTTGCTTCTTTTTCCATTTCTTGCATGCCACATTCAATTATTTCTTTTGCATCAGCATATGCAAGAATTTGTTCATCTCTTTCTGAATAAGAAAGATTTTGTTTATATTCTGGAATATTTATCCCTTGATTTTTGTAAAACTCTGATGATTTACTTATTGCTTCATCTAAGTTTTCAACTCCAAGTCCTGTCATTATTACATTTTGTAATTGTTTAAGCTTAGAAATTTCTTTGCTTTGTTCTCTTTCTCTGTTGATTCTGTCTCTTTTTAGTCTTTGTTCTACTTTTTCTTCAAACAATTTATTTGCTTTTTCTTCTATTTGCTTTTCTATATCTTCTTGAGTAGGACTTTCTACTTCTTGAGTAGTTTCTTGAATTTGTTCATCGTTTTCGCTAGCACCAACTTGAACATCTTCAATGTTTTCTTTTTCTTCATTTTCTGATGTTATAGATACATCATCATTTACGATTAACTCGTTTTCGTTTTCTTCCATAAGAACCTCCCGTTTTAAGTCCGTCGACTATTAATTACCTTGCCTATCTGATTAGCCCCAGAACATGTTTTTAGGCATAATAAAAGAGGCTTTTGAAACCTCTTTTTATTCTTTGTAAATTGCCATATGGCATAATCAATTATATAGGTTTAACTTACTTTTCATCTCTATCACATTTAGAGGCTCGAATATATAAATTTCGTCGACTAAACTTATATATTTTAGTAAGAAGTGCACCTTAACTCGCCAATTTTTTAATTACTTTTACTTACTGTGTTTCCACATTTTTTGCATATATATTCTATAGTATTTCCTTTTACTTTGTTTACTAACATTTCAATTATTTTACATTTGGGACATTTCATTTTGATTTCCTCCAATCATATTTATAGCATTGGTATTAATGTTTTCGCCCTGCATTGCTATATCTTCAACTCCGTTTGAATTTTGTTGTTGCATTGTCATTGCTTGATTCATTGCACTATTAATTCTATCTGCTTCAATTTGCATTTGAGTTAATTTTTTCTGATTTTCTTTTCTTGTCTGTATTATTTTTTCTAATACATTTTTAGGCATTACACTTCCTTCTGGTAAAGCTTCTACATATTCATCAAATGTTATCTTATCGCTCATAAATAAATTTTCCAATGACTGTTCTTGTGCATATCTGTCGTATGGAGATTTTGGAGTAATATCAACTTTTATTTTTAATTCCAATTTATTTAAAACTTCATATTCTATAAGTCCAGGTTGTTCAATTATGTTTCCTTCACTATCTTTTTCTTCATACAGTACTGGCATACCATCTACTTCATAGGCTTTCCACATATCATAAACTATTCTTGCTATATCTTCTACGAATGTTTTATAATTTTCAACTTGTTCAGATAATGGTTGTTGGTTTGCTTGTTGTACTGCTAAAATTGCTTTTCCTGAAGCTTCTGTTGGGTCTACATTTCCTGTTGCAGTATCTCCTGCACCTTCTAATTCTCTTGTATTGGCTTTCATTTCTGCTGATAAATTACCCGCATCTGATGACATACTACTTGGATAAATATAACCAATTGCTTTTCTAACATCTTCTACAGTTGCTCCGCCTTTAATAGAAATTGCACCTCCTACTGTAGTTAATGCATTAGGATTATTAACTAAATCCTTATTATATACTAATTTTTGAAAAGCACCTATTTTTACAGCTAAAGCCCTTCTTGCATCAATTTTATTTATTTCAATTTGATTAGGAATAATTATATTTACTGCTCCAATTCCTCTAGCAGAACCTTTCTTTTCTTCCCAGTTCATATGGGCAATTGGATATAAATTCATGTTTGTAGGAACATCTTTTTCTATTTCTACAACTCTTGTTGCTCTTGTGTAAAATACTTTTCCATTTTTTTTGTAATATTTTAATAATACTAAGCACATAGGATTTACTTCATCAGTAATTCCTTTGTAACCTGCTTGTTCTGTTGTTTCAGAATCAGGTAAAATTAGTTTTATTTGTTCTTCACTTAATCCTTCTTTTCTGGCTTTTTCCCTAACTTCTTCTATTGGTTGTCTATAAGAAATTATTATATAAGGTTGACTTTGAATATCAGGATTATTCTCATTTCCATAACAAATGTTATTTTTATCAATTGTTTCTACTGTAGCTT
Source organism: uncultured Clostridia bacterium (assembly GCA_944388705.1). Classification (GTDB taxonomy): domain Bacteria; phylum Bacillota; class Clostridia; order TANB77; family CAG-508; genus CAG-269. The sequence goes on from CALXJU010000011.1 coordinate 29,785, forward strand.
CATCATCAAAATACAAATGAACAATTCCTTCATCGTTTATGCATGAATCTTTTGCTCCTTCCCTGATTTTTTTGTCCATTTGTTGAATTTCCCACACTTTTGCTACATGTCTATTTAAGACTTTACATATTTGATTTAATAACTGACCTTCTTCGTATGTAGAATATAAATTAGGATTAAATACTATTTCATAGTGATTTTGATAAATTACTCCAAGCTTATATTTTACAATAGGTTTAATTATATTAAATACTAAAGGTTGTATATCTCCTAATTTAGCTCCTTCCCATTGATGCCCATAATAAAAGTTATAATTTTTTTCTGTATTTGTATATATATTCTTTGTTCTATTGTACATAACTCCTTTTTGATATTCATACCAAACACTTGTTAGTGCTTCATCGTTTTCATAAGTTGATTTCAATGCCTTTTACCTCCTTTTGATTTTTTGAACTACCATCATAATTCTCAATATTGTTATAAATGGCATTTATTTCTTCTAAAATTTCATTTTCCTTTTCTTCTTCTTTTTTATCTTCTATCTTTTCTTTTATTGTCTTTACTGGATTAGGTATTGAAATATTTAATTTCTCTTGTTTGGCTATCTTATACCCAACAAAAAATCCTATGCATAAGCATAAGATACATAAAATTGTATATATTAAATTAATCATGTTTTACCTACCTTTTAAAAAACTTCTATTACACTATCACTATCATCTTTCTTCTCTGCTTCAAAACCAAATTCTACTGCTATATCTTTTTGAATTTGTTCTGCAGTTTGTTCAACTGTTATTTTCATACTTTGTTGAGGTCTTATGTAATGTGCTATTGCTAGTCCCATTACTAAATCATCGTGATAGCCTTGTTCTGCTTCTGCTCTACCTTGTTTATTTTTGATAAATGATAACATTTCAAGTAATGTATCATAATCATTTATCTTATCTGTTTCTTCAATTACTATTTCTTGTAATTCTCCTAATATCAATGGCCTTGTTATTGGTGTAGTCCTGAATCCAAATGATTTTTCAGTTTTACCTGTATATGTATCTTCTTTTTCTCTTATGAATAAATTTGGATATTTTAGTTCTTCTAGTTTCTTTGTAGGATATGTACTAAAATTAGTTTCTAATCCTATCAAGGCCCAGTTGTAATATTTTCCCAAGCAATAAGCTTGTTTTACATATTCTGTTTCGTCAAATTCTTGTTTTAATACTGCTACTTCTTCTCCTGTTATATTATCTAAAACATGTAATGTAAAATAGTCAGAACCTTCTCCCGCTGTATCTCCACCAATTACATATGGTCTACCTTCAATTGGTTTTTTATATATTTTAATATAACCTTTTTTATCTTCTTGAAATCTAATATTTTTAATCAATATTCCTGTATAATCACATAAAAAACAACCTATAGTAATAGGTTGTAGTATATTTTTTATTCTTTTTATTATTTTTTCTTTGTCGAAATAACATTTACCTGTAGATAAAAAGGCCTCTTCTGGACATATCGGATATTCTTGTTTAAATGTATCAATGTCTCCTCCACAGTTGTTTTTAATGCACCATCTTCTCCATGTCAATTGCTCTAATGTTAATCCATATACTTTCTGTAACTCTTTTTCATCTTCTGTTAGTTCAAATCCTGTATATGGCAGTTGATATTCCTCTAATTCATTCCACCCTATAAATAGTGGATAAAAATCATTTTCGCCTGCAACAGCCTTGTCCCACATTTCTTTAAAATATTCAAATCCGTTTGCTGTACTTTCAATTATAATCATAGTGTCATTGGTTGTACTGGGTACTGCCTGAAAAAGACCTGTTAATATTTCTTTTTTATCTCCTTGCCAAAAAGCTAATTCCGATAAATGTAAGGCATTAAATGTGTCTGACCTACCTATTCCTTTTCCTCCTGCTGTCATACATTTCATTTTGCTGTCTAAACCTGTTCCTGTGTCATTATTAAACACTAATTCTTTAGCATTAGATTTTTTTTGCGTTGGTTTAATTTCATCAGGAAGATATTCATACATTCTTTTACTCATATTGAATAGGTTTGCAGTAGAATCTTCTTTGTGTGCTACTATTCCTGCATTGTAATTATGTTTTGTTACAACATTTTTAAATATTATTGCTTCTGTTTCTGTGCTAAATCCCATTTGTCTTGCTTTTAATATTATAATTCTAATTGGTTTATGTTGTTCATGTAACATTTTTATTATGTTGTAATATTTTATTTGAGGTGTGTTTAATTTTAATGATACTACTTGTCCATTTTTATTCCTGATTTTTATATATTCTTCAATATATTTTCTGGTATTAATACTCACTTCCCTCAACTCTTTTCAAGTATTCTTCATAATTTGTATTAACGTTAACATTTTCAATTTTATCTTTCCAACCATAATTATTTTTTAAATTAAATATTATTCCTGTTGTGCTAGTATCTTCTATTAATCTTTCTTCTAAGTAATTTTCTATTTTCAATTTAGCCTTTTTTATAGTGGGGAAAAACTCATCTTGTTTACTATAATTTAATAATGTTTTTCTGTCCATATCAAGGGCTAGTGCTAATCCTGTTACTGTAAATGGTTTTACTTGTTTCATTTTTATATTTCCATATATATCTCTTTGAATTTTTCCTTTCTCATTTAATTCTGGCTTAAAACAACTTTCAAAATATTTGTCAATTTTGTATTGCATTTCTTCAGCTTTTGTATATTTGCGTGGTCTTCCACCTTTGTGTTTGTTTTTCATTGTATCATCTCCCTATTTTTAAGTGTTTTGTTTCACTTTTATTTTAATGTTTGGTCTAATTTTCTTCTAAATTCATCGTTACAGTATTCAAAATCAATTAAAAATGAGAATATACTCTCTCTATCGATATTGCATATTTTTCTTGCGTGTTTTAGTCGCTTTCTTTCGTCTGCATAGTTTGCATATATCTCTATTTTATCTTTTAATTCTATATAATATAAATCTATATACATAAAACATTTTGCTTGATATATTAATCTTCTTGCTATTTTTCTCATAAAGTATCTATCTATTATTTTCTCTATTAGATTCATTTTCACATTTCTCTCTTTCTTTACAAGTTTTACATTTGTTTTGCATACATTTTGCATAATTAATACATCTTGCTTTATTATCTTTTGTTACTGTTATTTTGCATAAATCTAATATGTTAAATCTATTCTTACAGTTTTTACACTCTTGTCTTTTTTTCTCTAGTATCTCTCTTATCGTATTGGCCATAGTTTTTTCCTCCAATTTATAAGTACTATATAGGACACGTCGACACCCATGCCCTATATACTACATATATAAAATAAAGATGCACTTTCGTCTATTTCGTCTGTGCATCTTTTTAGAACTTACTAGAAAAGTTCAATGTAAATCAAATTTAAGGATTGTACTTTTTTATATATTTATATTATCATCTTATCTAACGTAGATGGTAATAACACATAATAAAAGAGCTTACCATTTCTGATAAACTCTTGTATATTATGTAGTGTATGTAAAATGTCATATATTGTATTTTTTTGTCATTTTTTTTATTGACAAATTATATTATATTTTGATATACTATGTCTATGTTGTTAAACTCCTTCGGTTGGGTGCATAAATTAGTATTTGACTGATTTGCATTTCAACTATTAGTTTATGCACCTAACTCTTCGCCTGAATTGTTAAGTGCAAATACAAATATGAAGGAGGTGCGGTAAATGGATTTACTCCTTGGTATTGCTGTTCTTCTTTTCATTCTAGGTAATCTAGTTGAAAAATTAACAGCTTTTCTAAAACAGCTAAAATCCTCTGGTTCAGCAAAACTGAATAAAGGATTTGAAGCAAAATTATCTGTCGTTCCGATAGATAAAAAAAGTGAAGATGTCCATCAACATCCCCACAATTAACAACTGTTTGAGTAAGGACTTTGTCTTTACTCATTCTTTTATATTATTCTATATATATTTTTTTCTTAAGTCAATTACAACTATATTACATTTATATTACATTTATATTACATATTATATATAAGTTGTATATACTTATTATACTCAATTTATTCAAAAAAATCAATATATTTTTAAACTTTTTTCATTTTTGTTGCATATGCAACTGTTTTTTTATAAAATATGTTTTTTTAAATATAAAAAGAGCAAACATTTAAAACATTTGCTCTTAATATACAAATTAAATTATGTAATTAGGTCTTTTAGGACCTCTTGTATTTTTTGATATTTTTTCTATTATAATTATAATGTATTGGAAACAAAATTAAAACCAAATTTTATCACAATTTTTCCACAATTTTATCACAATCTAATTATTCTCCTGTATTTAATATATCTAACATGCTTTCTATTGCCGAATCTCTAACATTTAATAATTGGTTTATAGACTTAGGTTTTTGAAATTCTACACAATACTGCTGTGATACGTAATCCCACTTTGCTTTTTGCATATAGTATGTCTTAATAACAAATTCTTCTTCAATAGATAATTGTCGTAATAAATTTTCTACCCTAACTATCTGTTTATCTAAGCTGTTTTTCAATGCTGTTAATTCTTCTATTTTTCTTTCTAAAAAACTTCTATCTTCTTTGTTAATATAATTTATTTCCTTATGATAATTCATGGCTGTATTGGCTGTTATATCTGTTATTTTATTTGTATTACTATGTATACTATCAAATGCTTGTCCTGATAGTTGCATACTTTCAATAATTTCTTCATCAGTTTCTTCATTGACAGTTCCTGCATATTCTAATCTTTTTTCGTATTCTTCCTTTTTTATTTCCACCTCTGTTAATTTAGCTTGATTTTTAGGATGTTCTTTTAACATTTTTTCAACATCTTCTTTTATATATTTCATAAGTACCTCCTATTTTTTCTAAATATTTTGTATGTACTCTAATCCCTTTTGTGTTTTAACTTTTATGTATTTTGTTTTTATTAAATTTTTAAATTCATTTTTGCTTATTAATTTACTTTTGTTTTTATCTTTTATTTGTATTCCTGTTTCTAATTCAAAATCTTTTAGTATTCTTTTACTCATCTTTTCCTCCTTGTTTCTTGTAACTTATATAATTTCTTATATCTTCTTTTATTTCTTCTATGTTTACATCTGCTCTATGTTTATAAAAATTACATTCTTCTCTTTTGCAATATAATTCTTTTAATGCCATACAACTTGCATGTCCATTTTTTACTATATATGCAAAACAATTTTTATTTTCCATACTTATTCCTCCGCTTCTGTTATTCTATTAATACTATATATTCATTATTAAAGTTATTTTTAAAATAGTATTGTTCTTTGTAGCATGCTTTATCTATAAAAGCTTTTATATCAAATACATTTTCAAAGTCTATATTATTAAAATCTATGTTTATCTCTTCAAACCTGTATCCATCTTCTTCATATTCATCTTTTTCATCTTTTTCTATATTATGAAATACTTCAAATTTAATTTTCTTATTTTCTATATCAATTGTTACTCTACCTTCTTCCCAATATCTATTATCTTGCATTTCATTTTCTGTTATATTTATTATTCCTTCACTTCTTCCTTTGCACTGATTTATTTTTACATTTTCATCTATTAGTCCTATTTTTTTAAATAATTCCTTTTCTTCAATATCTGTCATTCCTGCACCTGTTTCTTCTAAAAGTTTAACAGCAAATAGTGTGTCCTTGTCTTTTACATTTTCCATTTTGTATCTCTTAATATAATCAAAATTTTTAATTATATTTACAATCATATTTATTGCACAACTTGTATATCCTGCCCAATGATAATAACTATTTGCTAATAATGTTTCACTTTTCATAATTTCTATATTTAATCTTTGTCCCATTTTACTTTTCCTCTCTTTCTTTGTTTATTTGGTTTATTACTTCATTTAGTTTGTCTGCGATATTGTTTATATAATCAGTATACATTTTTCTATCACTTTTTGATATTTCTAATTCTTTTATTGTTTTGTTTCCTTCTACCAAAAATTCTATATTTATGTCACATAAATAACTTGTATCAAATTCTCCACTTGTCCAATTTAATTTTCCATTTTTATATTCTATTGTGGTTATGTATTCTTCTGTATTTTCATTCACTACATTTATTTTGGTTCCATCTTTTATATTTCCACTATGTATTTCTTCAAATAATTCATTACTTTTCATTTTTCTACCTTCTTTCTACTGTAAAGTACTGTTAAATACTGTTCAGTTTATTTCTTTTCTCCTTCTATAATATTTAATATTTCTTCTATATCATCTATTACACAGCTAAGTTCTTGTAATACTGCTGTGTTTTGTTGTATTAAATCTAATTTTTCTACATCTTTGTATTCTTTTATGTATTTATTACCTACTTCTTTTAATTTATCTGTTACTTTGTTTAGTTTAGATTCTAAATACTCTACATACTTATTTATATTTTGTATGTCTGTATGTGTTATTTCACAACCGTATACATTCTTTTAGTTTGCAGTTTTTACATTTGTTTAGTATTTCTATTTCTTCTTTATTCATTAGCTAGTCCCTCCTTTTTATAGGATTTCCATTATTTATTATCTTGATTTCTAATGTGTCATCATTCCAAAAATGTCTATCGTATAGTTCAAAATTATTGTTATTATCTTGTCCGCAAAATTCTTCAATTAAATCTTCACATACTGTATTAGTTAATGAAAAATACCATCTTTTTTTCCCTAAATCTTCAAAAATCAAATCATCATCAAATTCTTTTTGTTCTACATATAAATTCCCATATTTATCTATTTTTGCATTCTTTAATAATTCTATAAATCTTTCTCTATTCATCTTTATTCTCCTTCCTCTCTTATTTATGTTCTAGTCCATTCTACCCAATAAAAAAACTCTTTTGGAAAATGTAGTCCGCCAGATAATTTTAATATTGTTTCTCGTGGTATTTCTATATGTCCGCTTGCATACGCACAGAATGTTTTATAATCTATATCACATTTTTTTGCTCCTTCTTTTAATGAATATTCTCTAAATGCACAAGCCTCTCTAATTCTTTCTGGTACTATAAAATCTACTTTTTCTCTTTTTATTGTTTTCATAGTAAAATCATGCATATAAGACATATTTATTTTTCCTCCCTTAATTCTTCTAAAATAGTTATCTGGCACTTTAATATAAATGCTTTTGTACTGTTATTTTCTAGTTCTTTTATGTATTCTTTTTTTAATTCTTCTAGCTTGTCTTTTAGTTTTTGTTTTAATATGCTATTTTCTATAACTTCTTTTGCCATTTTAACAAACATATCTTTTCGTTTATTTTCTTCTTCTAATTCTTTTATTCTTGCCAAAACTCCTGCTATTGCCTTTTGGTTAGATATTCCTATCCAATTTGCATTTTGTGGCTCTGTTAATTTTTCACATCTTTTTATATCGTTTTCTATATTACTCATATCCAACCTAACTCCTTTACTTTTGCATTTATTGCTTGTAGTTCTTGCATATTAATGCTTTCATATCCATCATAAAAATTATTACAAATTATGTTCTTCTTTTCTAAATTAAATGTTATTATTTTGTCGTCTTTTTCGTATACTTTTTCTCTATATTTTACTTCTTCTTTATATCCTAATTCTTCAAACATCTCATCTGCACTTTTATACAAATTATCCTCTAATCCATTCAACCTTCTTGTTGCTATTAGTTCTTCTAAATCATCTACACTACTCATTTTTATTTCCTTTCCAGCAAGTAAATCTATTTACTTACTATTTTTAAATTTTTATAATAATTATCTCTTATATCCCCGTTTATGTGTGTTACTCTCTCATCTTTTTCTACTTTTCTTATAAACATATTGGCCACAAGCCTTGATATTGTTACTGTATAACTTTTACTATTTTGCCATAATAAAACTTGCATACCAAATCGTTGTTTTTTTAATGCTTTTATTTTTTTAGTTTTTGTGTTCTTAATTCTTCCATAATTACTAATTTCGTAGTTAAGATTTCCAATTTGTTTCCATTCTTCTCCATCAAGATTTTCTTCTTTAAAATAGTCGAAATTAAATGTTTTTTCTTCAGGTTTATATATTTCAAATTCATATTTATAAGTCTGCTCTATTTCTTCTTTAAAATTAGCAACAATTTTATTAAATATTCTTAGATTATATCCAGGTGTTTGTGGTAAATATGTGCTTAATACATATAAATCTGATTTTTTCTCTAGTGTTTCCCATTCATCATCTGTTAAATTTTTATAAACCTCATAAATTTCATTTTGTTTTAATTCTTTTATTATATTTTCTAATTCATCTTTCTTTATATTAAACTCTCTATAAATTTGCCCATCTTCTATTACTCCATAATATTTAGCAATATAAATCTTATCAAATTCTTTCATCTTATGGTCCTTTAATTAATTTTATTTTCAAATTGTTTTATTATTTTGTTTAAACATTTGTTGCATAATGCTAGTTTTATTTCTCCACACTTTGTAAGACTATGTGGAATAATTGCTATCCCTCCGCTTCTTTCTGCCTTTTTTATATCTAGTCTTATTTTGTCTCCACAATAATCGCAAATGTAATAATCATACATTTTTGTCTTTTTAGAATTTACTGTATTACAATTAGAATATTCTATTTGCATTTCTTTGTATTTGGTTGGTTCCTTTCTCCACTTTAATTCTTCAATATTTAACATTTTTACTCCTTTATGTTATTACTGTACAAATAACTCAAATCGTCATAATTTCTTTGGTTAAAAGCTGATTTTAAAGGTACTTTAGTAATAATCTCATCTTCCCATCTTTTTTGGTTAAGCCATGTACTAGGATATGGAATATATTGACCGTTATCTTTCAACCAATCCACACTTCCCCTAAATTGTTCCAATCTACCCATTATAGAACTAAACAATTCACTACTTGGCTTGTTCTTTTTAAACCATTTTTTTACTTCTTGTTTTTTTACTTTTTTGGGATATTTTTTATAAAATTCTTCAAATTGACCTTCCCATTCTTCTTTTTGACCTTCAATTTGACCATATATATTATTTATATCTAATATCTGATTCTTATTCTTATTCTGAGTATCCACATTGTATCCGTCCTGTATACATTGACCTTGTTGTAAAACATATGCCTTATTTTCGTCTAGACTAAGTAATGCTTTTTCTTGTTTATATTTTGTTTCTGTATATCTATCGTTCTGAATATAATTATGTATTCTCCAATGTTTTATAACAACGATTCCACTTTCAAATGGAATTATAAATTTTTTGGTTATCAAAATTTTTAAATCATCTTCCTTTTTTCCTGTCATTCTCATAATAGATTTCCAATTGTCTACAAATCCATCATCGTCTGCTTGCATTGCTAAATAAAAATACAATACCTGTGAACTATCTGGCATTTCAATAAAAGAATCACTGTTTATAATTGCCTTTGAAAACATTCTTTTTTGTGCCATTTTTTACTCCTTTTCTATTACTGGTATAATATTTAATTCTTTTAATTTATTGTATAAAAACAATCTTCCCTTTTGAGTCCACTCTGTATTTAGTTTACTTCCTATAGTTCCATCATTTCTTGTATATTCTGTGGTTTTACTATGCGTATATCCACATCTTTGATATTTTTCATATAGAAACCATTGCCCACTTTGTTTAAATTGTATTTTTAAGTCATGCAAAATTTTATTAAATTCTATTGCAGACATTCCATAATCTTTTGCAATTGCTGTTACTGTTACAGTATTTTTACTTTGTAATATTTTGTCTGTATAATCTGCCTTTGGTTTTAATTCTCCTATCATTTGTCTATTTTGGGTATTTTCTAATTGCAATTTATTGTTTTTTTGTCTTAAATTTTCAACTTTTCTATTTAAAACAGTCATAGCTTTTAGTACTAACTCATCCTCTGTTAATTTTTCTTCTCCTGCTATATATCCCCCTGTTTTTCTTATACTAGGTAATATTTCACTTGTTACCCAATTTGTAAAATTTTCCGCTTCTTGTTTTCTACTTTGAAAAATTGCTTTATATAAATTAGGTTCATTTACAAATGTTGCTTCCTGTTTTCTACCTAAACTGTCTATGACCTCATTAATAATGACCCCATCTTGATTCAGTCTTCTTTTTAATTGAGATGTATTATTTATCTCTAATACTCTACATACATCTGTTAAACAAAACCATGCTTCTCTATTTTTTTCTATTACTCTTACTTGTCCAAATTCATCATTTTTAAATATTTGCAAATCGTTCATCTTTTTAATTTCCTCCTTTTGTATATTTAAAGGGATAAACTATTGTCTATCCCTGTTGTTTAAATCTTTTTATATTCTTCTAATATTGTCTTTTGTATTAACTCTCTTGTTTCACTATTTATTGGGTGTGCTATGTCTTTAAATTCTCCACTTGGTTTTACTTTGCTTGGCATAGCAACAAATAATCCTTTTTTACTTTCTATAATCTTAATATCATTAACCGCAAAACAATTATCTATTACTATTGTTGCAATTCCTTTACATCTATTTTTTCCTTCTACTTTTATTATTTTTACATCTGTTATTTTCATTATTTTTCCTCCTTTAAAAAACAGGTAGTGTCAACTAAATTTATATTTTATTTAGTTACACCCCTGTATTTTTAAGGCTTTCATCATTTTTTTGTAATA
>CALXJU010000012.1 GCA_944388705.1 uncultured Clostridia bacterium
TCAATGCAATTGTAAATATGTTACGACAAATATTATATACTATCACAAATATTATGTCAAGTTTTTGTCGTTGTTTTTTGGATATCTAATAGCTTGTATACCAAAATCATCTTTTAAATGATTTAATAAATCCATTAAATTTTTAACTTCTGAAACCCTAACATTTCCAGGATTTATTCTTTCTGCCATTAATATAGGATACCATTGATTTGTAGCATATACTTCTGATTCAGTTGGTGATGGAATATAATATATATACATTAATTTTTTATTCATGGCTGCATACATAATTTCACCGATTGTACCTGCAGTAATTTTTTCTTGTAAAAATGCTACTAAAATATCGATTTCTGGAATTATTTTGAATTCCATATCAGCAATTAACTTAGATGATAAGGAAGGTTTTCCATGTTCATCTGCATAATAAAATGATGGCCATCCGTAAGAATATTTATTATTCAATTTGATAGGATCAAATGGCATTAATATTTTTTTACTATCTACTAGAAATGTACGGTAATCCTTTTCTAAATCTAATTCTTGCGTTTTTGGATCTATTATCATACTACCTGCAAAATATATTTTTTTATTGCAATCTTTTTCATTATTTGTTTTCAATTTATTTCTCCTCAATTCCCTGAAAATATTTTTTATTTTTCCACGCTTCATCTATTAAATATAGTTTTCCTTTTTCATCTGTTTCAAACATTTTCATTTTTTTCATCATATTTTTTATTTCTATTATGTTTTGTTTATTTTCTTCCAAGATTTGATGTTTTAATTTTTCCGTTTCTTTTCTTGTTCTTATACGTTGTTTAGTAAAAAAAGAATTTTTATCAAATTTTTCGAATATATCCAATGTATCAAAGGTATTTTCGTAATAAACTACTGAATTTGATGTATTTGTCCTTAAATATTTCAAACCTGTTTCTTCACCAATAAGTAAACGTACATATGGTGGTTTTCCTGTATATTTGTTATTCAAATAGAAATTTTTATTATTGTCAATAAAATAATCAAATCTTCCTTTTTTCTTTTGTTTGAAGAATTCATCATACCCTGAAATCTTTTCAGCTTCCATTAATTCAACACAATTTTTTGTATTTTCTTCTGACAATTTATGTGGTATTACATGAATATGAGCATGCATTGCAGAATTTTTTTCTAACAATGAATTCCACTCAGTAGAAATCCTTTCTAACTCTTTTTCTTGTTCAGAATAAGGAAGCGAATCTATATATTTTAATCTATCTGACCTAAATTCTTCATATTGCTGTGCTCCATGTTCTGTAACAATTGGGAAAAAACCATTTCTTTCCTTTAAAAATTGTGTTACTTTTTTAAGAATACTAATAAAATCTTTACGTTCTTTAGCATTAAATTGTAATGATGATACAAGAAACCTCTTAGGACAGATGTTTACATGTCCTGGTACTATTGTTTTATCATTGGCCATAACAACCATAGTATCATTTTCAGCAATAATGTTTTCATAGAATGGGTTTGTTTGAAATTCTCTATTAGCTAAATAGTTATTTATTGCTTTCAAGCACCAATGATTTGTATGCGAATAATCTAATCTATCATCACCAAATTTTTGTATTGACATTCGATTTTTAATATTTTTTTCTAATCCAAAATATTTCATTGCATATTTAACTGATTCTTCTAATGAACCACTAGTAGATGTATTTACTATTGGCACATGGAATTTTTGAGCAATTTTTATATTGATATTTATCCAATATTCGTTATCATACCAAGTAGATTCATCTTCATGTCTTGCTTTTAATCTTGAGATAGTATCTTCTAAATTGGCATAGCACATAACTAAAGGTATTTGTTCAAAATATTTTTTAAACTCATCCCATCTTTTTTCTGGTAAAGCACTAATTGGTGTTATTAGTCCTCTATCAAAAATTGTATCTTCTTTACACTCAAGTGCTTTATCAAGTGCTTTTTTTGTCATATTTATAAGTTCATCTTCTTTAACAGATAAAGGTTCTATATCATATTGAATACCATATTCACTAAAAAAATGACAATATCTTATTCCCAATCTTTTAGCAATCTCCTTTGCTACTGATGTTTTTCCAGATCCATCATAACCTTCTAACATAAAAATTTTTGCCATAATATATTTTTCTCTCCTAAATTATTTTTTATTTTGATATTTTTTCAATTCTTTATATTTTCTTCGCTAGTTGTTCGTGTCCAAACATTAGTTATTTCACCATCGGGAAACATTTTCCAGGCTTTAACATTATTTTTTATAGCAGGTCTATCACAACGTAGGATAACATGTCCTCTATATATTTGTGCTGCATGAAATTCGAAAGCCCTTACAAATTTTGAATTTGGTAAGTCATCTAAATAGTCAACATTTTTTCTTTGAACACACCAGTCATTTGCGAAATTTAAAGTGGAAAATTTAAGATAATATCTTTTTTCATATTTATCAATAAACTTGTCTAAATCTGACATGGTTGGAAATCTTTCTTGCCATATTATTGTACTTAATGTTATATCAGATTTATAATCTAATTGATTAGGAAGTTCAGTCTGACCATAGTATGAAACATTAAAACTATCTACTATTTCGTCTAACTCTTTCATGACTGATGGATTATCATAATTCGTTGTCAAAATCAAATTAAATCCATATTCTTTTATTTTTTTTGCAATTTTTACAACATTTGGATGTTCTGTTGGCTCTCCTCCTGTTAAAATAATATCTTTAAATCTATTTTCAATAGCAAAATTCAAAGCCTTCTCCACATTTTGTATCGTTATATACTCTTCTCTACCACGATATTTGTCTGTACAAAATGGACATGCTCTTCTACATTTATGGGTTAATACAATTGTCATATAGTCGGTATCCTTAGTTTCAAGTTTATACACTTCTTTCACTCCTTCATTTTTCTAATCTATGATGTTTATAGTACATATATTAATCATCTAAGTTTTGAAGAATCATTGGTTCAAAAATATCATCTAAAAAGCGTTGTTGCAAAGTATCTGACATATTTCCAGTATAATATCCTCCACCATCTAACATTTGTATTCCAGAATATATTCCATCAACAAATAGGATGTCACCATTTTGTTCGTCTAATGCCATTTTTACTGGCTTTTCTTCAACCCAAACTACATCTCCGTTTTTATGTATTTTTCCGTCTTTTAATTCAAAACTATCTTCTACAAAAGCATACAATTTAATTCTAATTCCAACTTGACCTGTTTCTTTATCTCTATATCTTGGATACTCAGTCCATTTAGGTGTATTACTAAAGTCATTCCACTTTTTAGTATCAAATATATAGTTTAATCCATCTAATTTTTCTAAATTATGATTTTGAAAATTCTCTTCAAACCTTTTCGCATCACTTTCACAAAATGCATCTTGAGCATATGAGCTACATTCTATTTGAATCCAATTTTCTCCTCTATCAGTAATATTAGGAGATTTTATAATTTTAGCAAATGAACTAGAATATGGCCTCACTATACAACTTCGATGTTTTGGTTCGTGAGCACCTCTTTGTGCAGTTTTACGTGATACTTCAACAGCATGTCCTAATCCATCTGCTGAAGACGTTTGATACCACCATGACTTTCTATCTAATGTTTTGAATATATCTTCACTAGCTATTCCTCCTAATATCTGTGCTAAAAATGTAGGATGACATAGTTTTCCTTTTTCTTTAATATATGCATGTAACTTATTTTCTATAAAAAATTTATCTTCTGTGGCTAAAGTAAAATATCCCATTTTTTTCTACCTTTCTTTTAAATTATGTATTTATATTACTATAATCTAATAGTTTTGTCAAACCAAAAATTAGGCACTGGACAAAGTTTATATATAAAAAAATTTCTTATTCAATTGAAACAATAAAAGTCAAATTGAATAAGAAATTATTTTAATGGAAAATTTCTATCTTGTATCTAAAAATTTCTTCCTAAGTTTATGGGTTTCAATATCCGCAAAACGAGTAGGAATAGGTATCCTACTTTCCTTATTAACGCAATGCATAATTATTGTTTTTGCATTTTCTAAGGACATATAGTTTCCAACTGAAACAAATATAGGTTTACAGTTTTGTCTAGTTCTTAAAGCAATTCCCAGTATTTCATTGTTTTTGCTAACTATGTTAGTACTTGCTCCAATGTAATTGTCAGGCATATCAAAACTCAAATTCTCTTCTACACGAAAAAAAGTTTTAGCTACACCAATACACGGCTTATTTAAATAAAATGAAGCATGTGTGGCAATCCCTATTCTTTTAGGATGTAATATGCCATTACCGTCAAAAATGAAAATATCAGGCGTAGCTTCTATTTGTTTAGTAGCTTCTAATACCAAAGGGAGCTCACGAAAAGATAAAAAACCTGGGTGATACTCAACATCTACTTCCCCAATATATCCAATTTCTTGAATAATGTTTAAAGTATTATAATCCATTATAATTATACTACAACAACCATATTCTTGTATTCCTATTTTGGTATATGCTACATCAACTCCTGCAACGTACCGTATCTTTGAGCAATCCAGTGGTTCTTGACAAAGCCGATCCTGAAAATATTTTTGTTTTTGTAACCATTTTAACTTAATCTCGGTTTGTTTTTCATTTTCCATTATATCACCTCATCTTAATATCAACAATACATATTTAGTTACCTAAGATAGCTGTAACCAAAAGTTTAAATATATGATTTAAAGTTGTCTCAGTAGTGTCAGAAATAGTCATTTTAAATCCAGCAGAATTTGAATGACCGCCCCCTTGCAAAAAGATCTTTCGCTCTACCATTAAAGCACAAATATAATTCAAGTCAACATTTGATAAAGTAGTTCTCATAGAACCTTTAATTTCATGATTTTCATTTTCAATCAATAAAACTAAAGTGTTACAAGGAACCATATCTAATATTTGCTGAATAATTGCTTTATGGTTAACTGTTTTTAAATTGTACTCTTCTGGGTTTAAATCTGATTGAAGAATATAAGTACATCCAATCCCTTGGTTAATAATCAATCTTTTAATAGTTAAACTTGCTAAAATTTGGGTTCTAACATCTACATTTCTCAATTGTTCTTTGATATTTTGAATATCAACACCTACTTTTTTGCAATAGCTTAAAATGTCTCTACATTCATCAGTAACATTTAATGTCAAACCAATAGTATCAGACATAATACCAATAGCGACACATCTGAGAAAAGAATTACTATTTTGCTCGCACATATACATATGAAATTCTCTATATATAATGCAAGTACATGATGTAGCAGATGTGTCGATTATATAGTTCTCAGTTCCCATTAAATTTCCAGAAACTTCATGGTGATCAATGATAATACACTGTTGAGATGAAAATTCTCTCAATAAGTTACTTCCTTCCACCCTTGAATAATCAGAACAATCTACAATTATGACTAAATCATGATTGTTCATCGTACAATTCTTTGTCAGAATGTTATGCTTGTCAATAAAAGACAAATCTTTACTTATATAAGGTATAAATACCTCAATATTTTTAGGATCTTTTCCTAAACTAACAAGCAAATAATACATAGCAATTGAACTAGAAATTGCATCACCATCTGGTCTAACATGTGTAAGAATTAAAAATGTTTTGGCCTGACAAACATTATCCATAATTTTTTTCCGTACATCCATTTAGTAGTATCCTCCTTCTTTGATTACATAGTTATTTTACACCTAAAATATGTACTTTGTATAAAATATCTTCCCTCCTTTGTAATTTTATATTTTCTTATGTGAGTCAATTTCTTTCGTATAAAATGGCAGATAATATCTATTCCATTAATATAAGAATTAAAATTAATTAATTCTTGTATCGTATTTTTAAATTTAGTTAATTTTACTATTTTTTTTAATTTCTGTCAATTAGTAATAAGTTCTATATCCTTTTTTGCAGGATCAGGGAGACGTCTCGTATCCCGATAACTACCTAAAAGCGTGGCTTTTAGCAGGGTGCTCTTTAAAAATGGAGTCGACTTTTGTACGTCTCCACTTTTAAGCAAAAAACAAGCATAAGCCTTTCAATTTATGCTTATTTCATCTTTTTATTTAACTTCTTCTTTTAACTTAATGCCATTCTTTAATCCTGCCAGATTATATTTTTTATGAAAGTAATAACTCTCATACATGCTTATCCTAACATCACCTCTATTTGTTTGTGATATTAACTTTGTTAAAATTATTATTCAAGTCTTTTCTAAAAATAAATTATTTGCATATAAACTATTCCAATCAAAGTCACTATAATCTCTATTAGATTTATGTTTTGACTTATTATAATATATTTTATTATTATTTATTATATCTTTAACATCTCTGTTAACAGAATTCTTATTAATTTGTTTATAGGTATTTACATATCTATTAGTAGGTGTAATTTTTCTAAAAGCTATTTCTTTTGAATTCTCCTTACAAATTATTTGTACATTTATATATCCTTTTTTCTTTAATGAATTAATAATTCTTGATGCTTGTACATTACAGATATTCAATAACTTGCTTATATATGAATTAGACATTATACAATCGTTTTCTTTACTTAAAGATAAAATCATTGAAAAGATTGTTTTTTCTTTATCATTTAAATTCTTATCTACTAACACTTCATATGGTATCCATATCCCTTTAAATTCTTTCAATACTCCTTTTTCTTTCTAACCAATTGCTCCACACAATCGATTCTGTGCCATTTAAATATAAAATTAGATTAACTTATCGATACTAAAAAATTTAAGCAATATCAGACTTTTTATTTATTCATCCAAAGATGATGACTTTACGGGGGTCTTTGCCTTATTCCATAGTAATATATAAACTTTTTGTTATATCTATAAATAAAGAATGCACCAAACAGGACCGTCCCCTTTTGAAACAAAAAAAGAAAAGTCCCCGCCTTAGCCGTAAGTTGATTGAATTTTTAAGGACCTGCCCTCGACAGGTGGGTTCCGTCTTAAGTACTCCTGGGCTTCTTACTACTCGAAAGTGTAAGCTTGCACGCCATACCTAAAGATTATGGTCCCTCTTTTAAACTTGTAGGTTCTAAAAATTCTGTGCTACACGCACTATGCAGGGCTTTTCTTTTTTCTTTATTGTTATACTTATTTTAGCATATAAAATAATAAATTGCAACTATATTATAGTTTAAATCTTCGATATTTTATATACTATATTTATTATTTCTTTAATTTATTTGTTTATTCTCTCTCTTTTAAATTTTTTCAAATATCATATTTTTCCAATTTTATTTTATAATCCCATTATTTCTTTTGCTACTTCATTTATAGTTTTTCCATCTGCTGCAGCTCCCATTTTAGCTTTTGCTTCTTTCATTATAGCTCCCATATCTTTCATTGTTGTAGCACCGATTTTTGAAATTATTTGTTCTAATTCTGTTTTTATTTCTTCTCTACTTAATTGTTTTGGTAAATATTTTTGTAATACTTCTATTTCTTCATTTGTTTGGTCTATTAAATCCTGTCTATTAGCTTTTTCAAAATCTTTTAATGCATCTTTTTTTGTTTTTACTTCTTTTGCTATTATTTCTAATATTTTATCATCTTCTACTTGAATTCCTTTATCTTTTTCTATTTGTAATATTCCCGCTCTTACCATTTGAATTGTATTTTTTCTTACTTCTTCTTTATTTTTCATTGCAGATTTTAAGTCTTCCATTAATTTTTCTTTTAACATTTTATCTCCTCCTTAAATGAAAATCTCTTTTTATTTTCATATTTCAAACTTTCATTACGAATTTTTTCCATTTACGGAACTTTTTCATAATAATCATATCAATTTTTATCAATTTAGTCAATATAATATATCACCAGCATCTAATTTTTTTACTTTTTTATAAATTTGTCCATCTTTTTTTGTAATTGTTCTTTCTTCTATTCCATTCGGCGTACATAATTTTATTTTAATATGTCCTTGTCTTATTTGAGGATGTCTTAATATTCTTTCTTTTCCATTGTTTTCTTGTGTTTTTGAAAAAGCTATATATGAAAATTTTTCATCTTCATATCCTAACTCACCTTTTTTACTCAATCTTTGAATTCCAGTTCTTGCGACTCTTACATAAAAACTACACCAATCATCTTTTGGTAATCCACATTTTCCTTGATGACTACAAGGTGCTATTATTTTTGCTCCTTGTTTTAGTAAAATTTCTCTTGCATGTAATATGTTTTTAGAACCTGCTGGTGTTCCTGGTTCTATAATTACTAGTATTTTTTCAGTTGCTTCCCATAATTTTAATATTGCATTTTCTTTTTCAGGCAATTCATTTATCATATATGATGTTACAATAATATCAGTCTTTTCTTTTATATCATCTTTTAAAATGTCAAATTCTTTCCATTCTGTATCTTTTAATTTTGTGTTTTTCATAAGTTCTTTTCCAGTATTTATCATCACTTTTTCTCTTTCAAGACATGTTATTTTATCTAAATCTATTAATTCATTTATTGCCCAAGTTGCAGAACCTGTTCCTGCTCCTACATCTAATAAACTTGATATTTTTTCATTATTTATTTCTAAAACTTGTTGAAAAACTGAATATACTGCACAATATGTTGATGGCATTCTTGATATTGAATATGCTATTGCTTCTTCTTGCTCAGTTAAAAGTTTTTTTGTTCCATCTGTATTTTGCCTATATCTCTTGCTTATTATTTGTGAATTTTCAATTATAGATGTAACATTATTTTCTTCTATTTGTTTTTCTATTGCTAATCTTAATTCTTGTGGAATTTCCATCTTTTCTCCTTCAAATTTAAAACATTATCATTTTTCCATTTTTACTTAACCAATTATCTATTTGATTATAATCGGGCATGTATTTTTCTGCTAATTCATAAAATTCTTTATTATGTTCTTTATGTACCATATGGCAAAGTTCATGTACAATTATTGAATCTACAGCTTTTTCTGGTAGCATTACTAGTCTTGATGAAAAATATAAATTTTTCTTACTTGGCATACAACTTCCATACCTTGTTGTTGCATCCCTTACTTTTACGGAATTATATTCTAGTCCTGTTACTTTACTCCAGTATGGTAATTTTTCTGATATTATTGCTTCTGTATTATTTTTTAATAATTTCTTTATTAAAATATCTACATTTGGTTTTACTTCCTCTTCTTGTATATCTTGTGGTAAAATAATTTTCATTACTTGATTAGTTTCATCTATTTTGATTCCTAGTTTTTTTGTGTTTTCATACTCTCTTTTTATTGTAAATTCTATTCCTTTATAATAGAACTTTTCACCTGTTTTCCATTGTTTTATTGTTTGAATTTCTGATGATAATATTTTTTCATATTTAGTATATATATCATTTTCGTTTTCTTTTATTATTTTCGAAAGATTTTTCAAAGATAATCTAGTTGGTTTTGTTATATTTAACACATTTCCTTTAAAATATATCTTAACTGTTTTAGCATTTCTATAATTCTTAATATTTATTGGTATTTCTTTGTTTTTTACAATTATATAATTTGATTTTGTTGTCATACTATACCTCTACTGTTCCTCCATAATCTATTACTTCTAAATTCTCAAAATCTATTATTTTAAGATTTCTATCAGTTATAAAATTTCTAATTACATTGTTATTATCAATTTTATTCAAATCTCCGAAAACCATTACATTATCACCAATTCGTGATATTGCACCACCTATAAATCCATTTTTACTACTATATCCATATTTATTTAACAATTTTATATTTGGTTCGTAATCTAAAAATAATACATTTATATTTAAACTTTCAAGGATTTTGCAAAGTCCTTTATCTGTTACGATTGCACTATTGTCATCTATAACAGCTATTGAACAATTTGTATATCCTTGTGTTGTTTGTATTAGTTCATATCCACTTTTTATTAATTCTTGTTGTACCCTTTTATCTGTATATTTGAAGTTATGAATTGCATATTTTCCTATTGTACATACATTATATTTTATGTCAAATGGATATTCTGCTTCAACGTTATCTATTCCTTGTTCTATATTTGGCAACTCTGGCATGTAAATATATTGTGTTGGGTCAACTACTACTTTTTCTCCAGTTTTACATGCGAATATGTCTACATGTGATGAAATTTCTGTATATACTTCTTCACTTTCTTTTATTTCAATTAGTTCATATCCTAATTCTTTTAATTTTTCTTTTTCTATACTTCTCATTCTTTCATCTATCATTAAATATTTCATATCTTTCTCCTTTTATTTTCCTTCTAAAATTTTTATTGCACATTTTATTCCATCTATTGCTGCTGTCATTATTCCTCCTGCATACCCAGCACCTTCACCACAAGGGTAAAGTCCCTGTACATTTATAGAATTTAATGTTTCTTTATCTCTTGTTATTTGAACTGGTGATGAGCTTCTCGTTTCTACACCTGTTAATAATGCATCATTTTCTCCAAATCCTTTTAACTTTTTGTCCAATTCTGGTATTGCTTCTTTTAATGTTTCTGATACAAATTCAGGTAATATTTCATTTAAGTTTGACATTGTTACACCAGGTCTATATGTTGGTTTGACTTTTCCTATATTTGTTGTTTTTATATTCTTGATAAAATCTCCAACCTTTTGAATTGGTGCATTATAATTTCTTCCGCCTAATTCAAATGCTTTTTTCTCTAATTCTTCTTGAAAGTACATTCCATCTAGTGGTGAATTTTTATAAAAATCTTCTACCACTACATTTACTAATAATGCACTATTTGCATTTTCTCCATCACGTGCAAAATTACTCATTCCATTTGTTACTATTGAATTTTCTTCTGAATTTGAAGCCATTACTTGTCCTCCTGGACACATACAAAATGTATAACATGTTCTTCCGTTTTGTGCGTGATATACTAATTTATAATCTGCTGAAGGTAATTGTAGTTTTGTGATTTCTCCATATTGTGCTATATTTATATCTTTTTGCAAATGCTCTATTCTTACTCCTACCGCAAAATTCTTTGGTGCAACTTCAACTCCTTTTTCATATAGTTTTTTGAATGTATCTCTTGCACTATGTCCAATTGCCAGTATTACTGCATCTGTTTCTATTTTTTTAGAACATTTTACTGATTTTATCTTATTGTTTTCAATTTCAAAATCTGTTACTTGCTCATTGAATAGTACTTGTCCTCCATTTGCTATTATATATTCTCTTATGTTTTTTACTATTTTTACTAAATTATCTGTTCCTATATGTGGTTTAGCTGTATATAATATTTCTTCTGGTGCTCCAAACCTTACGAATTCTTCTAATACTTTTCTTGAATATATACTTGAATTTCCTGTATTTAATTTTCCATCTGAAAATGTTCCTGCTCCACCTTCTCCAAATTGTATATTTGAATTTGGTTTAAATTTTCTATTTATAGTAAATTCTTCTACATCTTTTATTCTTTCTTCTACACATTTTCCTTTTTCTAGTATTATAGGTTTTATTCCATTTTCTATTAATATTAGTCCTGCAAATAATCCTGCTGGACCTGCTCCAACTATTACAGGCTTTATTTTATTTGCTCTTTTAACTTGTATTTCTGGAAATTTATATTTTTCTACTTTTTCAAATTTGTTCTCTTTTTTACTGTCTTTTAGTTCTATGTCAATTGCATAATTATAGTGTACATTTTCTTTTTTCCTAGCATCTATTGATTTTCTATATATGTACCAATTTTTTACTTCTTCTGGCTTTATTTTATTTTTTGATATAGCTTTTAAAAATACTTGTTCATCTGATAAGTTTTCTTTTATTTTAATATCTTTTATTCTTATCATTTAATTTCTCCTTATTTTATGTAATTAATCCAATTACAAATAATATAATTTTAATTAATATACTCATTTGGGCAATTCCTGCTAAGTTTCCTGTTATAAATCTTCTTAAATTTGTTGATTCTTTGATTTTCTTAAATTGAATAAACCAGTCTAAAAACATTATAGCAAGGAATACAAAATCCAAATACAACGGTATTCTTAAACCACATATATAAATTATTATTCCTATTATTTGACCTGTTAAAATTCCTGTACATCTACTACATATTGGAAATTGCCAACCTTTTATACTAAAGCTTCTATCTTCTCTTTGATGACATCCACTTCTATTTCCTAATCTCATTAGATATGCCCATATTTTTATTTTTGTACTCTTTTTCATTAAAATCTATTCCCACAATCATTACATATATTTGTTGTTTTTGTAGTAGTTGTTGTGTCTCCTGTATTACATAATCCACATAGTATTCCTGGCCATCCAAATAATAAGTAACCGCAACATGCATCTCCACCGTCAAAACCTTTTGTATGTGTTTTTGTATCTATTATACTTGATATATTTTCACTTCCGCATCTAGGACATCTCATATTTTTACCTCTTTCTTTTTATAATTATTTTTTATTATAACATTAATCTTTGAATTTTACTATACATTATTGAATTTTTCCTTCGCCTTTTAAAGTATTTTTCCTTTAAGGTTCCAAATTGGAACCTTAAATTTTGAAAATTTGAAACAAAAATCTTTTAGAAATTATTATCTTCTAATTTTGAAGTGGTCACAAATTGTGACCACATAATTTCTATCTTTGTTCAAAAAGAAAGGTCGCAATTTGCGACCTTCTTAAAGAATAATCGTTAAGACCTTCTTTTTTTCTTCTTATTATTTATCTATCTATTTTCTCCAATTCTATTGTAACAGGATTTCCCCAATAATATAATACAAGTTTTAATTTGTTTGATGCATCATATTTTGTTAATTCAAAAGTCTCATAAAAGTTGTATTTGTCTCCATCAATATAATTACAATTATGCCTTCTACTTGGGCTTGTACTAGCATAAAACTTTTCTCCATTTTCATTACTTATATATGAAACTCCATCAATCTCATTTTCTTTATTATTATATGGTAATAATCTAATTGGTCTTAAAGTATCAAACCACTTTTCAAATTCATCCATATTCATATATGTTGCATTTTCTTTTGGTTCTGTGTTATTTTCTGTAACTACTAAGGTTTCCCAATTTTGGTTGAAATATCCTTCTTCAGGTTTTTTTATATTATTTATAGTCATTCCAATTTCAAATCCTGTTTCTGAAAGAGTTGTAGTATAAATATCTATGTCTTCATTATCACAGCTGATTACTTTATAATATTCTTTTGTTCTATTATACATTTCTTCTGGAACATCAACATCTATATTCCAATTTCCAATTAAATGTATTTTATTTTCACCTGTTTGTAATTCTATTGTTGTAAATTTGTAATTTAATTTTTTACTTTTAGGAAAATTATCATTATCTATATAAATATTATATGTAAAATTTATTATTCCATTTTCTTTATTATGATTATTTATAAAACTATTCATTCCACAATTAAAATAAGTTTCTTCATCATTTGCACTAAATAAAATTCTATTTTCTTCATCTGTTATATTTAAATCTTTAAATATTATATTATCTATATTATCTAAATCTATTGTTTCGTTGATTTTGGAATCTATTTTAATTTCAAAATGTGTACTAATATTTAAATCATCCATTATAAAATCTGATATTTTTGCTTCTACATTAATATCATTTAGTATTACCTCATTATTTCCGTCTGTTACATTAGAATTTGAATTTAAATATTCCATATCAGTTTCTGCGATATAACCATTTTCGACTGCTGTATCTATACCTTTTCCAAGGTTAAAACTATTAATAATTTTATCAAAATTTGTAGCAAAAGCTACTCCTGACATTAGAGTAATACCTGTACATATTGTTGCTATTAGTTTCTTCTTCAGATTGTACCCCCTCCATTCTATTTTTTCATTATTTAATGTGTTTCTAACTATATTTTTATATTTTATTGGGAGTTCAATTTGCTCAGCTAACGTGTTCTTTATCTTCTTTTCTATATCTTCCATTATACTCTCCTCCTTCATATTTTTCTTTTAATTTGTTTTTTGTTCTTGATATCCTACTCCTTGTTGCACCTTCTGATTCTTTTAATATTTTACTTATTTCTTTTGTTGTTAGATTTTCAAGATAATATAGAATTAATGATAGCCTTTCTTTATAACTTAAATCTTTTATCAATATAAAAAAATCCAAATTTTCTATGCTTTTTTCTCCATCAATAGAATATAAATCTTGTATTGTTTCTTCATTGTATTCCACATTTTTTATTTTCTTATTTTTTTTATATATTTTATTGCAATTATTAATTAGAACTTTTATCACCCATGTTTTAAAGTATTCTGGATGTTTTATCTTTTTTATTGATTTAAATGTTTGTATTATTGTTTCTTGAACAGCATCATTTATATCATCTTCACAATATAATCTCATTTTTGCAATTTTATATAAATCATATTCTATGCTAATTATTAATTGTGTAAATGCTTCTTTGTCACCTTTTTTAGCTTGTTCTATTAGTTCTTCCATTTTTTCCTCCATCTTTATATGTACATATATTCGATTCATCTATTAGAGTCTACAACATTTGTTTTTTGTTGCAAAAAATAAAAAAATAATAGAGGCAAAATTAAAAACTTTCCTCTATAATTTTTTTATTTGCTACTTATGCTACTTTTATTCCAGTATCTATTACCTCTTTAATAAATGGTGTTTCTGCATTTTTATAATCTTTAATTCTTATTAAATGTGGCTCAATTCTCGTATCTATCTTTCTTCTTAATTTCATTAAATTTAATTCTTCGTCAAATATATCATTTTCAAAATCATCTGTAATAATAGCAATATCAATATCACTGTTTTCGTTATTTGTTCCTTTTGCATAAGAACCAAATAAAATAATTGCATATACTTTGTAATTCTCACAAATTTTTTCTACATATTTTTGTACTATTTCCATTATTAATTTGTTGTCAATAGATTTTTCAACCATATTCTAACCTCCTCTATATTTTTTAGTTGTTGTTCTGTATATTCATCTGTGCATTTTAAATAAAATTCTTTTTTATAATCATCATATCTAGCATTCATATTAAACCTTGTAATTGTATCAAGCAAATCTTCTTGTCTTTCAGTAAGTTCCAATTCTGTTTTTTCTGCTAAATGAAGTAAATCATGACTCTTTGGTGCATAAGGTGCATTTTTATTGTTTTTAGCATAAAGTGCTTTTAATAATTTTTCTATTACTAAATGTCCAAAAAACAAACAATAGCTGTTTTTCTTATTGTTATGTAATACATTCATTACATTATAATCTTCGTCAGAACTTTCAATCCAGAAATTCATTAAATCTATATTATTCATATAATTTCCTCACTTTCGACCTATTATTATTATAACATTAAAGCTGAAATTTTACTACATTTTAGCAATAATATTTTTTAATTTAGTGCATTTCAACAAAACTATTTTTAGGAAAAATCAACTTAACTTCTGTTTTCTCATTCTCAATAGAATTAAGTTGAATACCAATTCCCAATTTATCACATAACTTTTTACATAGATATAAGCCAATTCCAGTAGACTTTTTGCCTAAAATTCTACCATTTGTACCCGTAAAACTTTTTTCAAAAACTCTTTCAACTTCTCCTTCTTTAATTCCAATTCCGTTATCAACGATATACAAAATAGTATTTTCTTTATTTTGTTTAGCAAAAATCTGGATTTCACTATCATAATTTTCTTTTTTATATTTAATACTATTTTGAATAATCTGGTTCATAACAAATACTATCCATTTGCTATCAGTACTAACAATTACATCAATATCATGAATGTTAATTTTTATTTTTTCTTGTATTAAGATATTTTTATTTTTCTTAATTACTTCATTTACAATTTCATTTAAATTATGTTTTTTTATACAATAATCTTTTTCAACAGTATTACTTCTTGCATAAAATAATGCTTGTTCTGTATAATTTTCGATTTTGTCTAGTTCTTCATCTATACTAAGTGTTGCAGTTGATTTATTGTTTTCTACAATCATTTTACTTGCTGCTATTGGTAGTTTTATTTCATGAATCCATAATTCTATATAATCTTTATAATCTTCTTGAATATATTTATATTTATTAACATTTTCTATCATAGATTTATCAGTTTCTTCTAAAACTTCTTTAAGTATTCTTCCCTCAATAAAACTAGGTTTTTTAATTATTTCAGAAATAAGATATTTGTCTTCTAATTCGTCTAAAATTTTTAATGTATAATTATAGAAGTGTTTTTTAGTATAAAATTCTATAATTACACCTATGAAATAAGCAAGAAATATTGCTATTGGTACATATATTTGTAAAATTAATCCAAATGAATATATTAATAATAATATTTCTATTGTTATTATCGCAAATATTAACAATACTATTGTTAATATTTTTTCTTTTATAAAATCTTTAAATCTCATAATATACCTCTTAATTTAAAATATAACCTTGTCCTCTTTTTGTTTCTATTAACTCTTTTAAATCAAGTTCTTCTAACTTATTTCTTAATCTAGTCATATTTACTGTTAAAGTATTATCATCTATAAAGCTTTCACTATCCCATAGATAACTCATTATTTCTTCTCTTGATACTATCTGACCTCTTTTTTCTACTAAAAAATGAAGAATTTTTAATTCATTTTTTGTAAGTTCTAATATTTTACCATCTTTTTCTATTGTACTTTTTGATAAATTCAATATAAATTGTTTGCAATCTATTTTATTCTGATTTGTTTCTACTATATTTGTTCTTCTCAATATAGAAGATATTTTAGCAAGTAAAATCTGTATATTAAATGGTTTTGTTACATAATGGTCTGCTCCATAATTCATACTTAATAATTCATCAATTTCATTATCTCTGCTAGTTACCATTATTATTGGAATTTGTGAAACTTTTCTGACTTCTTTACATATATATTCTCCATCAGCAAATGGAAGGTTTATATCTAATAATACTAAATCAGAATCTGATTCTAATATTTCATTTATTGTATTATCAAACTTTTTTAATGAACTTGCTTGATATCCATTTTTATTTAAAAATATTTCTAATTCATTTCTTAATTTTTCGTCATCTTCTACAATTAATATTTTTTGCATTTTATAAACTCCTCTTTTTTATTTTTGCTACAAAAAAGCCTTCATATAATTTACTTGGACATACACAAAGTGTTCCTTCAATTTTAGTAGGTAAAGTTGGAATTCCTGGTATTTCTTTAATTGGCACTATATCTACTTTTGATAAGAACTTTTTTAATATATTTTCATTTTCTTGTTCTAATATTGAACATGTTGAATATACCATTTCTTGTCCAGGTTTTAAAATTTTTATTGCTTTTCTTAATAGTTCTTCTTGTGTTTTAGCTGACCTTTCTATCAATTCTTGTGTAAATTTGGTTTCAAATATGTTTGTTGTTCCACTTCCACTACATGGTGCATCTAATAAAATTTTATCAAATGAGAAAAAGTCATCTAATTTTCTTGCATCTTCTACCATTATATTTACACTTCTTACACCTTGTTTTTCTAAATTGTATTTTAATCTTTCTGCTCTTATTTTATTTTTTTCACATGCAGTAATCATAGCACCATTGCCTGTTAATGCTGCCATCTGTGTTGTCTTTCCTCCAGGTGCTGCCGCCATATCTAATATATTTTCATCTGCTTTTGGTTCTAAAATAATTGGTGGCAACATAGATGATAAACTTTGTAAATATATTTCTCCTTTTTCATATATTTCAAGTTTTTTTATTTCTTCTTCTCTTACATTTTCTATTATTAATGCATCCTGATACCATTCTACTTCTTTAAAAATAATGTGAGCCTTTGTAAGTTCTTCTATTACTCTTGTTTTATTAGCTCTTATTGTATTTACTCTTAATGTTACTGGTCTTTTTTCTGAATATCCATTTATTATCTGTTCAGTTATTTCTTGTCCATATTGTTTTAATAATTTTTCTTGTAAAAATTCAGGGATTTTTTCCATTTTAGTTCTCCATCATTTTATCTATTTTTTCTTCATCTTCTCTCATTGCTATTATTGTTTTTTCTAATAATTCATCTAATTCCCATCCTAACATTTCTGCTCCTTGTTTTATTGTTTCTCTTGAACATCCTGCTGCAAATTTTTTGTCTTTAAATTTTTTCTTTATACTAGAAAGTTCCATGTCTTGTACACTTTTTGATGGTCTCATTTTTGCTGCTGCCCAAATTAATCCTGTCAATTCGTCTGTTGCAAATAATATTTTTTCCATTATATGTTCTGGTTTTATATCTGAACATATACCATATCCATGACTACATATAGATTTGATTATACTTTCTTCTACATTATTTTCTTTTAACAATTCTACACATTTTTTACAATGTTCTTCTGGATATAATTCAAAATCTATATCATGTAATAATCCTACTATTCCCCAATAATCTTCATCTTCTCCTAACTCTTTTGCAAAATATCTCATTACGCCTTCTACTGTTAATGCATGTCTTATATGAAACTCCTCTTTATTATATTTTTTTAATATTTCTAATGCTTCTTCTCTTTTCATTTCATTACTTCCTTCCTTTTTACGTTATTTTATCACAAATTCTATATTTTTTCCAATATTTATAGTTGCATCTTTTTCTAGTACTTCAAATATTTTTTTCATTTTTTCCTTTTCAATTGCAATACATCCTGCTGTTGGTCTATTTACACTACAATGCAAAAATATTGCACTTCCTTTTCCAGGTATATTATTGGGATTTGTTTTTAACTCAATTGCATATTCATATTGTTTTGGATATTTAATTAAATGTTCTGCACTTTTCCAATCCACTTGAGTTTTTGTTATATCAACAAGTTGGTTGTAATATTTTGAATTAATGTCATCTATCCAATATAAATTTTCATTGATTTTTACATAATTTTCTTTTAAAATTTCATGTGTTCCAAATAATATACCTGTTTTATATACACCTATTGGAGTTTTTCCATCTCCTTCTTTTTTATCTTTTGTAAAACCATTTCTACCTATAAATGCTTCTGTTTCGAAAATCTCTTTATTTTCTAATAGACATTTGAAATTAGTCTTTTCCATTTACAACAACTCCTATTATTTAATATGCTAATTTTATTATTTTTGTTGCTATATTTTTTACAAATGTCTCATCATGCTCTACAAATATTATTGTAGGTTTATATTTTAGTATAACTTCTTCAATTTGTATTCTTGTTAATATATCTATATAATTTAGTGGTTCATCCCATATATAAATATGTGCTGATTCTGTAATACTTCTTGCTATTAATACTTTTTTCTTTTGACCTTCACTAAATTCTCTTATATCTTTTTCAAATTCATTTTTTGAAAATCCCATTTTTGAAAGCATTGCTTTAAATATTCCTTCATCTATTTTATATTCTGTCGCCATTTCTCTTAATGTTCCTTTTAACTCAGCAGTACTTTGTGATACATATGAAATTTTTAAATCATTTGCTATTTTTATTTGTCCATTATATTCAATTTCTTGTCCTAGTATTAATTTTAATATACTTGATTTTCCTGCACCATTTTTCCCGACTATAGCAATTCTATCTTGATTTTCTACTTCAAATGAAATTGGTTTAAATATTGGAATATTATTGTATTTTATCTGAAAATCGTCTGCAACAATCAATTGTTTTTTCTTACTTTCTAATGGTTTTATTGTTAATACATCATTTCTATCTATATTATTTAATAATCCTGTTTTTTCTTCTATTGCTTTTTCTATTCTATTTTCCATTACTTTAGATTTTTTCATCATTTTGGCTGCTTGATGACCTATATATCCTCTATCTACACTTGAACCTGAATTTGTTGTACCATATTTAGTTTTTTCCACTTTATCTGACCATTTTGCTGTATTTCTAGCTGCTACTTCTAGCCTGTTTATGTCTTTTTTTAGTTTTTCGTTTTGCATTATTTCAAAATTATCTTGTCTGTTTTTGTTTTCTTGCCATGTACTAAAATTTCCTTTTTGAATTTCTATATTTGTATTATTTATTGATATTATGTGGTCTACTACTTTGTCTAAAAAATTTCTATCATGTGATACTAATATAAATGATTTTTTATTTTTTAAATATTCTACTAGATTTTCTCTAGTTTCAATATCTAAATGTGTTGTTGGCTCATCTATTAATAAAAAATTGTTTCCTTTTAAAAATAAACCTACTAGTTGTATTTTGATTTGTTCTCCTCCACTTAATGTATTAAATGGTCTATATAATATTTCTGCATCTGCTTTTAATAAATTTATTTCTTTTATAATTTCCCAATCTTCTGCATTTGGTGCAATTTCTTGTACTATTTCTATAGACATTTTTTCTTTGTCATGAATTTCTGATGGAAAATAGTCAAATTCTACATGTTTACTTATTGTTCCTTGATAATGATATTTTCCTCTTAATAAATTTAATAATGTAGTTTTTCCTTTTCCATTTCTTCCTATTAGCCCTAACTTCCAATCTGTATCTAGATTGAATGTTATATTTTCAAATACGTTTTCTATACTTCCTTCATATCCAAATGTTAGATTATTTACTTGTATTATTGACATTTTTCCTCCACTTATTTTATTAATTTTTCTAAAAATACTGCAACTCCATCTTCCTCATTTGTTAGTGTAATTTCATTTGCATATTTTTTCACTTCTTCATTTGCATTTCCCATAACTACATTATATCCTGCAACTTTAAACATAGATATGTCATTATAGTCATCTCCTATTGCAATAGCATCTTTTAAACTTATATCTAAAATTTCACATAATTTTTTAATTGCATTCCCTTTATTTACTTCAATATTAGCAATGTCATAATAAATTGTTCCTTCTCGCGGTGCTTTAGGGTCTATAAGACTTTTATGTTGATTTTTAATTTCTACATTTTCTACTTTTTCTATATTTTCTTTTAAAGGTTTTACTTTTTCAAAATCTGTATCTTCTATTAAACATTGTTCTATATTATTTTCATTTACAAAAGTTTCTATATCTGTTTTTAATTCAGTTTCTGAGCCATCCATTTTTCTTAATTTACTTACTACTTTTATTGGACCAACATTCATTACCAATCTTACCCCTGCTTTTATTGCAATATTATATAGTTCTATACATGCTTTTTTATCCATAGAACTTATATATAAGTTTTTAGATTGTTTATAATCATAAATATTAGCTCCATTTGATGTTATAACATATTGGCTTGCACCACATTCTCTACTAACATCTTCTGTAAATTTTTGTGGTCTTCCAGAACACAAAACAACTAATATGCCTTTTTGTGTTACTTTTTTTATTGCAGAAATTGTTCTCTTTGTTAGTTCTCTTTTACTGTTTCTTAATGTTCCATCTATATCTATAAATATTACTTTATACATTTACAAAATCTCCTTTAAATAAAATATAGTGTACTTCATTTTTACGAGTACACTATATCATATTTTTTATTTTTTCTCAATATTAAATTGTTGAATAATCCATTTTACAACTTCTGTTTTTATATCTAGATATTCTTCTCTATCAAATTGCATATTTGCAATACAAAATCTACGATTTGAAATATGTGAACAAAACATACATTCATGTAATGAGTTACAGTCCCGAATAAAAAATGAATTACTAATTTTATCTGAACATATTACATTATAACTGTTGGAACAATTATTAGAATCTGCAACTCTAATAGAATAATTACAGTTTGAACTTCTTTGACAAGCAATTATATATTCTGAATTTGCACATCCATCTGTAAAAATAGTATTTTTACAATTTCGACAATCTTGACTTCTATATACATTTTCACATCTATAAATTGTATCACTTTTTGATATATTTATACTATCATAATATCTTTCTGTTGTTGTATAATTTACCTTGTCCCATAATTTTAGAATTTCATCTAAAGAATTTATTTCTTTTTTTGGTCTTATCCAACCTTTATATTCATCATATTTTCTCATATTAGTTTGACTTATGTATTTATTTGAATTTGTTGAAGAAGCCCATGTTTCATTTCCTGTAACTGCATCTATAACTCTATTTGGAAGTCTTATATCAAAAGCACATTCTGATAATAATTCTTCTATTTCCATAGGACTTTTTTGTTCAAATATTTCCATAAATATTTCATCAATAACTATTTTACATTGTTTTTGGTTCATATTTTCCTCCATATTTTCAGTTATTTTCTAGATTTACTCTTTTTCTTGAAGCTGATTGTTTTTGCATTATCTCTTTTAATGAGTTTTGAGTTTCTATATTAAACCCTTTTTTTATTTTTTCTTCTTTTTTGAAAATTTTATTTTCTTTCAACATAACTTTTTTTCTAGGAACTGGTATAAAGTCAATTGTTTTTCCTTTAAATGCTGAATACAAACGTCCATCTTTTCCTATTCTTACAACACATTCTCTATCTGCTAATTCTGTAATGATTTTAATTCTATTTATATGTGTGTTTTTTACCGCAACTTCCATTTTTATATTATTTTCTAATAGCATTGCATCAATTCTGGATACTCTAAAAACAAAGTAATTTACGACATTAGTAAAAATCGCTTTTTGCAAATTACTACTAATTTGTTCAAAATATTGTCCTGCTAATATTAATGAAAGATTATATTTTCTTGCTTCTGATAAAAATCTATTTATTATAGGATTTTCTATAATAGAAACTTCATCTATAACCAAAATAATATGTTCATCAAATGTATGTGCTTGTACTAATTGTAATATTGATTGCATTGCAAAACCTGCTATTGTTTTAACAATATTTAGTCCTAATGACATTTGGTCTAATGATAATATAGTTACAAAATTATTTTCAATTTCTTGTTTTATATTCTTTGTTTCATCAGCATTATTAAATGCAGGAAGTAATTGCATTTCATCTATAAAAGCAACAATCGGTGCAATTGCTTCTTGATATGATTTTGTTTTTAGTTCATTAAAATCAACTCTAAAAAATTCTATTATATTTATTTGTATTGTATTTTGAACTTCTTTTATAATTTTATTTCTATATTCAATTTCTGTAAGTAATTTTCTTAAATTTACTAAATTAAATTCTCCTTTTTCTAGTAATAAAAGTATACTATATCTTAATACTCTTTCTAGTTTTGAATTATATCTATCTGCAATGATATTTTTAAATATACTCATTATTGATTCTGTAGAAGATAATACATCTTCTGTTCCATTTATAAATAAATTTATACTATTTTCTTCTGTCTTAAAATCTATTACATTACTATTTTCTAAACCTCCAATATCTTCTTCTAAAGAGCTGTGTGGGTCAATTACAACTATTTTATATTTATTTTTGTTAAAATTGTCTTTTGATAAATTTTTTACCATTGCACTTATTAATTTAGATTTACCTGTACCACTTGCTCCTATTACAATTGAATGTTTTGCAAAATCATAATCACTATGTTTTAAATATAATTCTTCTTGTAAGTATGGAAATACATCTGCTTTTAATAATGCTTTTTCTTTATCACTATTTAGCAAGTTTATTACTTTTTTCGTTTCTAAATATCTTGCTCCATCTTTTTGATAAAAAAATCTTGAGTGTATACCAAAATCTATACTTACAAATTCATTTATACTAGAATTCCAAAAAAGTTTTCTTTGTATTATTTTATTTTCATCAGTTGTAAAATATAATTTTGTAGTTGATAAATAATTATTATATTTATACGGATAAAATGTAATTTTTACTTTTTTGAGTTTTTGGTTTCTTTTGGCTTCATTCCTATCATATACATCTAATACTGTTTTACAATCTGAAATTAATATATGTGGCATCTGAAGAATTGCTTTTTCCTGTAAATTTATATCTACTTTTTTAAATAAAAATTCACCTAGCTCTCCCAAAACAGGCGGCAACATTCTTCTTGTTTCTAT
Source organism: uncultured Clostridia bacterium (assembly GCA_944388705.1). Taxonomy (GTDB): domain Bacteria; phylum Bacillota; class Clostridia; order TANB77; family CAG-508; genus CAG-269. The sequence continues at coordinate 23,945 of CALXJU010000012.1, forward strand.
AAAATATCTTACATAGTTTTTTTCTATATATATCCATAAATTCCATGTTCTTAACATTCCATTTATTTTAGATATCTTATAAAATAATTTTATCCATTCAGTTTTATCTACATATTGTGATGTTAAATAAATCTCAAACACATTCTTTTTCACTATAATCCCTCTAATATATATTTTATCAGGTAGTTACGAAAAAAGACTGACTTTTTCCTTTCAAAAAAAGTCAGTCTTCTATTGGTATTAAAAAATCTGTTACATTATCATGATAAATTTCAAGTTCAGGTAAATCTCTAAAATTATATTTTGCATTTGGCATAAATTCTTTGTAAAATATTTCTGAGGTATTTTGAATTTCTTCTGGTTTTTGTGAGTTTATTTTTATCTGTATCCATCTACTTTTAGGAATTACTACTTTTTCCATTTTTTTAATTATTTGTTTATCATACATTACCCAATATGCTTTTACAAATCTTCTTTCTTTATCATAATATTCTACCATTCCATATGGTGGTTCTCCATATTTATTTTCATGTTCTTTGTAAAACTTTGGTGCAACTTTTCTTATCTCCATATTTGTAGTAATTATATTTTCTCCATATAAAGTCATTTCTTCCTTTTCTACTATTTTATAATCTATATTTTTATTACATTCATATCGTTCATTAAAATGTAATTTTGTATACATTTTTAATTTCTCTGGATTTTTTCTTACTTGACTTGGTTTTATTCCATGAAATTTTTCAAATGCTCTTGAGAATGAAGTAGCATTATTATATTGATATTTTATAGCTATATCTACTATTTTTTCTTTGTCTAAATACAATTCTTGTCCTGCATTTGATAGTCTTCTATTTCGTATATATTCTGAAAATGATACATTACTTATTATTGAAAATATTCTTTGAAATGTATATTCACTCATTCCTATCATTTTTGAAATTTCTTGTAGTTCTATTTTTTCTTCTAAATGTTCTTCTACATATTCTATTATTTTATTTAATTCTACATATATATTCAATTTGTTACCTCTTTAACTATTATTTTTATAATGATATCACAATTAAACACTAATATCAATACTTCTATTTAGAGTATTGTACTTTACATAATTTGACTTTTGGATAAAATTTTGTTACAATTATATTTGTAACTATTTGTTAAACAATATAGAAAGGACGGACAATATGAAAAAGAGTATTTTAACAACTGATGAGATGGAAAAAATTCGGGGTTTAGCAAAAGAAATTTCTAAGAGTTCCTATCTTGTTGAGTTGATTTCCGCAATTTTATGTGATATTGTAAAAAGCGGAATTATCAACATAACAGATTCTTTAGTTTCTTCTGTAGAAGATTTAAATCCCGATTACGAAGATGACATCCCAGTTCCGGTTATTGAGTTTCTGAAAGAAAATATTGTAAAAAGAGGAAATCGTCAGACTGGAAACAAAACAGTTCGTCTTGCACGTATTTGTTTTTTTATTGATGAAATACGTGCAGACATTTTACGAAAAGTTAAACAGTCAAAAGACATTTCCTGCGACGATTTAGCGGGATATTCAGAAATTTTTAACATGAATTATATAAAAAGTAATTTTTCTCATGTTGAAAAACCGAATGAAATTCGCTTAATCATTGCAACTGCTTTAAGTGACTATGATTACAATTGTTTGTTATCAGGAATGCCTGATTATATTGACGCACTTTATGATTTCTTTAAGCAAGCCACAAAAACACAAGTGAAAAATATTTTTGAGGCTTACAATTTCATTTATTTTTAATTTAAAATGTCCGCATTTAGGGGAAAGTTCGATAACTTTCCCCTGGTTCTATTTAATATTTTGCATTCCGCTTTATCTTATATAGTCATATAATTCACCATCTTAAGTATTTTAATTTAATTTTATTATCCAGCACTAGAAATGTATGGATAAATATACAATTCTCCTTCTTTGGTTACATATATTTGTATAATTGCATCCATTTGAATTGTTCCATTCATATTTACATCTTTTATTTTTTTATTATACATTTCGAGTTGTTCATTATCTGTTATACAAATTGGTATATAACTATTTTGATTTGTCCCATTTGTTAATTGTCCATCCCAATTTGCTCCCCATGTATATACTTTTCCTTCACTATCTATTGCTATTACTGTATAACTACTTTGTAGTTCTACAATATTTTTTCCATTTAATGCATTTCCTTCTATGTCACTTATACATATTGGTACATTACTATCTTCGTTTGTTTCATTTCCTAATTGGCCATAGTTATTTTCTCCCCATGTATATACTTTTCCATTGCTATCTAAGGCTATCATTGTAACATAACCACTATGTTGAATTTTTTCTATCTTCTTTCCATTTAATACATTTCCTGATATATCGCTTATACATATTGGTTCATTACTACTTACATTTGTTCCATTTCCTAATTGGCCATATCCATTATTTCCCCATGTGTATACTTTTCCTTCACTATCTATTGCTATCATTGTATCATCATTACTTTGGATTTTCTTTATATTTTTTCCATTTAATGCATTTCCTGATAAGTTACTTATACATATTGGTATATTACTATCTTCGTTTGTTCCATTTCCTAATTGGCCTCTATAATTATATCCCCATGTATATACTTTTCCTTGATTGTCTACAAAATAATTGTATCTTGATTCTTTTATTCCATTTGTTGTTATTACTTCTGCATCTGTTATTTCTATTTTTTGTATAACACTAAATTGTACATCATCAACATAATATACTGTTCCATCTGCTGTTTCTACTGCCAATCCTTCTCCACAAGCTGTCGCATAAACTATTTTCTTCGCTTCTTCCGGCGTTAATTCTCCTTTTTGTGTTATACTTCCATCTTGTTCTACTTCATAACTTCTTCCACTTTCATATGTTACTATTAATATTCCACTTCCTGTTACTGTTGCTTCATCTGTATATTTATCAATTTCTGTTTGTAGCTCACTACTTGTTATTTCACTTGTATCTCCTCTTGATATTTTATCTCCTCTTACTGCTGATACTGATAATGTTATAATTTCTTTTTCTTTTCCTATTTCTGTCTGTAGTTTTGATTGTTGGGCTTGCGTTATTATCCCATTTTCTCCTGTTAACATTGATATACTTACTCCTGCTAATATTAGTAATACTGCAATTGTTACAACCAATGCAATTAGAGTGATTCCATTTTTATTTTTTAGTTTTCCTTTCATTTTTTTCCTCCTTTGAATTCTATTTTTATTATATAATTTATTAAGATATTTGCAAATATCTTATTTCGTTAATTATTCTAATTAAAGATTTTTTTATTTATTTTTAATTAGTATTTTCAATATTTTTATTAATTAAACAATTGCTTTAATAAATTTAGAATTTTTTATAAATATCTTGATTTTATTAATTTTTATTGATATAAGTATTTTATTAAAATCTTTAATTAGAATAATTAACGAAAATTTATAAAACTTCTCATAAAAAAAAGAAGGTAAACCTTCTTTTTGCACTTCTATAAATCATTTTAAAAACGTCTCAGGATTATTCTTTAATAATGCAATTTCTTCTCTAAATTCTATTAATTCCTCTTTAGTAAAATATTTAAAGAAATATTCTAAATCTTTTTCAACTAAGTATTCTTTAATATAAATATAACATTCTCTCAAAAGATTTAAGTAAAAGTTTTTGTTTTTTAATTCATCAATATTTTCAATTTCTAGAAATCTTTTAAATCTATCTTGATAAATTGAAGTAATTGTTTTTATAGAATTATAATTGTGAAAATATCCCACTTCTATCCAAAGTTTCATAATCCCTAACATCTTATCAACAATTTCTGATATATATCCTTCAGCACCATGTTTATATTCAGAAATTATATTATAAAGATTTTTTCCAATTTTTCCTTCTAGTTCTTTTTCATCATTTTCTTCAATTTCAGCAAACATTTTCTTTGTTACATCATTATAATTCTTAATTTGACTTACTATTTCAGTTCCTTTAAATTCTCCAAAATCATGAAACAATGATTTAACTATAATTCTATAAATATCTATATTTTCTTTTAATTCTTTATTACAATATTCTGCAAATAATAAACTTATTATGGTTACTGAATATTGATGAAATAATACATTTTCTGGAACTAGTGTTACAAATATTGAATATCTATATACATCTTTTAAATTTAGAACAACATTCATCAGATTTCCATATTGACTTTCATTAAACTTATTATCAATTATTAAATCTATTATCTCTTTCTTTTCTTTATAAAAATGAGAGTCTTCATTCATATTGTTTAGTTCACTAATAATTTTATTTTTAATATCATCAAAAAGTGAGACAATCTCTTGGTTTCCTCTTAAAAACATTTTTCCAAATATTGCATAGTCAGCAACATTTTCCAAAAACATTAAAAGTTCACTATATTTGTTCAATTTAATAGTTTTATAATTATATTTTAATTTTTGCATAATTCTATTTTTATATTCGAATTTGTCTATTATTAATTTATCAAGTATTTCATGATAAAGTTGGATTTTAGATTTATCAGATATTTCAAATGCTAAATTTCCAGTTTCTCCATATATAATTTGTTTTAATAAATAATTACACAAAACGTCTGTAACTTCTTGTCCTTTTTCATTTCTATCTTCAATTATTTTTATAAATAAATATATTGTAATCATAGATTTATCTATAATTGTATATTTATCATTATAAGTTTGATAAATTTTAGAATTATAACTGTCTATACTAGATAAATATATTTTGAATAAATCTTCTATTATATCATTCATTATATTCACTTCCTCATATTAATTTACATTATTTTCATCATTTAATAGTCCATAAACCATAGCTATATCTGTTGGTACAATATATTTTGCCTCTATTGCTTCTGCTACTACTAATACAAATGCACACATTGCTCTTGTAGCATACCACCAATCTGGGTCATTCACTCTATTTCTTATTTCATCTAATGATATTGCTTTAAAATATCTTTCAGTCTCACTTTTTCTTGTTTCAATATCCATCATAATTGGTGATGCATCATCTTTATACAAAGTGTTTTCTTCATATTTTATTCCAGAATTTCTTGCAAATTTTTCATGTCCTCCACCAGCTAATATTAATATATCTGCTCTTTCTTTAGGTAAGTTCAATTTTTCTTTTATAAATTGTTTTACTTCTTCAATATCAGTTGTGGCATAGTCTTCTGCTAAATCAGGAAATTCTTGCATTACATCTATTACTCCGATTTTTGTATTAACACTTTCTTTTATTCCTTTATCATATATTGCAATTTCAGTAGAACCTCCTCCACCAATGAAAACACATACTTTATCTTTTACAAATCTTGTAGTTCCGAAAACTGTTAATTCATTTTCTTTTTCTTGAGAAATAATATTAAAATCATATCCAGTTTCATTTTTAAATCTATTTAAGAAACTATTTTTTTCATCTTCATTTAAGTTTCTAAAAATGCTTGTACCACATACATATATATTTTTAGAAATAGATTTTGCATCTTTTATAATTTTTATTAATTCTACAATATCACTTTCTCTTAATTTTTTATTTTCATTATAATGTTTTTTAAAAAATATTGTTTTTTCCTCTATTCTTTCAATATTTTTTCCATCAAATTTATCTATTTTTGTACATGTTGAACCAACTTCTACTATTATTTTTTCTATAATTTTTTTAGTATAAGAACAATCAGCTATAACTGCTTTATTATATTTTTTAGCATTTTCGATAACGTTTTCTACTAAGTTCCTTGCAATCCCTTGTCCTTGATATGAATCATTAACTTCTGTATGTATTATGTTCCAATATTCTTCTTTTTCTATAAAATCACATTCTCCTATTTGAATATTATCATCATATGCAATTGCTCTGTTTTCGTTTTTATCAAATATTATTTCAACCATAATTTCCTCCTTACTTTGCAAATAAACTTTTTTATTTTAATTTATATGTTATTGGTTATAAATTCAACTACATCATTTATATTGTCTTTCTTTTTATATGTTTTTTTATCTTCATCGGTTAGCTCTACTAAATACTTGTTATATTCTGGAACAATTGTAATAGAGTCTAATGGATATCCTGGATTTCTTTTTTGACATGGTTTATCTACAAAATAGAAATGGTCTTTACTCCATGAATATTCTTTTATTCCTTTATCACTACAAATTACCATTCCATAAACCCATTTTGCTGTTAATTTTGTTCCATATTCTTTTACTAAATTAGTATAATATTCTATCATTTCTTCATCATTTAATTCTTTACCATTTATTCTTCTTACATGTGTTCCTGGTTGTTTGTCTGATGGCAATTCTTCTATAAATAAGTTATTATCCATTCCAATTGTTGGCATTTTGGTTTTATCAAAATATGCTTTTGCCTTGATATATGCGTTTTCAATTGCATTTTTTCCACTTTCTTCTATATCTAATTTGAAATCCAAATCTTTTATTGTAATTAATTCTATTCCTTTTGTTTTTAATATTTCTTTATATTTTCCAACTTTTGCTGGGTTTGTTGTTGCAAATAATACTTTCATTTTTATCTCCTAACTATTATTAAATAATTGTTTTTTGTGAATTTCTGCTTGTTGTAACATATGTCCTATATTACCTTCTCCTGCAAATTTATTTATATCAAAAAAGTTTTCATTTTTGTCGAGCCAAAAAAGTTTGTTTACTTCTTCTATTAATTTTACATCTTTGTTCAATTTTCCTGTATATACTTCTAATTCCATATCTGACATTTCGTATTGAAAGTTCATAATATGAGTTAATTTGATATCTTTATTAGTTATTCCTGTTTCTTCTTGTAATTCTCTATATGCTGCATGTAATTCGTCTTCATCTTTTTCTACTTTTCCACCAACTAAATTGAATTTTCCTTTATATGGTTCTTTTTCTCTTTTACACATTAGTATTTTATTTTCATCTTTATCAAAAACTAATATTACATTTAATTTTTTCATAATTTTCTCCTTTATTTTATAAGTCAAACTTTTCTTTTATTATTTTTGCCACTTCTTCAGGTGATAATTTCTCATTATTTATTTTTATATAGTTCTTGAATATTTTTTCTCCTTCTCCTTGTTCAGAGTTAAGTTTATGCTTTGTCATGGATTTAATCAAATCATTTTCACTCCATTCCAAATCTCTTTTAGAAGCTTTATTTGCTAATCTATTTTCTGTTTTATTTCTTTTTAATCTTTCTTCTAGTGATGCTTCTAATTCCACTACATATGATTCTTCAAAAAGTTCCATAAATCTATTTGCTTGCTCTATTTCTATTTGAAAGTCTTTTCCAAAATCAAAACATGCTGTAAATATAATTCCTTTTTCTTTACTTTTAGCAAATTCTTTAAATATTTCATATCTAATAACACTATTCATTTTTAAAAAAGTTTCTTTATCATAGTCAAATATTAATCTAACCATTTCTATTGTCATGTGATTATGTAATAATTTATATCCTGTAATTTTTGATAATTGTTGTCCAACTGTCATTTTTCCTACTGCTTGCGGTCCTATTATTAATACAAATTTCGGCATTTTACATTCCCCCTTTAGTAATTTTGTATTGATTTTATTTTAACCTTTCATAATACTTTTTCAAAAAATTCCAAGGTCCAGTTTTGTCTGTAATACCCTCGAAATTGTTATTAATTCTATCTAATATTTCTTGTTTACTGAACCATTTTATTTCTGATACTTCATCTTCTTGTAATTTTATATTTGAAATATCTATCTCTTTTGCAATTATATAACATTCATTATAATGATTATTTATTATATTGTCTTTAATATTAATAGATGTTGAACCTACTAAATATTTCACTTCGTTTTCTGCAACTTCAATACCTAATTCTTCTTTGATTTCTCTTATTAACGCTTGACTTCCAAATTCTCCTGCTAAAACATGACCACCTGCTGTAATATCCCATAAATCTGGCCATAACTTCTTATTTTTACTTCTTTTTTGCAATAAAACATCTCCATTTTTGTTAAATATAAATCCATATATTGCTCTATGCCATAAACCTTTTTCATGACATTCTTCTCTTGTAGCTATTTCTCCAGTAAATTCACCATATTTATTTAATACATCAAAATATTCTTTCATATTCGTTTTCTCCTTTTTCTTATCAAATATTTTTTTGATTTTTTATTATCTATCTGTTAAGTCCCCATCAAATCCGTAAATCTTCTTACATAATGGTTCTTTTCTCTTTCCGCTATATACAACTACTTTTTCTAAATCTTCATATATACTATGCAGTTCTATTCCATAGTTTTTCATTGTTTCTACACTCAATTCTTTAAAAGCAGGACAAGGTCGTATTGTTCCATCATATTTTATAACTAATTTTTCAGTTCCTGCTGTACATAGATGCGATATTCTTCCATTAAGTGGAATTCCAATTCTAATTTTACCACTATAACGTTCTTTTTCTTTTTTCAATATTTCTGAAAATTCTTTTAGTTCTTCTTCGCTTAGCATTAATTCTTCTTTGTTATCTCTCCCTCTACCTTGAGGAACAAAATTTAATATACTTATATTTTTTACTTTTGATATTTCTAAACATTCAATTATATCAGGGAATTGTCTATAATTTGGTTTCATTGGTATAAAATGTACGTCAACATTTAGTCCTGTTAGACTAGCTCTTATTAAAGAATCCATTAAACATGTATTTAATCCTTTTCTCCCCATTAATTCATTATCAGTAGTTTCTTCAAATGCTTGCCAATCAAATACAATTTTGTCTAATCCTAATTGTTTTAATGTTTCAAACTCCTGTCTTGTTATCGCTTCAAATTCTTTTGGTCTTAAACATCTATCATAATATGCTTTTACATTTCTTTTTAACCTTTCATTCCATGGCTCATGTTCTTCTATTTCTTGTAAATCTTTCTCACATTTATCTTTAATGTATTCTATTACTTCTGGTGGAATTGCATTTGCTCTTTTTATTCCACTAGTAAATATAACTGTTCTAATACCATTATCTTTACAAAACTTAACCATTTCAAATAAATTTGGATGTAAAAAGGGTTCTCCTCCAGAAATTGAAATTTCTTCTATTCCACCTTGTTTTATAAAATGCATCACTGCTCTTTTAAATTGTTCTAATGTAATTATTGTTTGCTTCTCTGGTGATGAATTTGAAGAACAAAACTTACAATTGTTTGGACATGTCTGTATTATTTCAAAACATAAATCTTTTAGTATCATAATTCTCTCTTTCCTATTTTAATACCTGTAAAAAGGTTATTTTTTATGTATCAATATGTGATAATGATATGAATCAAATACTTGATTGTTTTCTTCATGATAATCTATTACTTGATATATTGTAATAATTTCAAAGTCTTTAAATAATTTTTTTGCTAAATTATAGTCTACATAGAAATGTGGTACTTTATATTCTGGTCCTTCTTCCATTTTTAACCTTGTATTCTCATCAACTAAAGGCCAATTTTCCTGTTTAAATCCGAATGTATCTTTTGAACCTAGTGTCAAATAACATTCTCCATCTTTTTTCATTACCCTATAAAGTTCTTTTATTACCTTTTTCATTCCTTCTGTATCAGTATGAGAAATTACATTTCTAGAATAAATACAGTCAAATTTCTCGTCTTTATAAGGTAAGTTAAGCATATCTCCAATTTTATAATCAAATATTAAATTTTCTTTATCTGCCCATTCTCTAGTTCTCTTAATTGCTTCTTCACTTATATCAAAACAACTAACATTAAAATTATTTTTACCGAATAAAATAGAATGTCTTCCTAATCCACAACCTAAATCTAAGAATTCTTTCTTTTCTTGAGAGCTCCACCTGTTCAATAAATAATAAGATTCAATGCTAGGTTCTTTCCAAATTTCAGTTTGATTATCTTGTACTATTTTCCAGTTCCATCCCTTTGATTCTATCATAATATTTTTTTCCTTTCTTATTTTGCTACATTCTATCATAGAAAATATAAAAAAGAAAGGCTTTTTATAATAATAAATATGGAGATTAGAACACTAATCTCCATTTATTTTTGGATATTTTTATTTCGTATATAACTCTCTGTAAACTCACTTTCTAAAATATCCATTGTTATAGTATCATAATAATTACCATTGATAAATCTATTTTCACGAATTCTTCCTGTTTCCTTGAAACCACATTTTTTATAACATTTTAATGCTCTTTCATTAAAACTCATTAACTCTAATTTTACACTATGTAAATTCATATAGTTAAAACCATAATCTAATAACAATCTTATTGCTTCTGTACCATAACCTTTACTCAAATAATCTTTGTCTCCTATAAAAATCCCTAATGTTGCTGTTCTATGCGTATAATTTATTCTTTCTAGTCCCACAGTTCCAATTAATTTATCTCCATCTAGAGTTATGATAGAAAATGTAGCTTCTGGATTATAATTTTGTTCTAAATGTTTTCTTTCTCCTTCTAATGACATAATTTGTCCGCTTCTGCCTGTATAATCAGTTACTTCAAAATCATTCATCCATTCTGTAAATTTTTCTAAATCTTCAATGCTTCTTGGAGATAAATATATTCTATCTCCTAATAATTTTTTAAAATATTTCATTCATGCCCTCCTAATTGTCAAATTTTACTTCATATTTATTTTTCTTCTTTCTTTGGTTCTTCTTGCTTTTCTTCTGCTTTTTGTTCAGTTTTCGTTTCTTCTTGTTTCTTTTCTTCAGGTTGTTCTGTTTTATTTTCTTCTTGTTGTTCTTCAGGCTTTTTATTTAATTTTTTCTTTATTTTCTTTACAATTATTAACACTACAATCACTACAAGTAATACTCCAAAAGCAACCAAACCGATTATAATATAATTATTATAAGTAAAAGTAAACTCTATATTTCCTCTTACAAAATCAATTTTATGAATAGGCTCATCTACTTTTTGATTTGATATTTTGTTTGTTGAATCTGGTAAAATGTATTCTACTTCTATTTGTGATGGTTGTAATGTACCTTCTATTATAGTATTTACTTCAAGTTCTTCTTTAATGTTTGATTTTAGGAAAAATATAAATTTATTTTCAAATTCAAATTCATTTTTTCCTGATATAATTTCTGAAGTCTTTTTTTCTAATCTATCTATTGTAAGTGATTTAAACTCTATACTATAACATCTTATTGTTCCTTCATCATAAATATTTAATGTCATTCCTTTTGATAGTTTGTTTTTAAATTTTTCTTCTAAAACATCTTTATAATAATTTGCATTTTCTAATGGTAATTGTAAAATAATCTTTCTTTCTATTTCTCCATACATCGTTATTTTTGTACTTATTTTTATATTTTCAAATGTAATTGGTCTTTCATATGTAAATATCATATTTTCATCTTTTCTTTGTAAAGTAATAACTTTATTATTTATATTAACAGCTGTATCTTCTTCTTTTTCAATATTTTCATAAATTTCTGGGCATGTAATTCTTTGAGAAATTGAACCATTTTCTGTTAATAATTTTTCATTATCAATACTCTCTTCATAAGTAATTTTCATTTTTTCATCTGTGCTATATTCTTGTTTTTCTGTTATTAATACTGATACATTTAAAGCTTGCATTGTTTTTTCTGATAATTCTTCTAAACTATTAGCATCAAATGATACTGTTATTCTAATTTTTGAATTTTCTTTAACTTCTCCTATTTTCTCAAATCTTTCTTTTATTTCTTTAATATCATTTTCCTCATCTGTATCTACTGTGACTGTTATTTCTCTTGAATAATCTGATATATTATTGATTACTGTTTGTATTGAAACATTTGAGAATAAAATAACATCTTGTTTTTCTCTTGTGTCAATTGCTTCTTTTGTTTCGTATTTTGTTTCTCCTAGTTCTAATGTACTATTATTAACTGTGAAAAATTCTTGTATATTTCCTTCTACTAACATGTCTTCTGCTTCTAATTGATTTTTCACAAAATTTGTTAATTCAATTGATTTAAATCCCTCTACTATATTTATTTTATCTCCTTGTTCATTCATAATTGCTGGTTTATATCCCAATAATTCTGTTAGTCTTTCAACATATTCATCATATGTTGAAAAACTAAAATTCATTGTAAATGTTATTGTTTTGTCTTGTGTTTTTAGAGTGTATTCTAACCATGTTGGTCTACTTTTTCTAAGTGCTAATTCAAAACCTTCTCTTCCTCCACTTACATAACTATTAATATCTGATTCATCTATTTCTATAATCAAATTTCTTGTACCTGTAAATGTATTATCTTCTGCTTTTACAATGTATGAACTAGATAAAATTATAAAAATACCTATTAGACAAATGATTAATTTATTTAATTTTCTCATTTAATTTCCCCCTTATTTTCCTAATTCATGTCATATCTGTATAATACTTTTGTATCATTTGAGTCTATTTGATAGAAGTATAATACATTATCTGTTGTTTCCATGCTACAATTTTCCATTTGACATCTAAATGTCTCATTTGGAAATCTTTTTACTTCTGTTTTGTTGGCTAAATTTGCATCTAATTTATATAATACAACATCATTTTCTTCTTGGTCAAAGAAATACCAATCTCCTGAATCTGATTCTGAAAGTGTAAACATTGCATATTTACTTTTTACAGTTGTTATTGTTCTCATTTCTCCATTTGGTGTTCCATATACATTTAAATTATATCCACTATAATCTGGTAACTGTGTTTGTGTTACAATTCCAAAACTTTCATTTTTCCATCCTGAACTTGTTTCTGTTGGTACTTGTATTGCTCTATCTTTACTCATAAACAAATTTTCTGTTGCTGTTGGTCTTGTTCTGCCATATGCATAGAATTTTTGTGCTACATAATAATTTCCTTGGTCAGATATATAATATTGCTCTACAGTTGGTTCTGAACCATATTCATGTATTATGTTTTTATCTTTTCCTACTACATAATAATAGTTATCTGCCATTCCTAAAAATCCCAATCCTAGTCCATCATCTAATGTTGTTATGTAAAAATTGCCATCATCTTGTTCTATCATTAATTGAACTTCATTATCAAAACTTCTAAATTCATCTATTTCAGAATTACTTCTATTATATCTATAAATTTTCTTTTCTTCATCTTTTGCTACATAATAGATATAATTATTGTCTTGTGTTAATACATATGAAACATTTTCTATTACTGTTTTATATAATGGTTTTTCTTTATCTATTCTAACTACATCTGTTCCTCCATCATCTGAAAATACTGTTACATATATATAACTATCATCTATTGCACATATTTGGTCAAATTCTTTAGTATATATTGTTTGTTTTTCTTTATCAGTTTTATCTTCTTTTATTAATTGTCCATATGATGTTTTATAGTAGTTATTCTTAGTATCTTCTGCACTTACCTGTCCTGTTTTCATTATGTCTTTGTTATAGTGTGATGGTGATAATTCTCCTAATTCTAATAATGTTATATCTAATAATGTTAATTGTTCCTGTATTGATAATGGTAGAATTTTATTTTTTAATTTAAATTTTATATCTAAATCTAATAGTTTCAGATATACTCTTGCATGACCTTCAAATTTTTCTTCATGTGTTAATTTTGTATCATCTTTTGTCCACTCTATTCCTGCTGATAATGAACCTATAAAGTCTGCTTCTACTCCTACTTTTAATATTGCTAAATCTATAATATTTGCAGAACCTATATTTACCATTGCATCTATTCCTGTATTTAAATCTCCTGCTGTACTAATTTCCCCTTTAAGGTTTAATGTTGATTTTTCTTCATTATATACTTCTTTATTTTCAAATTTCCATTCATCATTTTCTACTATATTAAGTTCATTTATTGTTTCTGATTCATAACTATAATCTAATGATAATCCTATTTTTACATTTCCTTGAAAATCTACATATACCATTATTCCTAATGATATTGGCATAGATGTTTTAAAATCTTCTATTGACCCTGATAAGTTTGTAGGGTTTGTTATTACTGTGAACATTTTTCTTGTTCCTACATCCATATAAAATAATGGTATTAATTTTTCTTTTACTCCACATATGTCAGCTATTCCTAGTTTTGTTATTGTTTCTTCTCCACCAAATTCTGTTTCTACTCCTGTTTCAAATCCAAATGATGATGTGATTTTTTTATCTATATTAAATTGTAAGTCATGTATTCCTCCAAAAAAATCCCAATCAAATACTGTATCAAAATTTACATGCTCGAAATTTAATTCTCCATTTATTTTTAAATATATGTTTTTTAATTCTTCTTCACTAATTTCACTTTTGCGTAAATATTTTATTAGACTTTGCAAATGTTCAGATAAATCTGCTTCTAATGCTAGTTTACCACTTAAACTTTTTTGGTCTACTGGCTTTATTTCTGCACTTTCAATTTGTAAATTTGTTAAGTTATCAACTGTTGCTTCTTGAGTGTTATCTAATTTTTGTACTGTTGAACCTGTGCTTTCCCCTAAATATGTTACATTTACACCTTCCATTGGTTTAATGTTTTTTAAGTTATCTTCTGTTAGTGTTTCACTTAAATCTATATCTACCATATCAAATATTTCATCTACTTTTGGTGTTTCTGTTACTAATGTTGTTTTTCCATCATTTTCTGTATTTGATACTACTTTTCCAAAAAATGCTTCTTGATATGGTGTTGAACTATCTCCTTCTAAATAAAATATTTCTCCTTTTGTTAATTCTTTTATTTTTTCATTTGCATTATTTATTATTGCTTGTGTATTTCCATTTTCTAATAGAGTAACTTGTTCTATTGAACTATTTACACTTTTTGCTTCATCTCCAACAAGTGTTTCTATTCCATATGATAATAATGCTACATCTTCATTTTCTTCTTTTAGTTTTTGGATTTCTTCACTATAACTTTCAGCTTTCTTTTCTGCTGTATAGTCATTTATTTTTGCTTTGAAATTATATCTTACTTGATATGATACTATTAATGCTACAAATAATATTACAAAAATTATTAAAACAATTAAAAGTTTTTTTCCTATCTTTTTTAGTTTTTCTTTCATTTTTTCATTCCCTTCTTTTTTCAATATATTAAAAAGACCATATTTGAAATTGTTGATGTTTTCTACATTTCAAATTATGGTCTTTATGTTCTTATATTGATATTCCTAAAAAGCTAAATACGAATACTGCTATATAGTATACAACTTCAACTTTTACAAATGCTTTTAATGAGTTTTCTTTTTCTTTAAACATTTCTTTTATTACGAAAAACATTAATACTGTTGATATTACATTTAATAATGAATATATTGGACTTGTTATATATGACATTCTACTACTTATGTATGTTAAAAATCCTAAACATGCTGATATTACATATGGGATTTTTGCTATTGCTACTGCTGTTATTGCTTTTGTTAATGGTTGTTTATGCTCTTTATTTAACATATGAATTACTATTGCCATTACTAACACTTCTAATATTGGTGCTAATAATAATTTTAATACACTTAGTGCATTAAATGTATAATATTCATGTATTAAAAAGTTTAATAATTGTTTTATTAATATTATTGCAACCCATATTCCTACTACAAATAATGCTGTTTTATAAAATTGATTTTTATCATCATCTACTATTTCTTTTATTGTTCCTACTGGGTCTTTAAATAGTTTTCCTAAAAGTCCTTTCCCTTTTTGTGCTTCTTCTTTGAAGTTCATGTTTTTAATTTGTTCTTTTGTTTGTTTAAATGCTTCTGCTGCTTCCTTTTTTAATTCTCCTTCATTTTTTACTTGTTCTTTGTTTTCTTCTGTTGTTTTATTTTCTTCTTGTTCGATGTTTTCATTTTTATTTTCTTCCATTTTTTTACCCCCTTTTTATTTTTATATTAATATAATACACTTTTTTTTGTTTTTTTTCAATATTTTTTTGCTTTTTTCTTATTTTTTATTTATAAAATCTTAAAATAACATTTTTTCCTAGTCCATATGCAATTCCTGATTCGATATGTGCTGCTTTCCCAGTTGGTAAAGTTTGTTTTTTATTACATCTCAGTTATATCAAGCATTTTTGCACTTTTTATTATTCTGCATTTTCTCTGTATATTTTGGCTGTTTACAGAGGACTGAAAACTTGTTTTTCTATGTTGTTTACGAGATACACTCTGTATCTCTTTCCTGCCTTTTAGTAATATTATTTAATTTTTTATTTTACAAAAATTCATGAAACGAATTTTTCGATTTTTTCGTAATATAAAAATCTATATTACGAATTTTTTGATTTTTTCGTAATATAAAAATCTATATTACGAATTTT
>CALXJU010000013.1 GCA_944388705.1 uncultured Clostridia bacterium
GGAGAGGTGGTCGAGTTGGTTTATGGCACCAGTCTTGAAAATTGGCGTGCGTTTATAGCGTACCGTGGGTTCGAATCCCACCCTCTCCGCCAAAAAGTTAGATAGGCTTAAAATATCTAACTTTTCTTAATATAATGGAGATGTACCCAAGTGGTGAAGGGGACTGTTTGCTAAACAGTTAGGTCCAGAAATGGGCGCGGAGGTTCGAACCCTCTCATCTCCGCCAAGTTATAAAAATTGCAAAATGTAGTATGCTGTAAGAGTGTACTACATTTTTGATATAGGAGTGTATGAGATGGAAATACCAGTAGAATTAAAAAAATATTTTTGGGACACAGAATTTGAAAAATTAGATATAAAAAAGAATATGAAATATATAATAAGTAGGATATTTTGTGAAGGAAACTGGAAAAGCATAAAATGGTTAAAAAGCACTTATACAAAAGCTGAAATTATAGAAACAGCCAAAACGAGTAGAAGATTAACGCCTATAACAGCAAACTTTTTAAGAAATGTATATGATTAAAAAAAGAAGAAATGCAGTATTATATAAATAATGAAAATATGAATTATACATTTGGAGGTTGAGTATGTACTGGGAAGTAATTGGTAAAAAAGATATAATACATATATACATATATGAATTGGAGGTTTGAAATGGAGATAGAATACCCACCTTATACAATTACAGATAAAATGCTAAATCTAGCAACAAATATAATGGAAAAAATCGGAGAAGCTAATTATTTTGAAAGTTTAAATAGATTTCCAGAGTTAAGAAGAAAAACAAGAATAAAGTCAATACATTCTTCTTTAGCTATTGAAAATAATCAATTATCATTATTTCAAGTTGAAGCAGTAATAAATGGAAAAGCAGTTATTGGCGAACAAAAGGACATTCAAGAAGTTAAAAACGCATATAAAGCCTATGAACAAATTGATAATATCAATCCATATTCAGTAGAAGATTTAAAGAAGATACATGGAATATTAACTTTTGCTATTGAAGATGATAGCGGACAGTTTAGAAATCATGGAGAAGCTGTTTATGATGGAGATATCCAAATTTTTATGGCTCCACCTCATAAAATGGTTCCAACATTAATGGATAATTTGTTTAATTGGATGAATGAAGCAAAAGGAAAAGTTAATCCGTTAATTTTATCTTCTATATTTCATTATGAATTTGTATTTATACACCCTTTTTCAGATGGAAACGGAAGAACTGCTAGACTATGGCAAACAGCAATACTTGCACATTGGAAAGATTTATTTAAATATATTCCAATTGAAAGTATAATAAGAAAACATCAAGAAGAATATTATACAGCTATTCAAAATTGTAATAATGTAGGAAATTCGAACGAATTTATTGAATTTATGCTTAAAATTATAGATGAAGCTGTAGATGGAATGATTTTAGATCAACAAGAAACTACACAAGAAACTACACAAGAAACCACACAAGAAAAAATAATAAATTTAATTAAGAAAAATCCAGGTATTACACAGATTGAAATGGCTAAAGCACTTGATTTAACAAGAGATGGTATATCGTACAACATAAAATCACTAAAAGAAAAAGGCATTATTGAAAGAGTAGGCTCTACAAAAAATGGAATTTGGAAAATAAATGAAATAGAGTAATGACAAATGTATATATGGGTATATGGTTCTTATGCTAAGAAAAAGCAAAAAAAGAATAGTGATATAGATATTATAGTTAGAACAGAAGATGTATCAGAAGGATTTAAGATAGTAGAAGTAAAATTTGCATTAGTAAATGATTCAAAGCGGAAAGTGTGGAAAAATCCACACTTTTTCGTTTTTACAGGTGAAATAACAATATATCAATTACCAACAATTCCCGGTTGAAAAGGTAAAAAAAGCATGGTAGAAATTAATTGTTATGTAAACAAAAGAAAAAGGGGGAAGTATATAAAAATGAAGAATATCTCTTTTGCTACATCAACTTCAAAAAAAAGAAAATATAAAGAAAAATCCAGACAGTTATTGGAGTACTAAAAATGCACCATTATTTTATGGAACAACAAAAATAACATAAAAAAAAGGAAAAATAGATGAAGTAGGAGAATATTAAATAATATATACAGTAACAGACTCTCATAATAATACAAATAGAGATATTAGGTAATATTGATGTTCCAGAAGAAGATAAAGACGAAGAGAAAATAAATAAAAAAATAGTATACAGTTATCTTTATACTATTTTTCTTGCATTAAAATTAGTATAATTAATAATATTAACTAAAAAAAGACGAATTTTGTAAAAAAAACTTGCAAGAAATTTTCAAATAGTATATAATTAGAATAATAGCGTGAAAATAGCTTAGGTAGGTGGTGTTATGAAAAAAAATAAATTTGCAAAAAAAGTATTATTAACTATAATAATATTTATAATGATGATATTAACAAATAATATAGAAACTTTTGCTAGGAATGATTTTTCAGAAAATAAATTTTCTAATGAAGATTTTATAATGATAACCGAACTTTCAGATACAGGATTTAAAGATCCTACAGAAGATCCGGATTATTGGAATCCAAATAAAGATCAAAATGGGCAGGAAATAACTCAAGATGAGCCAGAATTATTAAATAAAGCTGGAATATTATTAGGAGTTATAAGTGTATTAGGAGTAGTTTCAGCAGTAATTGCTTTAGTTTTATTAGGAATGAAATATTTTATTGGAAGTGTAGAGGAAAAAGCAGACATTAAAAAATCTTTATGGATATATATATTAGGAATAGTGTTATTAGTTGCATGTACAACTGTACCTAATATAATATTTAACCTTTCACAGGGTGTGTTTAAATAAAAAATTGACGAATAAACAAATATAATGTATAATAATATAGAGGGGAGTTGATTATAATGAAACATATTTCCCTAGTACTAATAAAAATATTAATGATAATTATTATAATGAATTTAATTTTTTTACCAATTAGTGAAGCAAGTTTTTGGGGAGATATTTTCAGCGAGGGAGATGAGTTCTTAAAAAACGGAGAAGACCAAACTAATCCAGACGATGGGTCTGAACCAATAGATAATGCTAAATTGAAAGAAGAAGTAAATAGATTATATAATATATTATTAACATTAGGTATTGTACTTTCTGTACTAGTTGGAGCAATATTAGGAATAAAATATATGTTTGGAAGTATAGAAGAACAGGCAAAAGTAAAAGAAACTTTATTTCCGTATTTAATAGGGTGTATAGTAGTATTTTCAGCATTTGCAATATGGAAAATAGTTGTTAATGTATTATCAAAAATATCATAGTAGTTATTTAAATTCTGGGAAACCAGATTTCAATAAATAAAAATATAAAAGGAGGAGAAAAAATGAGTGTTAAAACACAAAAAATATTAGTATTTATAGCAACAATATTATTAGTATTTTCTTTAGGAGCAAATGTAGTATTAGCAGCTTCAGGTAGTAGTACTGGAGGAGGTTTAATAACCCCTGGCGATATTGAAGCAACGCCACCAGAAGGAGATGAAATACAAGATGTTGGTGGAAGAATACTAGGTGTATTACAAACAGTAGGTGTTATTTTAGCAGTAATCATATTAGTAGTATTAGGTATAAAATATATGATGGGTAGTGCTGAAGAAAAAGCTGAATACAAGAAAACAATGATACCATATCTTGTTGGTGCAGTATTTATATTTGCAGCTCCAATACTTGCTAACATAGTTTATAACTTTGTAAAAAGTTTAGGTGGTAACGAGTAATTAATAGCTTAAAGTATAAAATAAAACAAAAATAAAAAAAAAACGATAAATACTTCCATTTATCGTTTTTTTTTGTTATAATATAATAGAATGATTATAAGATAAACTAAGGAGGAAAAAATGGGAACTTATAATTTACCAAGAAATGTAAAAGGAGAAGGAAGAATTTTATTTATATTTTCATCAAAATCACTAGTTACAACTGCTATAGGAGGAGCTGCGGGCTTAATATTTTATCTTATATTTTCTGCAATAGGATTATCTATAGTTGGTATTGTAATAACATTAATTTTTGCTTTTATAGGATATGCAATAGGAATGATGAAAGTTCCAGATACAGGAGGATTAGAAATAACACGAAAAACTGGTGGAGAAAATATTGATGATATTATAAAAAGATATATAAAATTTAAAAAAAATAATAAAAAATTATATGTTTATACAAAGGAGGAAAAATAGATGAATAGTGAATCAACAACACGATTAATAGAAATGTTAATTTATATATTAGTTCCTATAGTAATAGCAATATTTATATTAATAGCATTTTTAATATATATTCATTTCAAAGAAAAAAGAAAAAGAACCCCTAAAATAACCGAAAAATCAAATACAAATGTATCAACAAACGAGCAAAATAAGCAATCAATATTTAATTTTATGGAATTTGATGATGTAGAAGATAGCATGATATCACAAAAAAATGGAACAAGATATTTGATGGTAATTGGATGTCAAGGAGTAAATTATGATTTAATGTCAAGTGTAGAGAAAAACAGTGTAGAAGAATCTTTTGTTCAATTTTTAAATACACTAAGAAGTCCAATACAAATATACATCCAAACAAGATCTATAAATTTAGAAAGTAGCTTACAAGTATATAGAGAAAAATTGAAAGAAATAGATGACAAATATCGTAATATACAAATAAGATATGAGCAAATGATAAATTCAGGGGATTATGACGAAGAAAGAATTAAAAAAACATACTATGAATTAACAAGATTATCTAATTTACGTGAATATGGAGAATCTGTTATACAAGATACTGAAAGAATGAATTTGAATAAAAATATATTAAATAAAAGCTATTATATAGTTGTACCGTATTTTGCTCTAGAAGCAGGAAATGAAAAAATGGACAAAGAAGAATTAAAAAATGTTGCTTTTTCTGAATTATATACAAGATGCCAATCAATTATTTCTTCAATAGCTCCATGTGGTGTTAGAGGAAAAATATTAAGAACAAACGAATTAGTAGAGTTATTATATATGGCATATAATAGAGATGAAGCAGAAACATTTGGATTAGATAAAGCTGTTAAAGCAGGATTTAATGAATTATATTCAACAGCTGAAGATATATATGAAAAGAAAGCAAGAGAGCTTGATAAAATAATTCAAGAAAAAGCAATGAGAAAAGCAAGAGAAAAAGTAAATGAAGCAAAATCAGAAATACAAAGACAAGTAGAAGAAAAAGAAAACAATATGGATTCAATAGTTGATGAAATTGCAAAAATGATACTAGAACAAAATGAAGAATATTTAGGACAAGAAGTGAAAGATTTAGCTATAGAAAAATTAGAAGAAACTAAAGAACAAGGAGGTAAACAAGATGGCAAAAAAACACGAGGAAGAAAGAAAACTACAACAGTATAATGATGAAAATAATGTTCAATTCTTAAAAAGACAAAATATAAAAGAATTGATTGCACCTTCAGGAATAGATGCAAGAGATATAGACCATTTGGAAATAATTTCAAATGTAAAAAAATATGCAAGAAGTTTCTTTGTTTCAACATTACCAAGAATGTGTACCTTCCCAAAACTATTTAGAGATATGTATTTCTTTGGTGATATAAATACATCTATTTATATTACTCCAGTACAAGAAGCAAAATCACAAAGTGAACTAAATAGAGTAATAAATGAGTTAGAGACAGAAAGAATAGTAGCAGCAGATAAAGGAAATATAAATAGAGAAAGTAATCTTACTCAAAAAAGATTAGAAGCAGAACAATTAAGAGATGAGATTGCAGCAGGATTTAATAAATTATATGAAGCATCAGTAGTAGCAACAATATTTTCATATAGTTTAGATGACTTAGATAGATTAACAAAATTATTATCAACAGAAATGTCTAAATCATTAGTAGGAATAAAAACAGCATGGGCAATGCAAGAAGATGCATTTAAATCTAATTTACCACTAATGGAAGACAAAATAAATAAAAAACATACATTTGATAGACGTTCAATGTCAACAGTATTTCCATTTACAACATCTGATGTAAGTCATTCAACAGGAATACCATTAGGTTTTAATAAACAAACTGGAACACCAATATTATTTGACAACTTCCACGAATCACTTACAAACTACAATATGGTAATATTTGCTAAATCTGGTGCTGGTAAATCTGTAACAATGAAAACATTAATAAGTAGATCATCATTATTAATGGGAATTGAAAGCTTAGCACTAGATGCTGAAGGTGAATATACAATAGTTGCTGAATCATTAGGTGGAATAAATGTGGTATTAAGTCCTACATCTAAAACAGTAATAAACTTATTTGATATAGAAACAGAAACAGCTAAAGATGAAATAACAGGAAGAGAAAGATTAGTTCTAAATATAGAAAATAAAGTAGAAGATGTAACACAATCTTTATTAACAATGGCAAGAGGTAGTACAAGAAGTAAAGATGTAAATGAGTTAACTAAACAAATTATTGCTGAATCTGTCGCAGAAGAATATGCAGGAATGGGAATTACAAGTGATCCAAATAGTTTATATGAATCTGCAAATAGTTTTAATAGAAATGATAAATTATATAGAGAAAAGAAAAAGATGCCTACAATTGGTTCTTGGTATAAAAGAATTCAAAGAAAAGCTACAGAAAATACAAATGAAGATTATAGATTCCATTACAGTTATCTATTAAAAGTAATGAAACAATATATAAGAGAATATAATGGTCAGATGGCATATTTTGATGGACAATCAACATTTGAATTACTAGAAGGAGCACCATTTATAAATTTGAATATTTCCCAACTAGAAGAAAAATTTGCAAGACCACTTGCTCAACAAATTCTTCTAACATGGATTTGGGAAAAATTTGTTAAGAAAAATAGTGAAGATAGAAGAAGAGCTAGAAAGAAAAGAGTTATAGTTGATGAAGCATGGATGTTATTACCATATCCAGAAGCTGTAGATTTCTTAAATACTATGGCAAGACGTGCAAGAAAAAGAAATGTATCATTAGCAGTAGTTTCACAAAGATTTCAAGATTTTTATGAAAAACCAGAAGCTCAAGCAGTTCTTACATCATCTGATACAAAATTGTTCTTAGCTCAAGATAAATCAGAAATACAATATTTAAAAGAAGTATTTAAATTAAGTGAAGGAGAAGCAGGATTTTTAGTAACTTGTGGAAAAGGTGAAGGTCTATTTAAGGTTGGACAAGAATCAGCAATATTAAAGATAACTCCAACACAAAAAGAATTTGAATTTGTAGAAACAAATTTAAATAAATTAATAGAAACAAGAAGTAGAAGAGAAAATTAAGAGGAGTAGGAAAATGAGTTTTTTTACAAATAAGAAGTTTTTATTTAAGTTAATAGCTTCAATATGCATATTTTTAACATTGTTTAATTTTACCATGCCGCTTAAAGCTCATGCCGCAGGACAATTATCAAAAATAGGAGGACAATTATTAGACCCATTTGTGGACTTATTATCAGCTTTAGGTGATGGGGCAATGGAAATTGTTCAAAATTCAATAATGGGGACAGATGCAACAGTTATATTTGATAATACAGAAGGAGGATGGTTTGCAAAATTAGCAAAAGCAATTATTGCTATAGTTGTAGCTGTTGCAGCAGTAGCAGTTCTTATTAGCTTAAACTTACTTGGTGCAGTTATACTTGCGGCAGTAAAAGTAGCAGCGGGATTTGTTGTTGTAAATACATTAACAGATGGAGGTGCAATGGCAGCAATTTCTGGAGTAAGTGCAACAGTTTTTTCTGATAATATTGTAATGCCATTATATTCAATAGGGCCAGAAGAAATTTTTACAGGAAGAGTATTACTATTTGACCCTAATATATTTGATCCGGAAGAAGTATTTGTAGAATATCAAGAAAACCCAGATGAACAAATTGACTCAGAAGAAGAATATCCAACAATGAGTTTAGAAGAATGGGATGAACAGTTACAAAGTGAAAATCCAAAATATACTACAGAAAATGTAATTCAATATTATTATGAAGATGAAAATGGAGAAAAAATTACTACATCAACAAATAATTCGGCTTATCAATTAAAAGATATAATTGCAAAATGGTATTATATAATTAGAAATATAGCAATTATTGGATTAATGCTAGTATTGGTATATGTAGGAATAAGAATGTTATTAACAAGTATAGCTTCAGAAAAAGCAAAATATAAGCAAATGCTTTTTGACTGGGTTGTTGCTATGTGTCTAGTTTTTGTATTACATTATTTTATGGTATTTGCAAATCATTTTGTTGATAATCTAGTATCAATATTTTCAAGTACAGCAGAGACAAAAATGCATATTGTTTCTATCAAGGAACCATCAGACAAACTAAAAGAAGCTGTAGAAGAAGTTAATCCAGATTATATTGCAAGTGATGGTAGTATAGTATGGCCAACAAATATGATGGGTAAAATTAGAGTAGAAGCACAATTACATTCAGGTGAATCAAATTATATAGGATATGCACTTTGTTATATTGTATTGGTATTTTATACAGCATTTTTCACATTTACATATTTAAAGAGGTTATTATATTTGATGTTTTTAACTGTAATAGCACCACTTGTAGCATTAAGTTATCCTATAGATAAAATACGAGATGGGAATGCACAAGCCTTTGAAATGTGGATGAAAGAATATACAATAAACTTATTGATACAACCATTCCATTTATTATTATATATTATATTTATAAGTATGGCATTTGATTTAGCAGGAACAAATATTATATATTCTTTAGTGGTGATAGGATTCATGATACCAGCAGAGAAGTTTTTAAGAAAAATGTTTGGATTTGATAAAGCTTCATCACCAGGATTTTTAGCTGGAGCAGGAGGAGCTGCTATGGCAATAACAGCAGTAAAATCTTTAGCTAACTTTGCTTCAGGTGGAAAAGGTTCAAATAAACAAAGTGGAAGTGGAAGTGGAAATAATAAGATACAACAAGCGCAAAATCCTGAATTGGAAGGTGGTTTAACAGGAAACAGTTTACAAGAATTATTGGATGCCACTGTTAGTGGAAATGGAGGAGCAGGAAATCCTGAGGGAGCAGGAAACCCTGGAGGAGCAGGAACCCCAGGAGGAGCAGGAAGTCCTGGAGCATCTGGAGGCTTTGGAGCATCAGGAAATCCAGGAGCACCTGGAGATTCTAATGGAACAGGAAATGATTCTAATAATCCAATAAGATTTACAAATGAAAATGGAGACATAACACCAGCTTCTGTTGCAATGGGATTAGGACAAACGGCCGTAAGAGGGGCTCAAGGTGCAGCTACAGGACTTAAAAATGTAGGAACACAGATGGGTTCTAATATAAAAAATAGCCAATATGTAAGAAAATTATCAAAAATACCAGGTGTTAATTATGCTGGAGCAAGGATTAAAAATATGGCAAGAAGAACTTTTACAAAAGAAAATTTAGCAGCAGGAGCTAAGAAGACAATTAGAGGTGTTGCAAAATACGGTTTAGGAGCAACAGGAGCTATGCTAGGTGCAGCAGCAGGAATTGCATCAGGAAGCCCAGGAGATACATTAAAATATGGAATTGCTGGAGCATATGCTTCTTCAGCAATTGGCACAGGTATGACAGATAGAATAGTAAACGGATTTTCTTCAATGGTAAGTAATGAACAACAGCTACATGATGAAGCAAAGAGAACTCAACTAGGAGAAGAAGAATATAAAAAGTGGAAAGAAGAACAAAATAGAAAAGCTTTTGTAAACAATGCTCAAGAAAGAAGAAAAATTGCAAAAGAATTTAATATTAAAGATAAAGAACAACTTGATAATATGATGAACCATGCTTGGCAATATAAAAAATGGAATGTTAAAGATGATAAGGTAATGATAGAAGCAATGAAATTAAATAAAGATAATCCATCTGATATAAATAATATAGCAGCTGCAAGATTTGCTCAAATGTCAAAAGATGAAAAAAGTTTGGAAACAAATATGAAAAGATATGGAAAAGTTAGTGGGGTAACACAAGACAAAGTAAATGATATGGAACAAAGAATTAGACAAATAAATGATATGTAATTACTTATTTTGAAAGGAGAATTATAATATGCATAAATTGAGAAAATTTTATTATGATAATAAATATAAAATATGGGGTATTATAGCATTTATAATTCTTCTTATTGGAATTATACAAGTTACTAATGCAATATTAGCTAATAATAATAAATTAAATAATAATACAGTAGAGAAAAATGTTATTGAAAATATAAACAGTGAAAATAAAGATACTTATTTTTCTACAGATGAGTCAGTTGTATCAGGAGAAAAAATTGATTCTAATAAACTAGAAAAGGCAAGTAAGGCAATAGAAGAATTTATATCAGAATGTAATAATGGGAATATAGAAAAAGCATATAATTTATTAACAGATGATTGTAAAAACGAAATGTATCAAGATATAGAAAAATTTACAAATTATTATTATAATCAAATTTTTAATAATAATACTAAAAAAACTGCTATAATAGAAAATTGGATTTTAAACACTTATAAAGTAACCATTTCAGATGATATAATGGCAACAGGAGGAGTATCAACGACTAATGTTCAGGATTATATTACAGTGATAGAAGATGATGATATATTGAAGATATCTTTAAATAATTATATAGGAAAAGAAGAAATAAATAAAGTACAGGTAGTAAATGATATTGAATTTGAAATAGTAGAAAAAGATGTGTATATGGATTATGAAATATATACGATTAAAGTTAACAATAATACAGAAAATAATATAGTTTTAGATGATTTAACTAATACAAAATCAATTTACTTGGAAGATAATAATGGAGTTAAACATTATGCTAAAAGTAGTGAAATTATTCCTAATTTATTGAAAATTAATAAAGGATTTTCAACGCAAATAGATATTAAATTTAATAGAACTCTTACAGATGAATCTATAGAAATTAATTCAATTGTATTTTCAGCAGTTAAATTCAATACTAATCAAGAAGAACAACAAAAACAAGTAATAAAAATTGATTTATAAAATTGCATTTTTTAATGCAATTTTTTTTAAGAAAATTAAGTCTAAAATTATAGAAATAAAAAAATAAATATGTTATAATTAAGTAAATAATGTCTAAAAAGAGGTGAAATTGTGGAAAAAGATAACGGCTTATTATCACAAAAAACCAAACAGAGAATAAAAAGAATAATCTTAAGTATATTAAGTAAATTACTAATAATTTCAATGCCAATTATTGTGATTTTATCAATAATTTCTGCTGCAATTTGGTATATAAATGAAGAAGAGGGAACTTGGAGAGATGATGAAAAAGGAAATCCAGGAATGTATACAAATAATACAACACTTTCATCAACAAATGGAATAGAAGTAGACAAAGAAAAATTAATAAAAGAGGCTCTTTTGAGTAAAGGATATTCACAAGAACGAATAGACAGTATGACAGAACAAGAAATTATAATAGCTTTAGACATTCAAAATAAATTAAAGAAGACAGTAACAAGTATAAATGAACTTACACATGCAGAAATTTTATGGTGTACAAATGAGATATATTCTAAATATTTAAAAAAACCAGAAGATTTACAGAAATTATTAGATGCTGAACTTATAACTCAATATCCTAAAATAGACGGCTTACAGGAAGGAAAACTAAATGGAATTGTTGAATTTGTTAGATATTCAACTAATCCAGATACTAATCAAGAAGAAGTAAGAACTTTAAAATGGATTTCAACAGAAGAATTTACAAATAAGATGACAGCATACCAAGAGACAGGAAATACTGATATATTAAATTATTTTACTTTGGATGAAAGTGGTAATGTAAAAATAGCAACGTGGATGAGAGAAGAAGGAAGTTTTTATAGTAATGATACAACACTTCAAACAGATAGAAAAAAAATTAGAGGTGGCACAACAGGAGAGGCTGTTACAAGTAATTATGATTCTAGATATACTATAACAAAAAATGATGCAGCATCTATAGAAGCAACTTATGTTACATATATAATACAAGAAACACTTATTGACTATAAACCAATGATACAAAAATACACTTTACCATTTGAATATTTGTGGGCATTATTAGTTACAACGAAAAGTGATGACTTTGTATTAAATTTGGCAGATTTGGTATATAATTCTGAAATAAAAATAGGAATATATGATAATATAAGTAAAACAGTAAATACAGATATAGAAAAATATAGAGAAGAATTTAGAGAGAAATATGAAGAATATGAAGACGGAAGTTTAGTCGAAAAGAGACCATCAGATAAAGAATGGGATACAGAAGAATATGATTATGAAATAAGAAACGTAATTACTACATATGATGAAAATATACAATATGAGTTATTATATGCTAATACGTGGATTGTAGAAGTTTCTACTCAATATGAAAATACTATTACTGCTCAAGAACCGACTAGTGATATAAATTCTGATTTGGATGAAAATTGGACTGATGACATATCTCCAAATCCATATGTTAAAACTTGGACAAGAACAGAACCGCATACAGATCCTGTTGATGGAAGTACTTATACAGAGACAATTAATTGTAAAAGTAATTTGTATAAATATAAAAGAACAATAAACCATGAATATATATCAGAGAGAGTTTCTACAATTAGTAAATATCAAAAATTACCTACACAAAATCTTAGAGAGAAAACTGATACAGATGAGAATACTGATAACAATTTTGTTAAAATTGCAATAAAGGATGCAAATGCAACCACAGCTTTTGCTAATTTAGGAACAGTGAATCTATTAAAAAATATACTCGAAAACAGCTCAAATACAAAAGATATGGTACCTTTGACAAAACACTTAATCTATAAAATTACTAAAAATGAAAATTATAATATTAACTTTAGTTTTTCTTATTATGAATCTATAGCATCTTTTAATACAATATCGAATGGAATTTATGGAGGAAATATACAAGAAAAAGTTTGGTTTGCATTAAAAGATTTAGGACTTAGTGATATCGCAGTGGCAGGAGCTATGGGAAATATTCATTATGAATCAGGTTCATTTAATCCAACATTAGTAGAAGGTGGATACACTGAAGATAATGGAGGAATAGGACTTTGCCAATGGACAAATTATCCACGTAACAGCGGAAAAGGAAGAAATGCTCAATTAAAAGCATATGCAGCTTCTAAAGGAACGACATGGCAAGATGAAGATACTCAAGTTGAATTTTTGGTGGCAGAATTAACAAATGGTAATGGATTTGCTGAAAAACAATTACTTACTTCTTCATCGTCTTATGATGGAGTAAGACATAACCCATCAGAATGGAAGGATGCAGAGGATGTAGAAGTAGCTACAAGAGTATTTTGCTACTGTTTTGAAAGACCTAATGCAGATGCAGCAAGAAGCAGTATGAATACAAGAATAGAATATGCAAAAATGTACTTGGCAGAGTTTTCTGGAAGAGAAAAACCAGTAGGTTCGAGCGAAGATTATGCGAATGCAGATAAAGTAACAGTTATGGGATATACATTTCCACATTATTATCAACGTAATTATGCATATAGAATGTATGGAGTACCAGGTAAAACGATAAGTAGTTCTGGATGTGGACCAACAAGTATGGCAATGATTGTTGCAGGATTAACAAAAGATCAAACAGTCAATCCAGATAGTTTTGTAACAGCATTAGAAAATTATTTTCCAAATTATACTAGTTATTATGCTAATGGAGCAGGAAGTATATATGAAGGAATTTGTAATAGTAGATTTCTACAAACATTTTATAATTTAAAATCTAGGTTATATCCGAGCTACGAAGAAACACTTACAGCTTTAGCGGAAGGAAAATGTGCTATTGCTAGAGTAGAAGGACACGTATTAGCACTTGTTCCAGTAACTGAAGAACAAAGACAACAAGGATACGTATTCTATGTAATGGATTCTGCATCTGGATTGGATGGACCTTACAGAAATCAAGAGGAACTTAGACAAATGGTTAATATAAAAAGACCAGGTAGAGGTTTTGGATTTGCAGTAAAAGCTATTATAGAGCCAATGTAAAAGAGGTGAATAGATGGATAAATTAAAGAAAATAATTATTATAGCAATTCCAATATTTATTATAATTGCAATAATAATAAGTATAATAATATATTTTTTATTAAAAAATAATTCTGGCGGAAAGGAGAATCTTCCTCCAGGAGAAATAGAAGAAACATCTCAATATAGTAGAGAAAATTTATCTAAAGTAATGTCACATACTGAATTTTATACTGTAGCAAATTCCATACAAATGTATTTAGATTTAATAAATAGAAGAAATACATATAACAGTGATGAAGAATATTTAGATATAATAAATTACACTATTATGGAAATATTAAATTCTGATTATATTAATGAAAATCAGATTAATTCAAACAACATTGGGAATTATATTGAGAATATAAATGAAAAGGTAATCTATGTTCCTATAAAAATTAGTGGAATAGAACAAAATGATAATATAGTAAGTTATGTGACATACGGATTTATTGAAAATTTAGAAAATGTTTATTTAAAAGATATTTATGTAATTGTAAACTTTGATATAATAAATACAACTTTTTCAATTGAGCCATTATTAAATAATACATTAGATATAGAAAATATTGAAGTTAGAAAAACTACTCAAAGTGAAATTAAAAAAAATGAAAATAATATTTTTACATATGAAGAAACGAGTCAAGAAAATATTGTAAAAAAATATATTGATACATTTAAAAAAATAATTCTAGCAAAACCTGATGTAGCATATGAATTATTAGAAGAGGAATATAAAAAGGCTAGATTTAATAATTTTGAAAAGTTTGAGCAATATGTAAATGATAATAAAGATGTAATTCTTTCAACAAGAGCAGAGAAATATTTAGTTGAAAAATCAGATGGTAATACAATATATACGTGTATAGATCAATACCAAAAATATTTTATTTTTATAGAAGATGTATATATGGATTATAAAGTAATACTAGACAATTATACATTAGAGAACGAAGAAGATATTGAGAAATATAATGCAATGACTAATCAAGATAAAATATCTATAAATATACAAAAAATTATTGAAGCAATAAATAACAAAGATTATAATTATGTATATAATAAATTAAATGAACAATATAAAAATAATAAATTTCCAAATTTAGAAGAATTTAAAAATTATATAAAAAGTAATTTTTACGATATTAATATATTAAAAGATAGTATGGCAAATATAGATGGAAATGTACATATATGTAAAATCAAAATTAGTAATAAACAAAATCAAATAAAAGAAGTAACAATACTTGTTAGATTACTAGAAGGTACAGATTTCGAAATATCTTTTTCAGAATAACGGCTAAATATCAAAAGTTGAAGAAAAAATTTGAAATTTTCTCTTCAACTTTTGATATTTTTGTTTTAAAATAATTAAATAATATATATAATAAACAAGGAAATGCCTAATCCCAAAAATAAAAGAAACCATTGAGTTACAGATAATTCTTTTTTATCCTTACGATTATCTAATAAAGTTGCAACAAAACCAAAAATGAAAAAGAAAAAACTACGAAAAAAACCAATAAAGAAAGAATCACCGTTATTTTTATATACAAAAATTAAACATAATCCTACAATTATAATAAATGGTATTCTTATTTTTTTATTTTGTTTAGTTAATAATATAATGATTATTATAATTAATAAATCTGTTATCATTTTTTACTCCTTCTAATATACAATATATTTTATCATAACATTTTTCTTTTAACAATATTTTAATAAAAATATTTATATAGTAAAACAAAATCAAGTTGCATAAAATGATTATATTATGTTATAATCACATCAGGAGAAAGATATGATAAATAATAAAATAAAACATTTAACAAAAATATTTTTAAGAGAATATATAGAAAAATTAAATATAAAAAATGAAAAAAATAAAATAAATAAAAAATCATCAACAATATGGTTAGGTGCAATATTAATATTTTGTATAACATATTTAAGTGTATATTTAATAAGTAATTTAGTAAAACAAAATACACCAGAAATATTTTTAAAAATGTATTTACCAATAATAGCAATTTTTATGCTATATGAATTAATAATATTAGTATGCAATTTATTTTTCTATTCAAAAGATATAGAATATATATTACCATTACCATTAAAACCTATTGAATTATTAATTGCAAAAGTATTTACATTAATATTTATAATGTATATGTTAGAGGCAGTATTATTAGTTATACCAATGTTTATGTATGGAATATTAGCTGCAGGGACAATAAGATTTTTTATATATGGAATATTTTTTTTAGCAATATTTCCAATATTATTTGTTTTAATAATTGGAATTTTAACACTAATATTAAATAAAATATTTGAAAAAATAAAAAATAAAAATATAATACAATTACTAATAATATTTATTTTAACAATTTTATTGACAGTAATTTTATTTAATATTTTAAAGGAAAATATTAACCAAATAAATAATACAGAAAATGTAGAAATAATAAATCAAAATCTTGATAAAATAGACCAAAATTTAATAATAATAAAACCAATAATAAATTTATTAACAGAAAAAAATATAATAAATAATATTTTTAATATATTTATATTATTATTTATTAATTTTATTTTTTATATAATATTTTTATTTACAGGAAAAAAATTATATACTAATAAAATATTAATAAAACAAATGTCAAATAAAATAAGAAATAAAACAGAAAATAAAATAAAATACAATTATAAAAAACAAAAAAAAGAAATAAAATATTTAAAAATAGAAATTAAAAAAATATTAAAAAATACAACATATTTTACACAAACAATATATAATTATATTAATATAATAATTTTAGCATTATTTTTATTAAAGATATTAACACCAATGTTTATAGAACAATTACAAACAGACAATTACATAGAAAGTGTCGAACTTGAACAAGTAAAAATAGAGGCAACATGTACAGTTTTAGCAATAATACAAATAATATCAACATTTAATAATTTAGCAATGACAGCAATATCTAAAGAAGGAAAAGAAGCAGCATTTATGAAATATATACCAATGTCGCTATATAAACAAATTTTAATAAAAGTAATTCCACAAATTATATTAAATATAATTATGAGTTTATTAGTAATAATAGTAATAAATACATGTATTAAAATACCAATTATATATTCAATAATAGTATTTATAACTTCATTATTAATAAATATAATATATAGTTTTATAATGATAATAGTAGATATACGAAAACCAAATTTAGATTGGACAAGTATAGAGTCAATTACAAAAAATAATAGTAATAAAATGTATAGATATGTAATTACAATTGCAATTGTTTTAATATTTATGTATTTCGCAAAAATATTTAAAAATATGAATTATAATATTGCAATAATAATTATGAATTTTATTTTAGCAATTATTTTAATAAGTATAAATATTTATATAAAGAAAAATATTAGAAAAATATTTAATAAAATAATTTAAAAAACCTTGTTCTAAAATCATAAACAAGCTAATACAATTCAATATAGACAAGGAGGAAGAATATGAAAAAGAACAAGAAAAAAATAATTGCTATAATTACAATAATAGTAATTATAATAATGGTATGGTTTATCTATAAAAATATTAGTATAGAAAAAACCGTAGATGAATATCAAGATTATACACCAGAAGAAGAAATATCAGAAGAACAATTAAGGCAGACAAAAGTAATGTTATATTTTGCAAATTCAGAAACAGGTGAATTAGAAAATGAAATAAAATTAATAGATGCAAATACTTTAATAGAAAATCCATGTAAAGAATTAGTAAATTTATTAATAAAAGGACCACAAAGTAGCACTTTAAAAAAACTAATTCCTGAAGGAACTGTTTTACATGATGTAACAGTAGAAGGTTCATGTGCAACTATAAATGTATCTAACGAATTTTTAAATTATGAAAATGACGAAAATAAATTAAAAATAATAAATAGTATAGTTGAAACACTTAGTAATTTAAAAGAAATAAATTCAGTTAAATTTTTAATTAATGGAGAACAAAATGAAAATTTAGCAGAAGAATATGTAAAAAATAAAGAATAAAAAAATCCAGATTTCGAGTCTGGATTTATTTTCTTTTTAACAAATTATATAATTTTATATATTTTAAAAAAGAATTAAAATCACATAAAAAATGTTCAACATCATTTAAAGAAGAACAGGCATTATTTTTTAAACACATAAAATCAAATTTTTTCTTTTTAGGAGGAGGAACTGATGGAGGATGTCTATTTGAAATAAAATTAGGAGGAGGTAAATTTTCATATCTATTCATATAATCACACTCATTTTTATAAATTTTATATTATAATATATGAAAAAAATGCAAAAAAAGCTATAAAAATTTTTATAAATATGGTAAAATATTCAAATAGGAGTGATAAGTAATGAAAGGAACATTATATATAGTAGCAACACCAATTGGAAATTTAGAAGATATTACATTAAGAGCATTAAGAATATTAAAAGAAGTAGATTTAATAGCAGCAGAAGATACAAGACAAACATTAAAATTACTAAATCATTTTGAAATATCAAAACCATTAATAAGTTATCATAGGCATAATGAAGAAGTAAAGAGTGAAATATTAATTCAAAAATTAGAAAATGGAGAAAATATAGCTTTAGTATCAGATGCAGGAACACCAGGAATATGCGACCCTGGGGAAGATGTTATTAAAAAGGCTATAGAAGAAGGAATAAATGTTGTACCAATTCCAGGAGCTTGTGCTATGGTAAATGCATTAATTGCTTCAGGAATAGATACTAAAGAATTTATTTTTTTGGGATTTTTACCATTAAATAAAAAAACAAGAATAGAAAAATTAAGAGAAATTAAAGAGTCAGAAAAAACAATTATAATATATGAAGCTCCACATAAAATGAAAAATACTTTAAAAGAATTAAGCGAAATTTTACAAGAAAGAAAAATTGTATTAGCAAGAGAATTAACCAAAATCCATGAAGAATTTATAAGAGAAGATATAAATTTTTTAATGGAAAAAATTGAAAATTTAAAAGGTGAAATGATATTAATAATTGAAGGAAAAAAGAAAGAAAATAACATAGAAAATGAATTAAATAATTTGAGTTTAGAAGAACATTATAAATATTATGAAGAACAAGGTTTTGACAAAAAAGATATTATTAAAAAAATTGCAAAAGATAGAAATGTTAATAAAAATGAAATATATATGAAATTTATAAAATAAAAGAAGAAGTTTTATTCTTCTTCTTTTTTATCTAATTCTGCAATTTGTTTTGCACATTTTGCACAAATCAACTTATCTTTATATATTGATAAATTTTTAGTATTTCCACAAAAAACACAATTTGGTTCATATTTTTTCAATACTATAGATGAACCGTCAACATAAATTTCTATAGGATCTTTTTCAGCAATATCAAATTTATTTCTAATTTCTATTGGAATAACTACTCTTCCTAATTCATCAACTTTTCTAATAATTCCTGTCGCCTTCATCATAACATGCCTCCTTAAATATTATATTCAATTCATATATATCATAGCATAAATAAGATGGTTGGTCAATCGCTTTTGAAAAAAATTTCAAAAAATGTATATATTATATTCAAAATTAATATAAATATAAAGTAGGAGTGGAAAATATGTTAAATATATTATGGCCAATATTTATAATAATCTCTATAATATATGCAGTAATTTCTGGAAATATCGAAAATTTAAATAATTCAATTTTTGTAGAAACAGAAAATGTAGTTAAATTTTCATTAACATTGCTTGGGATGACATGTTTATGGAGTGGAATTATGGAAGTTGCATTAAACACTAAAATAATAGATTATTTATCTAAAATGTTAAAACCAATAATAAATTTTCTTTTTAAAGATATTGAAACAGATAGTGAATGTAATAAAAATATAACTATGAATATAATTGCAAATATATTAGGTTTAGGAAATGCTGCAACTCCGTTAGGGCTTAAAGCAATGAATGTGCTACAAAAACATAATAAAGAAAAAGATACATTAAGTGATAATATGATAATGTTAATTGTTTTAAATACAGCTTCATTACAGATAATTCCTACAACAGTTCTAGCAATAAGAAACTCATTAGGTTCTAATGAACCAACAAAAATTATATTTCCTATATGGCTTGCTACAATTTGTGCTTTAATTGTTGGGATATTAGTAACAAAAATTTTAATTAAATGTGATAGGAGAAAATTATGAGTTTAATTAATTACATATCAGTAGTAGCTATGCCTATAGTAATATTTATAATTATTGGAAATGCATTAAGAGAAAAAGTTGCTGTTTTTGATTTATTTTTAAAAGGAGCAAAAGATGGTTTGGAAATTGTATTGAAAATTTTTCCAACTTTAATAGGATTATTTGTAGCAATAGGAATGTTAAGAAGTTCTGGAGTTATAGATTTTATTACAAGTGTAGTATCACCTATAACTAACTTTTTTATGCCTAATGAGATTTTACCACTTGCTATTTTAAGACCAATATCAGGAAGTGCGTCAATGGCGGTAGCTACTGATATAATTAAAATGAATGGAGTTGATTCTTTTATAGGAGTTTTAGCAGCTGTAATAATGGGGTCAACAGAAACGACATTATATACAATAGCAGTATATTCTAGTAGTGTAAAAATTAAAAAAACTAGATTTGTATTATTTGCATCATTAATCGCTGATATTATAGGTGTAATAGTATCAGTTATAATAGTATCTAAAATGTTTAACTAATACTGCAAACGCAGTATTTGTCGATATTTGTCGAAAAGTTTTTCTTGACAAACATAGAAAAATATTGTAATATATTGTCAAAGGAAAAAATTATGATTTTTAAAATTCTAATATTTATTTCAATATTTTTAATAGTCAAAAAAATAATCATAAAAATTTTAGCTCTTGAAATTATTGAAGAAATTACTAAAAAAAGTTTTTAATCTTGTAAAGGGAATAATAAAAATCCCCATCATAACAAATAACATATACAAAAAAAGAGATTTAAGCTAGGCCCCCTAAAACCTAATTACGTTCTTTTACCTTATTTGTCATTAAAATATTCCCTTTACAAAACAAATATATTTTATAATTTAATGAATTTACTAGGATGTTCTCTATTAGCAACTGATAAATTAATAGAATTATTTGGACAACTAATTAATTCATCAACAACGGTCTGATAAGCAAGTTCAGGAAAATTACTTTCTTTGCTTAAGTGACCTAACATTGCTGTATGTAAATTACTATTTTTTGATAAATATGAAATAGTTTTACCTGCAATAGTATTAGATAAATGTCCTGTATTACTTGCAATACGAGACTTTAATCTGAAAGGATATGAGCAACATTTTAATACTTCAGTATCATAATTAGATTCTAGTAAAATAAATTCACTACCTTCTAAATATTTTAATATATAATTTGACATATGCCCAATGTCTGTTGCTATACTAATTTGGTGTTTATCATCTTTAATAATGTTAAAGCCACAAGGATTTGCTGCATCGTGTGGAATACTAAAAGGTAAAATTTCTAAATCATTTATACAAAATTTTTCTTCTGGCTTAAAATAATTAATATTTTTCTCTGATAGTTTTTCTGTTTGAGTTGGCATTGCTTCAAAAGTTTCTTTTGTGGCAAAAACAGGAATATCAAACTTTTTTGATATTGTTGATATTCCTTTTATATGATCAGAATGTTCATGTGTAACTAAAATGGCATTTATTGAAGAAGGGTCTGTTTCAATTGATTTTAATGCTTCTTCAATCTTTTTACAACTCATTCCTGCATCTACTAAGATTTTTGCATTTTCACTTTCTACATATAAGCTATTACCACTACTACCACTAAATAAACTGCAAAAATTTAACATATATATCTTCCTTCTATTGTTTATTCATTAACTCTTTTGATTATAGCACCAAGGTTTGAAAATTTCTTTTCTATATTTTCATAACCTCTATCAATATGCTCTAAATTGTATATTTCTGTTGTACCTTCTGCAATTATACCTGCAATTATTAATGCAGCACCTGCACGTAAATCAGACGAATATACAGGAGAACCATATAAAGTTTCTACACCTTCAAAAAATGCTGTTTTTCCTTCTGCTGAAATTTTTGCTCCCATTTTATTTAATTCTTCTGTATATTGGAATCTAGATTCCCAAATACTTTCTATTATTTTACTTGTACCATTTGCAATTGAAAGAACAACTCCCATTTGTGGTTGCAAATCAGTTGGAAAACCAGGATAAGGAAGTGTTTTTATATTAGCCTTTGAAGGTCTTTTATTACAACTTACTCTTATACTATCTCCGTAATCTTCGACTTGACCACCAATTTCAATTATTTTTGCTGTTACAGATTCTAAATGTTTTGTAATACAATTTTTTATTAAGATATCTCCTTGAGAAGCTACTGCTGCAAGCATAAATGTTCCTGCTTCTATTTGGTCTGGAACAACAGAATATGTACTGTTACCATGTAAATGTTTAACACCATTTATTTTAATTACATCTGTTCCAGCTCCACGAATATCTGCACCCATAGTATTTAAAAAGTTTGCAACATCTACTATATGTGGTTCTTTTGCAGCATTATCAATAGTTGTTGTTCCTTCTGCTAAAACTGCAGATAACATTACATTGATTGTTGCTCCAACAGAAACAACATCCATATAAATAGAAGTTCCAACTAATTTAGAAGCTTTTGCTACGATTTTTCCTTGTCCAACTTCAACAGTTGCACCAAGTGCTTCAAAACCTTTTATATGTTGATCTATAGGGCGAGCACCTAATTTACAACCACCAGGCATACCTACTGTTATAGAACCTTTACGTCCGAGCATACTTCCAATTATATAATAAGAAGCTCTAAATTTTCTTGTTAATTCTTCTGAAGCTACAGTTTCATGTATATCTCTTGTATCAATTGTTATTTCATTAGGTGTATTCCATGTTATTTTAGCGCCTAGACCTTCTAAAATCTTACATATTGTTTTTACATCACTAATATTAGGTAAATTTTCGATTGTACAAACTCCATCTATTAAAAGTGTTGCTGGTAAAATAGCTACTGCTGCATTTTTTGCTCCACTAATTGTTACTTCTCCCTTTAAGGGTGTTTTTCCGGTAATTACTAATTTTTCCAAATGTATTCCTCCTAAAAATATTTTTCTTAAGAAAATATATCATAAATATTTAAATATTACAATATTTTTTTAGACATATTCTAATTTTTTGCTGTGAAGAGACCATTTTGAGCAAAAAATTCAATTAATTTAAATTTAAATTTAATTTCAGAGTGTGTATTGTCTGATATGATTTCATATGATTCTTTATCTAAATTATCTTCAAGGTTTTCTTTTGCTTCATCATCTACAATACCTGAACTTACATCAATAAAACAAAGAGAAGGGAACATTACACACCACCAATTTTGACCTTTGGCTTCTCCAATTTCAACTCGTAAAGCATCATAAAAACCAGCAGGTAAAGAAATATCACCATAATTTTTAGTAGGAAAATAAAAATTTCCAATATTAATTTTTACACTATAATCATATCCATTTTCCTTTATAGTATTTTCTGCAATTTTTTGAAATTCCTCTTTATGAGATTCTGCCACAGAAATTGCTTCAGCTTTTGTAGAACAATTTGAACTTATTGAATTCATATATTTTAACAGTTCATCTCTAACTTTTATTTTTAATGCTTGATCTGCATCTGAGTCACTATTTGCCAAAACATGCAATCTGAATACAGCATCTGATAAATTTTCAGAAACAGCAGTAACATATGATTGTGCAGAAATAAATACATATAAAAAAAGTAAAAATATTAATAAAATTGCATTTTTTAACTTGGTATTTTTCATAAAATTTAAAAGTTTTTTCATAAAAATCCTCCTTGTATAAAATAAAACTTTTTTGTAAAAAAATATCTTTAAAATAATTATTAACCAAAAAATATAAAATATACATTGTCGAAAAAATATCAATTAATTTAATCAAAAAAAGCTTGACAAAATATTAATTAAATGGTAATATTTACCAGGAAGTAAAAACGAAAGGGATGAACAAATTGATTGTTGAAAATAAAAAAATAGAGAAGATATGTAGTTTTTATGTAAGTGATTATCATCTAGAAATGGTATTAATTCCATACATCAATGAAAAATTAAGCAAAAATGAAGAAATAGAAATTATTTCAGAGAAAGATTTAAGAGAAACAGTAAATGCATTAGTATCAAAAATGAATATAAATGAATGTAATAAGAAAAAAATATTAGAACTTAATTGGGATAAAAGTAAAGAAACAGAATTAAAAGAAAATATAATAGTTGTTGGAACAAAATCATATTTAGAAAAAATTAATAATCAGATTGAAGAAGGAAAAGAAAAAAATATAAAAGTAGTAAATTGCTTTAATTTCGAAGAAGTAAAAGGAGATATGGGAAATATAATAAAAAAATATGATAAGAGTTTAAATACTTTAGGGTTTAATATTTGGTAAAAAAATTGTGAAAACTATTGAAAAAATTAAAAAAATAGTGTATATATAATAATATGTAGCAAGAAAGGAAGATACATATGGAAGAAAAAATGGAATCAATAATGAAAACTCTAAAAAAATATTCTCAAGAACATTTATTAAATGGTTATTCTCAATTAAGTGAGGTAAAGCAAAAAGAGTTATTAGACCAGATTGAAAATACTGATTTCGAATTAATAAACAGCTTATATAATAAGACAAAAAAACAAGTAGATGTTCAAGAAACAAACATTACACCAATAGAATATCTAGACAAAGAAAAGTTAAACGGATATTACAGAAGTTTTCAAGAAACAGGAGAAAAAGCAATAAGAAGCGGAAAATTAGCAGCAGTAACAATGGCAGGAGGACAAGGAACAAGATTAGGCCATAAAGGTCCAAAAGGAACATTTGATATAGGACTAGATTCACACAAATCATTATTTGAATTACTTAGTGATTCTTTAAAAGAACAAGGAAAAAAATATGGAGTAGTAATTCCATGGTTTATAATGACAAGTAAAGAAAACAATGATGCTACAGTAGAATTCTTTGCTAAAAATAGATTTTTTGGCTATGAAAAAAATAAAAATATATTTTTCTTTGAACAAGGTGAATTGCCTATGGTAGATACAGAAGGAAAAATATTAATAGGTGAAGATGGTTTAATTAAAGAAGCTGCTGATGGGCATGGAGGAATTTATGAAGCCTTAGTAAAAAATGGAATGACCAAAAAAATGAGAGAATTAGGAGTTGAATGGTTATTTATAGGAGGAGTAGATAACTGTTTAGTAAAAATGGTAGATCCTTTACTTATGGGAATTGCAATTCAAAAGCATGTATCTGCTGCTGGAAAATCAGTGGTAAAAGCAAACCCACAAGAAAAAGTAGGAGTATTTTGTAGAAAAA
The DNA here is from genome assembly GCA_944388705.1 of uncultured Clostridia bacterium. Taxonomy (GTDB): domain Bacteria; phylum Bacillota; class Clostridia; order TANB77; family CAG-508; genus CAG-269. The sequence goes on from CALXJU010000013.1 coordinate 25,582, forward strand.
ATGGTAGACCTTCAGTTGTAGAATATACAGAAATACCAGAAGATATGGCACAAGCAACAGACGAAAGAGGAGAATTAATATATGGAGAATCTCATATATTATGTAATTTATTTAATATAGATGCAGTAGAAAGAATGGGAAGTAAACCACTTCCATATCATACAGCATTTAAAAAAGCTACATATATAGATAAAAATGGTAATACAGTAGTACCAGATGGACCTAATGCATATAAATTTGAAGCATTTTTGTTTGATGCATTTGGTGAACTAGATGATATGGCTATTTTAAGAGTAAAAAGAGAAGAAGAATTTGCACCTGTAAAAAATGCTTCTGGAGTAGATAGTCCAGAAACAGCAAGAGAATTATACAAAAAATTTTATAATGTTTAATAAAAAAGCTACTGGTATGTTACAGTAGCTTTTTGTAAAAGTAAAAAAGAAAGGAAGAAACATATGAATTATTTAGAAGAATATAAAAAATGGTGTGAAGAACCAGTTTTTGATGAAGAAACAAAAAAAGAACTATTAAGTATAAAAGATAATGAGGAAGAAATAAAGGACAGATTTTATAAAGAATTAGAATTTGGAACAGCAGGATTACGTGGAGTAATAGGAATGGGAACAAATAGAATGAATAAATATACAGTAGGAAAAGCAACACAAGGGTTAGCAAATTTTATAATAAAAAAAGGAGTTCAAGATAAAGGTGTAGTAATAAGTTTTGACTCAAGACATATGTCACCAGAATTTGCTAAAATGACAGCACTAATATTAAATGCAAATGGTATAAAAACATATATAATGGATAAATTAAGACCTGTTCCAGAATTATCATTTGCAGTTAGAGAATTAAAAGCAACAGCAGGTGTAATGATAACAGCAAGTCATAATCCACCTAAATATAATGGATATAAAGTATATTGGGATGATGGTGCACAAATTGTACCACCAATAGATAAAGAAATAATAACTGAAGTAAAAAATATAACAGATTATGCAAATATCAAAACAATTTCAGAAAAAGAAGCTAGAGAAAAAGGACTATATAATGTAATTGGAAAAGAAATCGATAATCGATATATAGAAGAATTAAAAAAATGTGTATTAAATCCAGAAATAATAAAAGAACAGGGTAAAAAACTAAAAATTGTATATACACCATTACATGGTGCTGGAAATGAAATGGTACAGAGAATTTTAAAAGAATTAGGATTTGAGAATGTATATGTTGTACCAGAACAAGAAAAACCTAATGGAGATTTTCCAACAGTAAGTTATCCAAATCCAGAAGATCCAAAAGCATTTAAAATGGCATTAGAATTAGCAAAAGAAAAAGATGCAGATGTTGTATTAGCTACAGATCCAGATTCTGATAGATTAGGAATATATTCCAAAGATTCAAAAACTGGGGAATACATAGGATATACTGGTAATATGTCTGCTATGTTAATTGCTGAATATGAAATTTCTCAAAAGAAAGATAAAGGAATATTACCTGAAAATGGTATGATAATAAAAACAATAGTGTCTACAAATTTAACAGATGAAATAGCAGAAGAATATGATTTAGATTTAGTTGAAGTATTAACAGGATTTAAATATATAGGAGAAGTTATAAGAAAATCAGAAGAAAAAAAAGATAGACAATATGTATTTGGATTTGAAGAAAGTTATGGTTGTTTAATTAGTACATATGCAAGAGATAAGGATGGAGTAGGAGCAGTTATGGCACTATGTGAAGCAGCAGCATATTATCAATCTAAAGGAATTACTTTATGGGAACAAATGATAAATATTTATGAAAAATATGGTTATTTTAAAGAAGGACAAATTTCAATAGTATTAGAAGGTGCTGATGGGGCTGAAAAGATAAAATCTATGATGACATCAATGAGAGAAAAGGACATTAGAAGTATTGGTGATTATAATGTTTTAAGATTTAGAGATTATGATAGAAATATAATAAAAGATATGGCTACAGGCAATACAAGAGAAACAGGATTACCAAAATCAAATGTTTTATATTATGAATTAGAAAATAATGCATGGTGTTGTGTTCGTCCATCAGGTACAGAACCTAAAATAAAATTGTATGTTGGAGTAAAAGATTATGACCCAAATAGAATAGATAAAAGATTAGAAGATTTACAATCAGCAATGGAAAATTTAGTAAGAAATGCTTAAAGAATAAAAAATTTACCAGAGGAAAAATTCTTCTGGTAAATTTTTTATTTTAAGACTGTTCTGGTAAATCTTTAGACCAACCTTTTAAATTTCTTGAAATTGCACCAAATAAATTAGCTCTAACCATTGGTATGCCTTTTTGCCATAAAAATATTTGTTCTTTCATTGTTTCTCTTTTTGTGTGTTCATCCATTGGGCAAACTTTAGGCATTATTTCTTTTTTATTCTTTTTTATAAATCTTTTTGTATCTTTTTCACTTAATAATATTAAAGGTCTTATTAATGTAATTTTACTTCTATCCATATAGCTTTTTGGTGCAAAAGTTGATAAACTTCCTGTATATAGTAAGTTCAATAAAAATGTTTCTAATACATCATCAATTGTATGTCCTAATGCGATTTTGTTACAACCTTCTCTTATTGCTACACTATTTATTATTCCTCTACGTAAATTTGCACACAATGAACATGGATTTTTTTCTTTTCTTACATCAAATACAATTTCTTTTATATTACTATTTTCTATAAATAATGGAACTCCAACTTCATCACAAGTTTTTTGTAAAAAATTAGTGTCAAAATATTCAAATCCTGGATTTACAGATATTGCTATTAATTCAAATTTTTTTGGATAAAATCTCTGTAAGGCTTTTAATCCATTTAAAAGTGTTATTGAATCTTTTCCACCTGATAAACATACTGCGATTTTATCTCCATCTTCTATCATTTTGTATTCTTCGATTGCTTTTCTCATTTTACTTAATATTTGTTGCATTTATTTTTTCCTTTCAATTAATATATTTATTATTATCCTATATTTCACAGAAAATTTATTTGACAAATTATATGGTTATGAGGTATAATAAGTATAGAAAATGAGAACCACAGAGTGGTTGCCGATGAAAAGTTTAAATAACCATTCTATCGTCCAAGCAGAATGGTTATTTTTTTATTTGCACAAAATTACTACTAACGCAATAATCAAGGCAATAGCTATGATAGTAATTCCTACTAATTCAAAGAATAGTAGATATATTATTTGTAATAATAAAGTTTCCATAGCACCACCTCGCTTTCTCACAGTTGAACTGTGTATGTAAGGTGGCAACGCACTCTGCTTATCTCATTTTCTATGCTATCAAATATATAATATTTATTGCAAAAAATCAAGCGAACATTCAAATATTTTGTAAAAATTGTACAAACGAAAAAATTCTATTAAGCAAAACTTGATTTTATGATGAATTTTTAGTAAAATATTTTTAATAATTTTTTATGTGCTTATAGCTCAGCAGGATAGAGCAGTCGCCTCCTAAGCGACCGATGGTGGTTCGAGTCCGCCTAGGCACACCATATAATAAAACTATAAAAGGAGTAATTAGAATGGGTAAATTTAAAAATTGGAAAGATATAAAAAAAGAATTAAATTTTAGACCTGAAGAAATAGAAGAAATGGAATTAGAAAAAATTATAAAAGCAACTATAGTGGATAGAAAAAGCAAAATATATTAAAAAAAGAGTTTATCAGAAATGGTGAACTCTTTTTAATATACTTTTATAAAAAAATATATATTAAAAAATTTAAAAATACTATATGAAAAAATAAAAAAGTATTATATAATTATAAAAAAGAAAAGGGGGAATAAAAATGTTTTGTGAAAAATGTGGGAATGAAATAAAAGAAGGGGAAAAATTTTGTGGAAAATGTGGTAATACCATAGGACAAGGAGAAAACAAAAATACTGTAATAAATGATGTGAAAAGTGATAATAATCAAAGTTCGCCACTTATTAAAATAATATTATATATTATAGCAATAATAGTTGTAATAATGTTTTTTAAGTGTGCAGGAGATATTGCAGATACAGGTAGTAGTATGGCAAGTATTAGGTCAGTAGGAGGAGAAACTATAGCAGAGGCATATTATCAAGATTATGGTAGCTTTATAAAAGGTTTAGCAACAGTTGTCAGAGGAATAGGAATTACATGTGGAATTGTTATAGGATATATAGGAAAAAAATTTTAGGGAGAAAAGTTATGTTTTGTAACAAATGTGGAAGTGAAGTGAGTGAAGGAGCTTCTTTCTGTAAAAATTGTGGAAATAAATTAATAGATAGAAAAAAATACGATTTAAAAAAATGGTTAAAAATATTTAGAATGGTATTAATAATTTTTATAATTGAAGTTATAGCAACAGCTATAACTTCACAATTAGAATTTGATTTAATTTGGCAAATATCTAGGATAATAACATTTATAACTATACCACTTGTAATTATACCATTTATAACATGTACAATAATTTCTTTTAAAAATAAAGAAAAAGTACCATTATGGTTTACAATATTACAGGGGATAATAATTGCTTTTATAATTATATTTATTATATCAAGTATAATAGAAAAAAAGCAAAATGATAAATTACAAGAAAATATAGAAAAATATAAAAATGAAGATAAAACTACATATAATAGCAGTTATATTACATTACAAGAATTTAATGAGATAGAAATAGGGATGACATATGAAGAGGTAGTAGAAATAATTGGCGGAGAAGGAGATTTAATAGCAGAAGATGCATATGGAAAAACATATACTTGGGAGCCATCATCTAATAGTGGAATATATTCTGTAACTATGAGTTTTTATAATGGCAAATTGACAAATAAATTTAAATTTTAATAATAAATGTTAGGAGGTCATATGTTTTGTAGTAAATGTGGAAAAGAAATAAAAGATGAAGATAAATTTTGTACATATTGTGGACAAAAAGTTGAAGAAAATACAAAAAAAGAAAAAAAGCCATCGAGTAATAGAAAAAAATTAATGATAATTGCAATTATAGTTATAGCAATTTTAATTGTAACAGGAATTGCAATTTGGATAAAAAGTAATGAAAGAGAAAATGCAGATAATATAAATAATGAAAATAATGTTTTAGAAGAAAAAACTCTAATAGAAATTGGAAAAAAATACAAATCAACAAGTGGAAATATGCTAGGAGAAATAACTTTTTTATCAGAAACCGAATTCGAAAAGAAAATAGGAGAAAAAAATTCAGAATATATAATTACAGAAGGAACATATGAAATCAAAGGAGATAAAATAATATTAACAATAAAATATGATAGTAATAATGATTATATAATGGGACAAGGAAGTAATGTTTTTGAACCATATACTGAAGAAATAAAAATCAATGAAGATGGCTGTTTAGAATATAAAAAATATAATATAACTTTTATATTTGAAACAGAAAAAGAAATTGAAGAAAGACCAATAGCAACAATGCAAGTAAAGGGATATGGTACAATAAAAATAGAATTATATCCAGAAAAAGCACCACAAACGGTTAGTAATTTTATACAACTTTCAAATAATGGATTTTATGATGGATTAACATTCCATAGAGTGGTAAAAGGGTTTGTGATACAAGGTGGAGATAGATTAGGAGATGGAACAGGTTTAGCAAGAAAAACAGATTTATTAGGCGGATTTGGTGGTTATAAAGAATATTGTATAAAAGGAGAATTTTCAGCAAATGGAGTTCAAAATGATTTGAAATTTGAAGAAGGAGTAATAGGAATGGCAAGAAATGACTATACTTCATATTCACCTTCATTAGCTGAGGAATCATATAATTCAGGAAGTTCACAATTTTTTATAATGACTGAAAAAAATGAATATTTAGATGGTCTTTATACTGCATTTGGAAAAGTGATTGAAGGACTAGATGTTGTACACGAAATAGAAGATGTAGAAGTAAAGAGTACACAATATAATAGTGAAGCTAGTACACCAACTACACCTATAATTATAGAATCAATAAGAGTAGATACAAAAGGTATGTATTATGAAATACCTGATATGTTAGAACCATTTGATAGAACATCTCTATATTAAAAGAAATGGAGAAATTAAATGCAAGAATATTATATGGAACAAGCTTTAAAAGAAGCGGAAAAAGCATATAAAAAGTTAGAAGTGCCTGTTGGTGCAGTAATAGTCAAAGATGGAAAAATTATAGCAAAAGGGCATAATCAAAAAGAAACAAAAACAGATACAACAAAACATGCAGAAATAATAGCAATACAAAAAGCTAGTAAGAAATTAAAATCTTGGAGACTAACAGATTGTGAAATGTATGTTACATTAGAACCATGTACAATGTGTGCAGGAGCAATAATAAATTCAAGGATAAAAAAAATATACATAGGAGCAATGGATGAAAAAACAGGAGTAGCTGGCTCTGTATTAAATATTTTCGAAGATTATACATTTAATCATAAGGTGGAAGTAGAAAAAGGCATAAAAAAAGAAGAATGTGAAAATATTTTAAAACAATTTTTTAAAGAATTACGAAAAATAAAAAAACGGAGGAAAAAATGTTCAATAGAATAAATAGAAAAATAATTCACGTTATTTTAATAATAGTAGTTATATTTGTAATTTTATTTGTATCAGGAATATTTATATTAAGATATCAAGTAGAAGGAGAATCTAATATGCCTTTTACTATAACCAAAATTTCTATAATACAAACAGTTGAAGGTATAGAAAATAATGATACAGAAAATAAATGGAATTTTAATGTAAACGAAAATAATGATATATATATTTATTTGGAAAAAAATTCAAATTATAATAAAACAGAGATTATAGAATCAGTTACAATAAACAATATTAGTATAAAAAAAGAAAATGAAATAGGAACTTCAAAAATATATAAACCAGTTACAGATGAAAAAAGAATGTTTATAAATGCAACAGAAAATGAAACTACAGAAATCACATATACAGGAGCTTTAGAGTCAAATATAAAACAACAGGAAATATCTAATCAGGGAGGAAAAATCGCATTTAGATATGCAATAGATAATATTTCTCAATATATATCTCAAAATGCAGAAGAAATAAATCATAGTCAATTATTAAAATTAACAAATGTACAAAAAGAAGATATACAATCAGAAATATCATTTGAATTAACAATAAAATTAAAAAGTGGTAAAGTTTATAAAACAGATATTAGTGTAGAAATTCCAGGAGAAGATGTAATTGAGGAAGGAACTAAAGGAATAGAAATTACTGATTTACAAAATATAATATTTAAAAGACTTGAAAATTAATAAAAACTACTTGCAAATTTCATAATAACAGTATATAATATCAATGGTATGAGAACTGACCTCTGTATGGAAAACAAAGTCAATAAAAGCCTATGAACCTTGTCAGGTCCGGGAGGAAGCAGCAATAAATAGATACTTTTATGTGATGATTGTTTTCCATAGAGAGATTGGTACTCAGACCATTTTTTAAATGTAATATAAAGGATGTGAAATTATGGGGTACACAGCTCTTTATAGAAAATTTAGACCACAAACATTTTCAGAAATGGTAGGTCAAGAACATATAACAAAAACATTAAAAAATCAAATAATGTCAAATAGAGTTGGTCATGCATATTTGTTTAATGGTGGAAGAGGAACTGGTAAAACAACATCTGCAAAAGTATTGGCAAGAGCAATCAATTGTTTAAATCCTAAAGATGGAGAACCATGTAATGAATGTGAAATATGTAAATCAGCTTTATCAGGTTCATTAACAGATATAGTAGAAATGGATGCTGCATCAAATAATAGTGTAGAAGATATACGTTCAATTAGAGAAGAAGTAAACTTTTTACCAACAAAAGCAAAATATAGAGTATATATTATAGATGAAGTTCATATGTTATCACAAGGAGCTTTTAATGCATTATTAAAAACATTAGAAGAACCACCAGAACATGTAAAATTTATATTAGCTACTACAGAACCACAAAAGTTGCCTGCAACAATATTATCAAGATGTCAGAGATTTGATTTTAAAAGAATTTCAGATGAAGATATTGTAAAAAGATTAGAAATAGTAAGTAAAGAAAGTAATATACAAATTACAAAACAAGCATTAAATATAATTGCTTCATTATCAGAAGGAGCAATGAGAGATGCTTTATCAATATTAGAAAGATGTATACAAGATGGAGAAAATAATATAGACGAAGATAAAATAAAAGAATTAGTAGGAATACCTAAGATTACTTATATACATAGCATTGCACAAGCTATAATAGAATATGATATAGATAAGGCAATGGATGCAATTACAAAGGTATTAGAAGAAGGAAAAGACTTAAATAATCTTTTATGGGAAATAATAAAATATATAAAAGATATTTTAATGCTCAAAACAAACCAAAAATTAACAATATATAATGAAAAAGATTTAGCTAATCTAAAAGAATTGGCTGACCAAATAGAAAAAGAAAAAGCAATAAAACTTATATATGAATTATCTGAATTAGAAAATGATATGAAAACATCTACACAAAGATTAATTGTTTTTCAAGCAGGAATAATAAAATTATGTGATAAATATATAGAAAATACAACCAAAAGTACAAGTGATTCAAATAATGGAAATAATAATGATGATATATATAGAAGACTAGATAAAATAGAACAATATTTAAGAACTGCTAATATAAATACTAAACAACAAATACCCAGGAAAATAGCAGAAGCAAAAGAAAATCAAAAAATAGAAATGAATGTAAATTCAATTACAGGAATAGGAAAAAATGCAAAACCAGCAGAATATTGGAAAAAAATAGTAAACAATTTTAGAGAAAATGGTAAAATGATATTATATTCAAATTTACTACAAACAAATGCAGTAGAAATAAATGATATGACAGTTGGAATAGAATTTCCACAGGGAATAACAGCATTTGATAAAGATTATTTACAAAATCCAGAAAATATGAAACAAATATCTGAACAAGTTTCAATAGCATGTGGAAAACCAATGTCAGTAAAACTTATAGATACAAAACCACAAGAAGGAGAAATGACTGAAGAACAGGAACTTTCGAATTTTGCAAGTGGATTTGATATACCATTTGATATAATAGAATAGAGGAGGAATGAATAATGTCAAAAAGAGGAGGTTTCCCAGGAGGTATGGGAGGATTTGGCGGAATGAATATAAATAGTTTAATGAAAGAAGCCAAAAAAATGCAAGCAGATTTAGAAAAATCACAAACAGAACTTGCTGCAAAGGAATTTGAAGCATCTGCAGGAGGTGGTGCTGTAACAGTAAAAGTTACAGGACAAAAAGAAATTAAAGAATTAAAATTACAAAAAGAAGTAGTTGACCCAGATGATGTAGAAATGTTACAAGATTTAATAATAACTTGTATAAATCAAGCTTTTAAACAAGTTGATGATGCACAAAGTGCTTCAATGGGGAAATTTAATATACCAGGATTAATGTAAAAGAGGGAGTAGCAAATGTCATTTTATTCACCATCAATAGAAAAATTAATAGAAGCATTTGAAAAATTACCTAGCATAGGAAACAAAACAGCAGCAAGACTTGCATTTTATATATTAAATGCATCAAAAGAAGAAACAGATGAATTTGTTTCTGCAATAGTAAATGCTAAAAAGAATTTAAAATACTGTAGTAAATGTTTTAATATATCAGATACAGATCCATGTATAATTTGTGGAAATCCTAAAAGAGACCAATCAATTATATGTGTAGTAGAAGATGTAAGAGATATTATTGCAATGGAAAGAACACATGAATTTAAGGGAGTATATCATGTATTACATGGTTCAATTTCACCAATGAATGGAATTGGACCTGATGATATTAAAATAAAAGAATTGCTTTCAAGACTTATGGATGGACAAGTTAAAGAAGTTATTTTAGCAACAAATCCTAGAGTTGAAGGAGAAGCAACTGCTATGTATTTATCAAAATTAATAAAACCATTAGGAATTAAAGTGACTAGAATTGCACATGGAATTCCGGTTGGAGGAGATTTAGAATATACTGATGAAATAACTCTAACAAAAGCTTTAGAAGGCAGAAGAGAACTATAAATAATACCACTTCATAATAATTATATGAAGTGGTTTTTTACATGTTAATTATTTAATAATATTTTACAAATATCTTTAGTTGAATTCTTTTTTGCAAGAAGTCTAGCTCTAATTTTCATTTCACGCATTTTAGATGGGTCAGAAAATAAATTATTTAAAATTTCTTCTACATTATCATTTTTCTTTATCCAAATAGCTACTTTGTGTTTTTCAAGATAAGTAGCATTTTCTTCTTCTTGACCTGGAATTGGGTTAATTACAACAATTGGTAAACCAGATGCTAAACTTTCTGTTGTAGTAAGACCGCCAGGTTTAGTTACAACTAAATCAGAAATACTCATAAGTTCTGGAACTTTATCAGTATATTCTAAAACTTTCACAAATTTTTCTTTATCTAATTCTTTTACTAGATTTTCAAAATTTTCTTTCATTTTTAAATTCTTTCCTGAAATTGCAACAATTTGTATATTATTATTGTTCTCAACAAAAGATTTAAAAATTTTAAATGTTTGAGTTTTTCCTAATCCAAATTCTCCACCACCGAAAAATAGGACTGTTTTTCTATCAGGTGATAATCCAAAATTTTGTAAAATTTGTTTTTTATCATATTTTAATAAAAACTTGTTAGAAAGTGGTATACCAGTTGCAAATACTTTTTCTTTTGAAATTCCTTTATTAATTAATTGTTTTTTCATTTCTTCATGTGATACAAAATAGTAATCAACATATTTATTAAATACAAGCCATTGGTCATGTGGTGCGTAGTCAGTCATTACTGTTGCGATTTTTGCATCTAATTTTCCTAATTTTTTTAAATATGCACACATTTGAGTTCCAAATGGATGTGTAGATATTATAATATTAGGATGAAAATCCTTTAATAATTTATTTAATTTTAATGATAATACTTTATTTGATGTTGTACTTATATGAGCAAGTGGTCCTTTTTGAGATTTCCAATAAACTCTTCCCCATGTACGTGGAGCTTTTTTTGCCATTTCTGTATAAGCTTTTGTTGTAACTTTATTTACTACTTTATTTACATATTCCATACAATCTACTAATTTTAATTCAACATCATCATAATGATTTTCTATATATTCTTTTATAGAACGAGCTGCAGATAAATGACCACCACCATATGATGCATAAAATATAATTATTTTTCTCATATAAATTTCTCCTCAAATTTTTAAAAATATTTTATCATAAAAATTAATTATATTGTATAATTTTTGCAAAAAAAACCAAAAATATTTTTAAATTAAGAATTAATTAAGGAGGAGTTATGAAAAAAAATATAATTTGGATTACAATTATAGTTATATTATCAATATTAATTATTTTTTTAGGATATAATTATAATAAGGAAAAAGAAAAATATGCAATTACAAAAGAAAATGATTATAATAGAGCATTTTATGAAGTTGTTGATTATGTACAAAATGTAAAAACTTATCTTGCTAAAACAATGGTTTCAAAAACAGCAGAACATGGTGCTGAAATGCTTACACATGTATGGAGAGAGTCTAATTTGGCACAAAGTTATTTAGGAATGTTACCAATTGAAAGTCAAGAATTAGAAAATACAGAAAAATTTTTAAATCAAGTAAGTGAATATAGTTATTCTCTTTCAAGAAAAAATATAGAAGGAGAATCTCTTATTGATGAAGAAATTGGAAAAATAAAAGAATTATATAATTATAGTAATGATTTATCAAATACGTTAAATGAAATGTCAGATGAATTAAATAATGGAATAATGAACTGGGAAGATTTAATGAAAAATAACGAAGGAGCAGAAATTGCAGAAGTAAGTACATTTGATGTAGTAGAAGAAAATTTCCATGAATATACTGGTTTAATTTATGATGGGGCATTTTCAGAACACATTACAAGTAGTGAGAAAAAAGGATTAACAGGAGAAGAAATTGATGAAGAAACAGCAAAACAAAAAGCAGAGGAATTTATTGGAAAAAATAATGTAAAAAATACACAAAATAATGGATTTGTAGAAAATGGTGATATTCCAGTTTATAGATTTGAGATTACAACTAATGATAATAAAATAATTGGATTATCAATTTCGAAAAAAGGTGGACATGTTGTATTTTTAAATTATAATAGAGATGTTTCTGAAGAAAAAATAAGTGCAGAAGAAGCTATTGAAATAGGTAAAAATTTTTTAAACGAAAAAGGTTTTTCTAATATGCAACAAACTTATTATTTAAAAAATAATGGATTCATTACAGTTAATTATGCTTATAAGCAAGGAGATGTTTTAATATATTCTGATTTAATCAAAGTAAAAATTGCATTAGATAATGGAGAAATTATGGGATTAGAAACAACTGGATATTTAAATTGTCATTATGAAAGACAAATTCCTACACCTAAGATTTCTATTGATGATGCTAGAAAAAATTTGAGTGACAAAATCGAAATTAAAAGTGAAGGTTTAGCAATGATTCCAACTGAATGGAAAACAGAAACATTTTGCTATGAATTTAAAGGAAAAGTAGAAGATATTGACTTTATAGCTTATATTAATGCTGAAACTGGTGAAGAAGAAGATATTTTATTGATTACTAATACTCCAAATGGAACTTTAACTGAATAATTAACAAAAATTTCTCAAATAAATTTTGTTTTTTTGCTAATAATATTTTTAGAAAGAGTTAATTAACTTTTTCTAAGCGGTCCGTAAAACAGATTAAATTTGAAAGGATGAGTAATCATGTCTAGAAATAGCAAATTAATATCTGAAAACTTACGAACAGAAATAGCAAAAGAATTAGGTGTATATGATCAAGTAAAAAAAGATGGTGGTAGCTGGGAAAATGTATCATCTAAAACATGTGGTAATATAGTTTCAAAAGCTATAGAGATTGCTAATAGAGCAGTTGAAAATAAATAGTTTTTAGATAAAAGCAATGTTGTAAATTTATTTTATGACATTGCTTTTTATATTTTTGTTGCAATGTAAATAAAAATAGAATATAATAAGAAAAATTCGATAGTGTAAAGTAATCTATGAAAAAATAGAATATGAAAACATTATTTAAAAAATGTAAAAAAGCACATTGAAAAGT
>CALXJU010000014.1 GCA_944388705.1 uncultured Clostridia bacterium
GATTCGAACCCACGGTACGCTATAAACGCACGCCAATTTTCAAGACTGGTGCCATAAACCAACTCGACCACCTCTCCGTGTTGTTTCCGTTTTTACCGGAAACAGTATATATATTAACACATTGTTACTACTTTGTCAATACTATTTTTTAGAAATTTTTTCAATTTGTCAACCCAAATTTTTTCGTTTAGCCTTTAATTAAATTTAACATTCTTTCTAAGTCTTCATTATTATTATATTCAATTATAATTTTACCTTTTCTCTTACCTTGGTCTAATCTTACTTTTGTACCAAAAAATCCTTGAAATTTATCTTCAATATCTTCATACAAATATTTATATCTTGGGTCTAATCTTTTTTCTTTTTTAGTTGTTCTATTCTTACTTTCAGCTTGTCTGACTGATTCTCCTCTTTCAATCATCCTTACAGCCACTTCATATTGTCTTTTTTCATCAGTTATACCTGCAAGAGCTTTACAATGTCCTTCTGTTAGTTTACCCTGTTTTACTAATTCTAATACATCTGGTGCTAAATATAATATTCTAACGGTATTTGAAATACTACTCCTACTTTTTCCAAGTTTTTTAGAAACTTCTTCTTGGGTCATTCCATACTTGTCCATTAGATTTCTTATTCCTAATGCTTTTTCATATGGATTTAAATCTTCTCTTTGTATATTTTCTATTAAAGCAATTTCTTTATTTGTTTGTTCATCATTATCTCTTATTATTGCAGGTATTTCTTCTAAACCTGCTAATTTAGCTGCTCTCCATCTTCTTTCTCCTGCAACAATTCCAAAATATCCATCTTTTTGAGATACAACAATTGGTTGAATAACTCCATATTCTTTAATAGATTCTGCTAATTCTTCCAATGATTCCTGGTTAAAATCCTTTCTTGGTTGATCTCTATTTGGTTCTACTTCTGTTATTTTTAAATTTCTTAAATTTCCTTTATCTATTTCATCTAATACTGGCTCTTCAATTGTTGCTCCTCCAAATAGAGCATCTAATCCTTTTCCTAATCCTGTCATCTTTGCCATAATAATCTCCCTTTCATAATTAATTATCCATTATTTTTTAAAAGTTCTTTTGTGAACTTCTCATAAGCTTTTGCCCCTTTTGATCTAGGGTCATATAAAGATATAGGCATACCATAACTTGGGGCTTCGCTAAGTCTTACATTTCTAGGGATTACAGTTTTATACACTTTATTTTCAAAATACTTTTTTACTTCTTTAACTACTTGATTAGAAAGGTTTGTTCTAGCATCATACATTGTAAGTAAAGCTCCTTCTATTTCAAGATTTTTATTTAAATGCTTTTTAACTAAATTTACAGTATTTAACAATTGCCCTAATCCTTCTAGTGCAAAATACTCGCATTGCACAGGTATTAAAACACTATCTGAAGCAGTAAAAGCATTTAGAGTTATTAATCCTAATGATGGTGGACAATCAATTAATATATAATCATATTGGTCTTTTATAATATCTAATTTTGTTTTTAATCTCTGTTCTCTTGAAAGCATTGATACAAGTTCAACTTCAGCTCCTGCCAAACTAATGTTTGATGGACAAACTTTCAAATTTTTTATTGCTGATTCTTGTATTGTCTCATTAAATTCTGTATCTCCTACCAATATATCATATACTGATAATTCTATATCTTTTGTAATTCCTAATCCACTTGTTGCATTTCCTTGTGGATCAGCATCTATTAATAGAACTTTTTTGCCTTTTTTAGCTAAAAGTGTACTTAAATTAACTGTGGTTGTAGTCTTTCCTACTCCCCCTTTTTGATTTGCTACTGATATTACTTTTCCCATGTTATTCCTCCATTTACAAATTACACTATAATAATATATAATATTAATAAATATGTCAATAATTTTCTCAAATATTTCACAAACATTTTTTAAAATTTTACAAAATAAAAATATAACTATTGAATAAGGCAAAGACCCCAGACGAAGACCCAGAATATGTTTTTGTCTATGAAATAGTTATATTTTTATTTTGAATCAGTTTTAAAAAGATTGTGAAAAATGCTCCACATTTTTTCGTGGAGCATTTTAATTATTTAATTGGCTCTTTACTTGGTGTTCCTACTTTTCGAGGATACTTATTCGGTGTTTGCTTTTGTTTATTAATTATAATTATTGTTCTACCAATATCGCTTTCAGGTAATTTAAACTCTTCTATTTTTTCTATTGTTCCACCAAGAACATTAATGGCATTTTTAGCTTGATTAATTTCTTCTTCAACATCAGAAGCTTTCATACAAATACATTTTCCACTAATTTTTACTAATGGAATTAAATATTCTGATAAAGTTGATAAATTTGCTACTGCTCTTGAAGTTGCAATATCAAAACTTTCTCTATATTTTTTATTTTGTCCAAAATCTTCTGCTCTTGAATGTACAATTTCAATATTTTTTAATTCTAATTTATCAATAACTTCTTGTAAAAAAATTAATCTTTTATTTAATGAGTCTACAAGTGTTATTTTTAAGCTTTCATTTGCTATACTTAAAGGAATTCCAGGAAATCCAGCCCCTGTTCCCACATCTACAACCTTAGAATTATTATTTATTTCATTTAAAATAGTTAATGAATCTACAAAATGTTTTAAAATTATTTCATTTGGCTCAGTAATTGCTGTCAGATTCATTTTCTCATTCCATTCAAGTAGCAAACTCATATAACTGTAAAATTTCTCTAATTGCTCCACACTTAACTTTATAGTCAATTTTTTTTGCATTTCATTAAAAAATTCTTCTTTTTCCATTATTCTTCTCCCTTCTTTTTGATTGTTTGTAAATACACTAATAATACTGATATATCTGCAGGAGAAACTCCTGAAATCCTTGAAGCCTGCCCTATTGAATGTGGTTTGTGTTTATTCAATTTTTGTCTTGCCTCTAGGCAAATTCCTTTAATTTCATTATAATCTAAATCTTCTGGAAGCAATTTTCTTTCCATTTTTTTAAATTTTTCAACCTGCGCTTCTTGCATTTTTATATATCCCTCATATTTTATCTGAATTTCTACTTCTTCTTTTACTTGTTCAGGTAAATCATGTCTATCTTTATCAATTGTTGCAAGTGAAGCATATGTAATTTCTGCTCTTTTTAATAATTCTGCAAGTTTTACACCTGTTGATATTTCTGATGTTCCAGCATTTCTTAAAAATTCATTCACTTCTTCTGTTGGTTTTATTACTGTATTTTCAAGTCTATTTTTTTCTTCTTCAATTTTTTTCTTTTTTTCTAAGAATTTATTATGTCTTTCTTCAGAAATTAAACCAACTTCATATCCTTTTTCAAGTAATCGTATATCTGCATTATCTTGTCTCAAAAGTAGCCTATACTCTGCCCTTGAAGTCATCATCCTATATGGTTCATTTGTTCCTTTTGTAACAATATCATCTATTAAAACTCCTATATAAGCTTCTGTTCTATCTAATATTAATGGTTCTTTTCCTTTTATTTTTTGTGAGGCATTTATTCCTGCAATTAATCCTTGTGCTGCTGCTTCTTCATATCCTGATGTTCCATTTGTTTGTCCTGCGAAAAATAATCCATCTATTTTTTTATATTCTAAAGATAATTTTAATTCTGAAGGGTCTATACAATCATATTCAATTGCATATGCTGGTCTAGTAAATTCAGCATTTTCAAGCCCTGGAATTGTTCTATACATTGCAATTTGTACATCTTCAGGTAATGACGAACTCATTCCTTGTATATACATTTCATCTGTATCTAAACCTACTGGTTCTACAAATACTTGATGCCTTGGCTTATCTGCAAATCTTACTACTTTATCTTCAATTGATGGACAATATCTTGGCCCTGTTCCTTCTATCACTCCAGCATATAATGGTGATCTATGTAAATTTGCTCTAATTATTTTATGTGTTTCTTCAGTTGTATATGTTAAATAACAATCTACTTGCTCAAATGGTTTCATTTTATCTTCAAATGAAAATGGTATTATGTCTACATCTCCTTTTTGAACTTCCATCTTCGAAAAATCTATACTTCTTCTATTTATTCTTGCTGGTGTTCCTGTTTTAAATCTTACTAAATTTACTCCTATTTTCTTCAAAGACTCTGATAGCCTATTAGCTGCAGCTACTCCATCTGGCCCACTTTCTTCTGAGAAATCTCCTATAAATATTTTTCCTTTTAAATATGTCCCTGTTGCTACTATAATTGACTTAACATTATATATTGCACCAACACTAGTTTCAATAGATTTTACTTTATTATTTTCTATTTTTATGTCAACTATTTCTGCTTGTTTTACATATAAATTTTCCTGTTTTTCAAGAGTATGTTTCATTTCCATTTGATATCTTTTTCTATCTGCTTGTGCTCTTAATGAATGTACTGCTGGCCCTTTTGATGTATTTAACATTTTTATTTGTATCATTGTTTTATCTATATTTTTTGCCATTTCTCCACCAAGCGCATCTATCTCTCTTACTAAATGTCCTTTTGAACTTCCTCCTATATGAGGGTTACATGGCATATTTGCAATTGCTTCAAGACTTATTGAAAATATTAATGTTTTCATTCCAAGTCTTGCAGCAGCTAATCCTGCCTCACATCCTGCATGTCCTGCACCAATTACTGCTATATCATAATCTCCTGCAAAATAACTCATTTTCTTCTCCTCTTTCTTGTTTTATATATTACTCTATTTCTTTTCAAAATCGTTATATTCCGTTTTTAATTATTTTTGTGTTAAATTATATGTCTGTATTTTAAAATTGTCTTATTTTTGATTTATTTGCCTAAGCAAAATTTAGAAAATATTTCTTTTATTATATCATCTGTTACAACTTCTCCTGTTATTTCTCCTAAATCCTCTAGAATCTCTTTTAAATATATAGCTATAATGTCTATAGGCATATTCATTTTTAATGCCTCATTTGCCTTTTTAACGTTTTCTATGGCATTTGAAATTATATTTTTATGTCTTATATTTGTTATTAAAACATTATTATCTAAATTAATTTCATTCAAATTAAACATTTCAGATATTTTTTCATAAATATTTTCTATTCCCTCTTTATTTAATGCTGATATTTTTAATATATTTTTTGTAACTTTTGTTAATCTTTCGTCATTTTCTGTTATAACTGATTTTAAATCTATTTTATTTAATAATATTATTACTTTTTTTCCTTCTATTATTTTTAATATTTCTTCATCTTCTTTTGTTAATTCTTTTGAACTATCAAATATTGCAATTATTAAATCTGCTTCTTCTGCCTCTTTTATTGATTTTGTTATTCCTATTTTTTCAACCTCATCTTTTGCTTCTC
The DNA here is from genome assembly GCA_944388705.1 of uncultured Clostridia bacterium. Lineage (GTDB taxonomy): Bacteria > Bacillota > Clostridia > TANB77 > CAG-508 > CAG-269. The sequence continues at coordinate 5,339 of CALXJU010000014.1, forward strand.
TTATTCCAGCTGTATCAATAATTTTTAAAGGAATTCCATTTATTGTTACAAATTCCTCTATTGTATCTCTTGTAGTACCTTCTATATCTGTTACTATTGCTCTATTTTCTTTTAATATTGCATTTAAAAGTGAAGATTTCCCTGCATTTGGTTTTCCTATTATAGCTGTTTTTATTCCTTCTTTTATTATTTTTCCATTATCAAAAGATTTTTCTAGATTTTGTAATTTAATATTTATACTTTTAAGCATTTTTTCTATCTCATTTTCTTGAACTTCTGGCACATCATATTCAGGATAATCTATTGTTACATCTACATTTACTAATACATCTAGTATTTCTTGTTTTATTTTACTTATTTCTTTTGATAAAAAACCTTCTAATTGCTTTATTCCACTTTTCATTTCTTTTTCTGATTTTGCATTTATAATATCTATTACAGATTCAGCTTGTGCTAAATCTATTCTACCATTTAAAAATGCTCTTTTAGTAAATTCTCCTGGTTCTGCTAACTCTGCTCCATTTTTTAAGCATATTTCTAATATCTTTTTCTCTACTACATTTCCACCATGTGAATTTATTTCACACATATTTTCTGTTGTATAGCTTTTAGGAGCTTTAAAATAAGATACTAAGACTTCATCTATTATTTCTTCTTCATCTACAATATTTCCATATTTAATACTATAACCTTTTATATCTTCTATTTTTTGAGGATTTTTTGGTTTAAATATTTTTTCTATTATTTCAAATGTTTTTTCTCCACTCATTCTTATTATTCCAATTCCACCAATCCCTGGTGCTGTAGCAATTGATACTATTGTACTCATAATTACCTCCTATTAAAAATAGCCAAAGTTCTATTTAATCTTTTGATTAAAATCCGAACTTTGACTTCCGATTTTTTATTATTTTTTTGAAATTACTATTTTTCTATGTGGTTCTTGTCCTATACTTCTTGTTTCTACTTTTGGGTTATTTTGTATAAAACTATGTATTATTTTTCTTTCATATGCTTGCATTGGTTCAAGTATAATTGTTTTTCCTGTTTTTTCAACTATTTGAGCCTTTCTTTTTGCAAAATCTTCTAATGTTTTTATCCTTTTTTCTTTATATCCTTCAATATCTAATCTAACTATTACTTTATTCTCAGATGTTTTGTTTGCAATGGCTTTTAATATATTTTCTAAAGCATATAATGCTTCTCCTCTATATCCTATCAAATTTCCTATTTTTGAACCAGTAATTGATGCATAAATACATTTGTCTTTTATTGTTAATTCATATTTTGTATCTTCTGGTAAATTTTTAAGAAATTCATTTAAAAATTTATCTATATCTGTTTTAGCTTTTTCTAATTCTTCTTCTGTTGTTTCAATTTCGAATTCTTCTGGCTTTTTAGCTTCTTTTTCTTTTATTTCTACTTTTACAATTTTAGGTGCTAATATATCAAAAAAACTTTTTTTATTTTCTTCAATAACTTTTATTTCAACTAATTCTTTTGGTAAGTTTATTTGCTTTAAACCTTTTTCAATTGCTTCAGCTTTTGTTTTTCCTTCAGAAATAACACTTTTTGCCATTTATTTTTCCTCCTCATCTTTTAGAAGTTTATTTAATGCTAATCTTTCAACAATCATTAATAAACTATTTGTTAGCCAATATAAAGCTAGTCCTAATGGCGCTATTAATGCTACTGCTAAATACATTATTGGAAACATTAATGACATATTTTTATTCATTTGAGCCATTGGGTCAAACTCTTCTTCTTTCTTAATTAATGCTTTTTCATCACTTTTACTTGTTTCTTTATCTTTTGTATTATTTTTATTAATACTTGTTGTTAATCTCATAGATATTACTGAAACTATAACATATAATGCCGGTATTATATATGCCTTCCAATCTGAACTTTTTGTAGGTATTTGTGCTAAATTAAGTCCTAAGAAATTCATATTTATTTGCATAGAATTTAATTCTTCTTCTTTTATCTCTGAAATACTTACTTTTTCTTCAGAATTTTCAGTTATTTCTTTATTTCTTAATTCTTTTATGTTATCTATTTCTCTTATTATATCTATTTCTGGATAACCACTTATTTCACTTAATTCATATTGTTTAACAACATTTGAATATTTATCTATAACATCTGGAGATATTTTTTTCATATATGTTAATGGAGATCTTACTAAGTAAAATACTGCTAATAATAATATTATTTGTATGATAGCACTTAAACATCCTCCAAATGGATTTATTTTTTCAGTTTTATATAATTCCATTGTTGCTTGGCTTAACATCTCTGGATTATTTTTATATTTAAACTGTATTTCTTTCATTTTTTCTTGCATTTTTAGATTTTTTTTCATTGCTTTTTGTTGTTTTATTGATATTGGTATCATCAATATTTTTATAAGTATTGAAAATAATATAATTGCAAGTCCATAATTTTGTATAAAATTATATATAAAATTTAATATATAACCAAATAAATTAGCTAAAAAACTTATCATTTTTTGCCCCTTTCTATTTTAATGGGTCATATCCTCCTTTTGAAAAAGGATTACATCTTAAAATCCTTTTTGCTCCAATTATACTTCCTTTAAATGCTCCATATTTCTCTATTGCTTGTTTTGTATATTCAGAACAACTAGGATAATATTTACATCTGATATTTTTATATTCTAAAAATTTAGATATATTTTTTTGATAAAAATTAATTAAAAATATACAAATTTTTTTCATTTTTTATTCTTCTTCTTTTACAATTTTTGCCTTTTTAAAACAGTTTTTCATTAACTCAAAAACTTCTTTATATTTTAGTTCTTTTAAATTAAAATCTTTTTTTATTAAAACAACTATTGTATTTCCTTCTATTATTTGTTCTTCTAGGTTTTTATAACATTCTCTAATTATTCTTTTTGCTCTATTTCTCTGGAAAGCTTTTCCATTTTTTGTTCCTATTGCAATACCTAAAAAATTATTTTTTTTATTATTTTTTAGTACTACTATTTGTAGTTCTTTTTCTACATAAAATTTACCCTTTTCTAGTACTAATCTGAATTCATAATTCTTTTTTAACATTTCTGTATTTTTCATTTTTTCTCCCCTATTCCTTATTTTTTTAAAGGCTAATGGGTATTTTTAAAGATTTTTTATTATCTTATAAAAACAACTAAAGGCCTAGACCTTTAGCTACTTTCATTAAGCACAGATTTTTTTTCTTCCTTTTGCTCTTCTTGCTTTTAATATGTTTCTTCCTGCTCTTGTTGACATTCTTTTCATAAATCCGTGTTCTTTATTTCTTTGTCTATTTTTTGGTTGATATGTTCTTTTCATTATTGCACCTCCTAATTTCTAATGTTATATATTAATTCCTTTTGGAAATATTTGTTACAAAATAACAAGCATATCGATTATACATCAAAAGAAGCAGTTTTGTCAATAGTTTTAAAAAATTTTTAAATTTTAAATTTTTCTATTGATTTTTCAAAAAAAATAATATATAAAAGATAAAAATTTGTAATATTTTTGTAATATTAATCAGTTTTCCACAGAATTTTTTAAAATTATCCACATTTTTAAAAAATTATCCACATTTCTATTGACTATTTGTGTAATATTTTGATATTATATGGGAAATGAAAAATAGGGGATAGAAGTAAAAAAATTCGTTCGAAAAATTTTTCATCATTATTACATAATTATTACAAAGTTATCCACACATGTGGAAAACATTGTGGATAACTTTATGATTTTTATATTATTGAAAGGATGTTTTAAAATGCAATATGATAAAGATGAACTACTAAATCAAGCCAAATTACTATTAAAAGACGAAGTAACTCAGATTGCATATAATACTTGGTTAAAGAGATTAGAAATAGTTGAAATGACTGATGATCATATAGTATTTAAAGCTTTTTCTGAATATCATCATGACTTATTAACAACAAGATATGCTGATTTAATCCTTAATACATTTCAATATTTAACAAATAAAGAATGGACATTTTCTGTAATTTATGATGAAGATAAAAAACAAGTTAAAGATGAAACAATAATATCAAACTCACAAAACAATAATACAGATGCAGATTTAGATGTTTCAAACAAAACACTTAATCATAAATATACATTTGAAACTTTTGTAGTAGGAAATAACAATCGTTTTGCACATGCTGCAGCAATAGCAGTAGGGGATAAGCCAGGAGAATCTTATAATCCACTTTTTTTGTATGGTGGAGTAGGTCTTGGAAAAACACACCTTATGCATGCTATAGGAAACAGAATTTTGCAAAACAATAGAAATACAAAAATTTTATATGTAACATCAGAAAAATTTACAAACCAATTAATAAATGCTATTAAAGATAATAAAAATGAAATATTTAGGAATACATATAGAACAATAGATGTATTACTTATAGATGATATTCAATTTATAGCTGGAAAAGAAAGAGTTCAAGAAGAATTTTTCCATACATTTAATGCACTATATGAAGACAAAAAACAAATAATAATCTCTAGTGATAAACCTCCAAGAGATATTCCTTTTCTTGAAGATAGGTTAAAATCAAGATTTGAATGGGGGTTATTAGCAGATATATCTTGTCCAGATTATGAAACACGTTTAGCAATACTTAGAAAAAAAGCTCAAGACGAAAATATCATAGTAGATGATATAATATTGTCAAATATTGCCAATAAAATAGACTCAAACATAAGAGAATTAGAGGGTGTATTTAATAAAATAATTGCAAGAGCTTCACTTACACACAGTCCAATAACAATAGAATTAGCCGAAAATACAATAAATGAATTTAAAGCAGCAAATGAAAAAGTATTATCTTCAGAATATGTACAAGAAGTAGTTGCTAAATATTTTAATATTAATAAAGATGATTTATCAAGTAATAAAAGATCAAATGAAATAGCATTTCCAAGACAAATAGCAATGTATCTATGTAGAGAAGTAGCAAATATGTCTTATCCAAAAATCGGAGAGGACTTCGGAAATAGAGATCATTCAACAGTAATGCATGCTTGTAAAAAAATTGAAAAAGAAGTTAAAGAAAAAAATAACACAAAATTAATTGTGGAAAGTGTTAAAAACATAATTATAAATGGTGAACAATAGTAAAGTAAATAAAAAAAGGTCCAAATAAAAAAAAATGTTCTACAAATAAATTTTCGGTTACATTTAAGTTATCTTTACTTACGGAACAGCTAGATTGGATATCCACACCATATTGTGAATTTCTTGTTGATAAACTGTTAATAAGTAAGTTATCCATATTTAAAAATTAATAGTGTGGAAAAATTGGTAAACTATCCACAAAATTATACACAAGATTTTTTCTTAGGGTTACATACTTTCCACATAGTTTTCCACATTATCCACAGGACCTAATACTATTACTACTAATAATATTTATATTATATTTAATAATAATAAAGGAGAGAAGCAAAATGAAAATCGTTTGTTATAGGGATAATATCCTTAAAGCACTAAATTCCGTAGTTAAAGGTGTTGCTTCAAAAACAACAATGCCTATATTAGAAGGAATACTTATACAAACTAATGATAATGAAATAAAATTAACAACATATGATTTAGAAATAGGAATAGAATATATAATGAAATGTGAAGTAGAAGAACAAGGTTCTACAGTAGTAAATGCAATAATGTTTAGTGAAATAATAAGAAAATTACCTGATACAGAAATTAGTATTTCATTAAATTCAAACAACTTATTAGAAATAGAATGTGAAGGAGCTTTATATAAATTAACAACAATGAATCCAGATGAATTCCCAGAATTACCAAAAATAGAAATAGAGAATTCAATATCACTAGAACAAAATATGTTAAAAAATATGATAAAAAGAACAATATTTGCAGTTAGTAACGAAGAAAACAGACCAATATTCACAGGTTGTTTATTTGAAGTGGAAAACAATAAATTAAATGTTGTTGCAGTAGATGGTTTTAGATTAGCATTAAGAAGTATATATTTACAAACAAAAGTAAATGATTTCAAAGCAGTAATACCAGGAAAAACATTAAATGAAATTAATAAAATATTATTAGATTCATTTGATAATATAAAAATAGGAATTGCAAAAAATCAAGCATTATTTGAGATGGAAAACTGTAAAGTAGTAACAAGAATATTAGATGGAGAATTTTTAAATTATAAAACAGTAATACCAAGCAGTTGGGAAACAAGAATAAGAGTAAATAAAAATAATTTACAAAATAGTTTTGAAAGAATAAGTTTAATATCTTCATCATCAATGGAAAAAGAGAAAAAATATCCTGTAAAAGTATCTGTTGATATTGGAAAAATAACAATATCATGTACAAATCAAACAGGAGAGGCAAAAGAAGAAATATATATTTCAACAGAGGGAAAAAATATTGAAGCAGGATTTAATCCAAAATATTTTCTAGATAGTTTAAAAGCAATAGATGATGAAGAAGTTTATGTTGAATTTGGAACAAACATATCCCCATGTTTAGTAAAATCTGTGGAAAACAATGATTATGTTTATATGATTTTACCAATAAGATTAAAAGAATAATTATTTTTGTCAGAGGGATTTTCCTCTGACAGTTTTTTTGATAAATGAGAAAAAAAGAATAAATTAGAATAAATTAGTAAAAAAAAGAAAAAAAGAGATTTTCGACTTTTTAGAAAAATATTAAATAAATATTAAAAAAAATAATAAAAAAATAATAAAAAAATAAAAATAAAATTAAAAAAATAAGAAAAAATTCAAAAAAATTAGAAAAAAATTAAAAAATAATAAAAAAACGAAGCGCGAAAATCCAAAATAAGCCGTTTTTATTTTTTAATAATATAATTTTATATTAAAAAAATAATAAAAAATATATAAAAATAAAAAAATAATACACAAATGGAGAATAATATGTGGATAAATAATATCAAATTAACCAATTTTAGAAATTATAATAATGAAGAAATTAAATTAAATAAAAATATAAATATTTTTTTTGGAGAAAATGCACAAGGAAAAACAAATATAATAGAATCAATATATATGTGTAGTATTGGAAAATCATTTAGAACAAATAAAGAAAAAGAATTAATTAAATTTGAAAAAGAAAAAGCAGAAATAGAAATTAAATTTAATAAAAAAGATAGAGAAGGAAAAATAAAAGTAGAAATAGGAGACAAAAAAAATATTTATTTAAATGGAATTAAATTAAAAAAATTAAGTGAATTATTAGGAAATATAAATATTGTAATTTTTACACCTGATGATATAAATATATTAAAAGGTGGACCACAAAATAGAAGAAAATTTTTAGATGTTATGCTCAGCCAATTAAGACCAAATTATATGCATTTATTAACATTATATATGAAGACTTTAGAACAAAGAAATAATTATTTAAAACAAATTAAATTAGAAAATAAAGATGAAAATTTATTAGAAATTTGGGATGAAAAATTAATTGAATATGGAATAAAAATATATGAATATAGAAAAGAATATATAGAAAAAATAAAAAATAAAATAGAAAAAATTCATGAAGATATTACACAAGGAAAAGAAAAAATAGAAATAAAATATTTTTCTGATGCAAATACTAGACAAAATTTTTTAAATGAGTTAAAATCAAGAAGGAAGTTAGATATTATAAAAGGATTTACAACAAAGGGTATACACAGAGACGATTTTATGATATATATAAATGGAAAAGAAGTAGATATTTATGGTTCACAAGGACAAAATAGAACAACAATACTTTCTTTAAAACTTTCAGAACTACAAGTAATTTATGATGATATAGGAGAATATCCAATATTATTATTAGATGATTTTATGTCTGAATTAGATAACAAAAGAATAAAAAATTTTTTAGATAATATAAATAACATTCAAGTAATAATAACATGTACAGAAAAAATAAAACTTGAAAATTTAAAATATTTTTTATATAATGTTGTGGACGGAGATGTTATTGAAAAAAATTAAGTACATTTTGAGATGAAAAATTTTCCAATTTTGTGCTATTGAAAGGAAGGAAAAATAATGGAAAAATATGAACACAAATATGGGGCAGAACAAATACAAGTATTAGAAGGATTAGACCCAGTAAGAAAAAGACCTGGAATGTATATAGGAAGTACATCTATAAGAGGATTACATCATTTAGTATATGAAATAGTTGATAATGGTGTTGATGAAGCATTAGCAGGATATTGTACAGAAATAAATGTAATTATAGAACCTGGAAATGTAATATCTGTAGAAGATAATGGTAGAGGAATACCTGTTGAAATACATCCAAAAACACATATATCTACAGCTGAGACTGTTTATACAGTTTTACATGCAGGAGGAAAATTTGGTGGAGATAGTGGATATAAAGTATCAGGAGGTTTACATGGTGTAGGAGCATCTGTTGTAAATGCATTGTCAAATTGGACAGAAGTAACAATCCAAAGAGATGGTGGAATATTCCAAATGTATTTTGAAAAGGGAAAAACAGTAAGAAAACTTGAAAAAATAGGAGAATCTAAAAAAACAGGAACAAAAGTTAGATTTCTTGCTGATGATACAATTTTTGAAACACTTGAATATGATTATGAAACATTAGAAACAAGATTTAGAGAAATTGCATTTTTAACAAAAGGATTAAAAATAACAATAGAAGATAAAAGAGGAGAACAACCAAAAAAAGCAGAATTTTGTTTTGAAGGTGGGTTAAAATCTTTTGTTGAATTTTTAAATAAAAATAAAGAAAAATTACATCCAAATCCTATATATATTGAAAAAGATGGAGAAGTTCCTGTTGAAATTGCAATTCAATATACTTCAAGTTATTCTGAAAATATACATACATTTGTAAATAATATAAATACAATAGAAGGTGGAACACATTTAGAAGGATTTAAAAGAGCATTAACAAAAGTATTTAATGATTATGCAAGAGGACACAATTTCTTAAAAGAAAAAGATTCAAATTTACAAGGTGAAGATATAAGAGAGGGAATTACAGCTGTAGTTTCTGTAAAAGTTAGAGAACCACAATTTGAAGGACAAACAAAAACAAAATTAGGAAATAGTGAAGTAACTGGTGTTGTACAAAGTATGGTTAATGAAGCATTATCAACATTTTTAGAGGAAAATCCTAATGTAGCTAAAGCTATATTGGAAAAATGTGTAAGTGCTGCAAGAGCAAGAGAAGCTGCAAGAAAAGCTAGAGAATTAGTACGTAGAAAAAGCGCATTAGAAACATCTACATTACCAGGAAAATTAGCAGACTGCAGTAGTAAAGTTGCAGAAGAATGTGAAGTATATATAGTAGAGGGAGATTCTGCAGGAGGAAGTGCAAAACAAGGAAGAGACAGAAAATTCCAAGCTATATTACCATTATGGGGAAAAATGCTTAATGTTGAAAAAGCAAGAGCAGATAAAATTTATGGTAATGATAAATTAAATCCAGTAATAATTGCAATTGGAGCTGGAATTGGAAATGAATTTGATATAACAAAAATAAGATATGGAAAAGTAATAATAATGGCTGATGCTGATGTTGATGGAGCACATATTAGAACATTACTATTAACATTTTTCTTTAGATATATGAGACCACTTATTGAAAATGGAAATGTTTATTTAGCACAACCACCATTATTTAAATTATCTAAAAAAGGAATGCAAGATATATATTGTTATACAGATGAAGGTCTTGAAAATGCATTTAAAGAATTAGCAGAAAAAGGTATAGCAAGAGATACGGTTTCTATACAAAGATATAAAGGTTTAGGAGAAATGAACCCAGAACAATTATGGGAAACAACAATGGACCCTGCAAGAAGAACATTAATACAAGTAACTATGGAAGATGCAATAAAAGCTGATGAAATATTTACAATATTAATGGGAGATGAAGTAGACCCAAGAAGAAAATTTATAGAGCAAAATGCAAAATTTGTAAAAAATCTAGACATATAAAATTAAGAGGATTCCTCAATAAAGGAATCCTCTTATCTATAAAGCTAATAACAATCTCCACTCAAACTAATATACATAGTGGTCTAATCTAATGTATATTGCTATACAAATAAACTATACACCACATATATTAATCAGTTGCTCGACTATAAATATATTAGTAGAAACCATATTCATCCTCGAGGGACTAATAACAATCCCATATAATATAAGAATAATCTTAGTTCAAATATATTACATATAATTTAACCATATATAAAATATAAAAATAATCCTTGAAAATTTAAATAAAAATACAGCTTACATACACATAATATATTCTTATCGCCGACATATACTAATCCATAAAAATAAACTAATATACATCTTTGCTCGAATATTAATGAACTAAATTTTAATCCATTAATACTCTTCACTCAACTGATATTAACCTTATACAAATATTATGTACAATAATTTTTTATTTATACATTTTTTTTTGGAAATTTTGGGACAGTCCCACTTTTTTCCTTTTATATTTCAGATATATAAATGTCGAAATTTGTCGATGAAAAATCCTTGACAAAACATAAAAAGGATAGTAAAATAATTTCAATATTAAGCTTGTTCATAAATTAGAAAGGAGGAAAATATAAAACCGATTCAAAAATGGATACCAATAGAAAAAATATTAGAAAGAGGAATTATTAAAATAAATAAAAATAAATATATAAAAATATTAAAAATAATTCCAATAAATTATAATTTAAAAACACAATTAGAAAAAGAAGCTATATTGAATTCTTATAAAATTTTTTTAAAATCTTGTAATTTTGATATTCAAATATTAATTCAAAGTAAAAAAGAAAATTTAAATCAACATATAAAAAAAATACAAAATTCACAAAAAGAAATAAAAAATATTATGCAAAAATATCAAGAAGATTATATTAATTTTATTCAAGAAAAAAATAATAAAAATAAATCTTCATCAAAAAACATTTTTTTAATAATAAATAATAATAAAATAAAATCTGAAGAAGAAAATATATTTCAAGAATTAAATGAAAAATATTTTAAAATTAAAGAAAATTTATCAAGATGTGGAAATATAGTATTAGAATGTTCAAAAGAAGAAACAAAAGAAATAATATATTCTTTTTTAAATTCAAAAAAATTTTTAAAATTTTAAGGGAGTGGTAATTATTTTAAAAAAAGGAGCATATACAGAAAAAGATTATATAAGTCCATCTTATATAAATTTAAATAATCCAAAATATTTAGAAATAGATGGATTTTATTATTCAGGATTAATTATTGTAAATTATTATAGAGAATATGATGAATTAATTTTAAAAACGCTAATGGAAACAAATGTAAATATGAATATATCAATATTTTATGAAAAATTAAATAATATAAATGCAATAAAAGAATTAACATATAATATAGGTAATGTAGGATTAGAATTAAAAGAGGGAAAAGAAAATAGACAAGATATTGATATTGCACTTTTTTCTTATAATGATGCAAAATATATTAGAAAAGAAATTCAAATAAATGGCGAAGAAATATATTATTTATATATTTATTTAAATATTTTTTCAGAAAGTAAAGAAGAACTAGAAAAAAATTTAGATAAAATAGAAGCTTTATTACAAAGTAAAGGACTACAAACAAGAAGAGCAAATTTTAGACAGGAACAATTATTTTTATCATGTTTACCATTAGCAGAAAATAATAAAGATTTAAAAAGTGTTGCTAAAAGGAATATTTTAACAAGTGGATTAGTTAGTACATACCCATTTATTTCATCATCTATATTTGAAGAAAGCGGAATTTATTTTGGAAATAATATATATAATAATTCATTAGTATTAATTGATAGATATAATACAGATAAATATAAAAATGCTAATATGTGCATTTTCGGAACAAGTGGTGCAGGAAAATCTTTTTATACTAAATTATTAATATTAAGAAATACTTTATTAGGAATTGAACAATATATAATTGACCCTGAAAAAGAATATAATAAATTAGGAAAAAATTTAAATGGAACAATTATAAAAATAGGACCAACATCTAATAATTATATAAATATTTTTGATATTAGAAAAGAAAGTATAGAAGAAAATGAACATGGATATTTGGCAACAAAAATAGGAAAATTAATTGGATTTTTTAATTTAGTTTTTGGTGAAATAAATGAAGAAGAAAAAGGATTATTAGAAGAAAAAATAATTGAAGTTTATAAAAATAAAGGAATAAATTTTAATGATAAAACTTTATATAAAAAAAGACAATTTAAAACAAGTAAAGATATGCCGATACTTGAAGATTTTTATAATATATTAAATGATGAAAAAACAAAAAAATTTAAAATAAAATTAATTCCATTTATAAAAGGTTCATTAAAATTTTTTAATAATTATACAAATATTAAATTAAATAATAAATTAATAATTGCAGATGTATATGAATTAGGTGAAGATAATTTAAAATATGGAATGTATTTATTTACAGATTTATTTTGGGATAAAATTAAAATAAATAGAAAAATAAAAAAAGCAATTTATTTAGATGAAATTTGGAGACTAATAGGAGTAACTTCTACAAAAGAAGTTGCAAAATTTATTTATAAAATATTTAAAACAATAAGAAAATATGGTGGAAGTAGTGTAGCAATTACACAAGATATTAGTGATTTATTCAGTTTAGAAAATGGCACATATGGAAAAAGTATTTTAAATAATTCTAGTATAAAAACATTTTTTTCATTAGAAGAAGAAAATATAAATTTATTATCTCAATATTCAAATATTTCAGAAAAAGAAAAAATAGAAATAAAATCATTAAGAAGAGGAGAGTGTTTAATGTTTGTTGGAAATGAACATATTTTAATTAATATTGAAGCAAGTGATTTTGAAAAAAATTTAATAGAGGGGGAGATATAAATATAGAAAAAAATAAAATAATATTTTTATATAATTTAAAAAAATATAATATAAATAAAATAATAAAAAAATATAAAAATAAAAAAATATTAAAAATAAATAAATATTTTAATTTAGATAAAATAAAAAAATTAAATAAAAAAAATAATTTAATAATAATTAATTATGAAAAAAATAAATTTAATAAATTTAAAAAATATTTTTTAATTAGTGATGAAATTATTTTTTATATAAAATCACAAATTAATTATATTAAAAAAATATATTTTTTATTAAATAAATTGGAAAAAGAATTAAAAATAGATAAAAATAAATTAATATTAATTATAGAAAAAAATAACAAAAAAAATGGAATCTATTATTTGGTAATTAAAGAAATTTTTAGAAAATATAAAATTATAACTGAAAAGGGTAACAAGAAATTTGGAAAAAGAATTTTTATGAGGAAGGAAAAATATCATAAAATTAATAGCTTTTTACAATTAATATTTTCAAAAGATAATTGCGGAAATAAAGGAATTCGAAGAATAAATTTTGACAAAAATATATAAAATCTCTTCAAAAAAAGTTTTTAATTTCTGGAAAAGATAAGAGGTTTTTAATCAAAAGATTAAGAAAGCTTGAAAAATCAAGGTTTTTTATAAAAAGAATAAACTATAAAATTACAACATATTACAAAAAATGGTAAAAAATAGTGCCATAATTAATGAGGCTTTTAAGGTTAAAACCTAGGGACAGGCTAAAGTACTAAAAAAGTAGCAAATTAAAAAACTTTTAAAAGATAGTTAGAGCTAAAAGAAGATTATGTAATGAGATAGTCATAAAACAAGGTATAGAAAAAAATTTAAAAAGTAATTTTGGAAAACAAAAAAATAAATATTTCTAAAAAAAAGAAAAATTATTTTTTACTTTTTTGGAAAAATATTTATAAAAAAATAAAAAATATTATAATTAAATAATAAAAAAATAAAAATTAAAAAAATAATAAATAGAAAATAAAAAATAATAAAAACAGAAAATATTTTTAAAATAATATTTAAATATAAAAAATTAAAATAAATAATTAAATAAAAAAGATAAAAAATAAATTTAAAAATTATTATAATAAAAAATAAATTATTAAAATAAAAATTATTAAAAATATTTTTAATAATAATATATTAAATTAAATAAAAAATTTTTTATTTAATTTAAGAAAACTTTTTTTAAATAATATAAATAATATTATAAAAAATACAATAATAAATTAATCTATTTTTTATCAAATAAATTTAAAATAATATATTAATAGTTAAAATAAAAATTTAAAAAATATTCAAGAACAATCAAATGGTAATATATGTAAAACAATATTATGGCTTTTATTTTTTATACTTTCATGATTCTTAGGGCTAGCTTAAAATTTATAAAAAAATGGAAAAGTTGAATATAAAAAAGAATCTAAAATTACAAGATAATATTTAGATATATTTTATGTATAAAATTTATACTAATTTTTTTAAAATAAAAAGTTTTTTCACTTAAAATAGAAATAAATAATTATAAAAAAAATAATAAATAAAAATTTTAAAAATATGTAAAAATAAAAATTAAATAAATATAAAATATTTAAAAAATATTTTATAAATAAAAAAATATTTGTGGAAAATAATTTTAAAAAGAATTTATAATATTTAAATAAAAAAATTAAAATAAATAATTTAATAAAAAATATTTATTTTAATAAATAATGAAAAAAATATAAAAATTAATAATAAAAAAATTATTAAAAATTTAAATTAGAAAATTTTAAAAATATATTCAAAAAATATATTAAATTAAATAATAAAAATATTTTTTTTAAATATTATAAAAAATATAATAATATATTTTTTTAATTAAACTAAAAATAATATAATAATAAAGTAATTATTAAAGTATTTTTATAATGTAGAAATACGGAAAATTTTTAAAAGAAAATTTGATGGTAATATATGTAAAAATAAAAACGGCTTTTAAATTTTTTAATATTTTAAATCTTAGGGCTATATTAAATTTTATCAAAAACAGAAAAAAAGTATATATAAAAAATTTAAAAAATATAATATCATATTTAGAACATAAAAATACCATTAAATGTTAAAAAATAAAATAAATTTAATTTGTACAAAAAATAAAAACAAAAAAATAATTTATAATATTTAATATAAAAATATTTATTATAATAAATAAATTAATAAAAAATAAGAATTAATAATAAATTTTTATTAATATTAATAAATAAAATTATAAAAATATTTTTTAAAAATAATATAAAATAAAAATAATAATTAAATAATATATTTTTTATAAAAATAAAAAAATAATATAAAAAATAAAATTTAAAATTAAAAAATAAAAATTATAAAAAAATAATAATTAAAAATATATTAAAATAAATTTAAAAAATTGGTAAAAAAATAAAAAATAAATCGTTTTATTTTTGGAAAAATATAAAATAAATAATTATAAAAAACTATGAATATTTATAAAAATTAATTCCAAAATAAATGTCAAAAAATTTAAAATAAAAAAATTCTAAAAAATACCAAGAAGGATTAAGAAATTTTTGAAGGGAGAAGAATTGTAAAAAATGATATTATAGTAGTAAGGAAAAAATCCATAAAAAAAGTATTATCAATATAAAGATGTAAAACTTATGAATTATCGGAAATAAAGGGTTATAGACATTTTTATCTTATAGTATAAAGTTATAAAAAAGAGATACAAATAGATTTTATAAAAGGAAAAAATGAATAAAAAGTTATTTAAATTTTGAAAAAGCCTTAAAACAAAGGGATTGCTGAAAAAGAAAAATAAAAGATAATATATTGCAATTGTAAATATATGTAAAAAAATAGACGAAAAATTAACAAAGATATAATAGCTAATACTAGGGGCAAGCCAAAATTTTAAAATTATGATAAGATTAAATAAAATTTTTGAATATACAGTTTTTTATTGACAAAGAATGTATCAAATAATAATATTCAACATTTGTAAAAAGCAACCCAAAATTTCCCTGGAAAAAAATAAATTATAAAAATTTAAAAAAATGGAATATTTATTTTTTAAATTTATTATTTTTTTGGAAATTAATTAATATTTTTTTTTAAATATTTTTTAAAAAATAAAAAATAATAATTAAAAAATTTATTTTAATTATTTAAAATAATAATTAAATAAAAAAATAATAAAATAATAATTAAATAATAATAAAATAATAATTAAAAAATAAAAAAATAATAATTAAATAATAATAAATAATAAATAATAATTAATAAAAAAATAATTTTATAATAAAAAATAGGAGGAAAAATAAATGGAAATAGAAAACACAATAAATAATAATATTGAAATAGAAAAAAAACAAAATAATTTTTTAAATAGTGTATTAGGAAAAACAATTAATTCTGCAATTGATGTTGGTCTAAGAGCAATATTACCAGATTTAATAGAAAATCAAATTATTGATATAAAGGATTCATTAATAGAAAATGGATTAAAAGGAGGAATACAAACAGCAATTAATAGTGCAATTGATTTCGGAAAAAGTGTAACAGGAATATTTACTGGAGAATTTCAAAATATTAATCAAGTAGAAACAGCAATAGGAAATGGAGGAATATTAGATACGGTATCCAATGTTTTAGAAGATGTGGTAGACAAGGCATATCAAAAAGGAAAAATAAACTATACAGTTAATAATTTAATTAAAAAAGGAAAAGATGTTATAATAAATAATGTATCAAATAATATAAAAAATGAGTTAGACTACCAGTCAAATTCTATAGAAAAATTAAATACATATATTAATAATTGGAAAGAATATTATAATAATAAGAATTTTGAGGGAATGGAAAAGGAATATAATAAAATGAAAATTCAAATAGATAATGTGTTACCAATAGAAAATACATTAAAAGAAATGAGAACAGTAGAGAATATCCATTTATTAATAAAAAATAATGGTCAAAATTTTAATATAACAGAGTCTGAATTAAAATTAGCAGAAAATTTAAGTTAAAAACTAAAATAAAAGAGAATGTGAATTCCCTTTTATTCTATATTTTCATTATCAAATTTTTTACAAAAATCACTTGAACATAACACAATATGATAAATAAAGTCTGAAGTTGTTTGAGAATTAAGTGTTAAAATATTATTGATTTTTTGTATTGTTTCATTACCAGGTCCTTTACCAAATAATAAATAATCAGCAGAAGCACCAGTATATCTAACGACTTTTCTTAATGTTCTAACACTAAGTGCACGTTCTCCTCTTTCGATTTGACCTAAAAAAGAATCTGTAATATCAATTTTTTCTGAGAATTCTTCTCTAGTCATTTTCATTCCTTCACGTATACTACGTAATCTTTCTCCAATATCAATATCATCTTGATTATATTGCATGCTACCACCTCTGAAAATTTTTTTACATTATATATCGAAATTTGTCAACAGATAATGTGCAGAAAGCATATATTTTATGTATGCAACAATTTGATATGAATTTATAATATTTTTTTAGAGGTATTAGCATAGAATATTATTGAATAAAAACAATAAGAAACTTGCTATTTTTATTATTTTAGAGTAAAATAATAATGAAAGTGAGGTAATAAGAAATGAAAAAATTACCATATGGAATAAGTAATTATGAAAAAATAATTGAAGAAAACTATGAATATGTAGATAAAACTCAGTATATAGAAAAACTTGAAAACTTATCAGAACCTAATATAATGTTCTTGAGACCAAGAAAGTTCGGAAAAACATTATTTACAAGTGTAATGGAAAACTATTATGATGTAAAAAAAGCAGATAAATTTGAAAAGTTATTTGGAGATACATATATAGGAAAAAATCCAACACCAAATAAGAATAGTTATAATATATTAAGATTCAACTTTTCAGGAATAGATACATCAACAGTAGAAACAACAATACAAGGATTTAAAGAAAAGGTAATGATATCAATATCAGGATTTGTAAAAAAATATGGATTAGATTTTTATATAAATCCAGAACAAACCGCAGAAGGAATATTAGGAAGTGTAATAGAAGCACATCAAATTCAAAAAAGGGAGAAAATATATGTAATAATAGATGAATACGACCATTTTGCAAACGAATTATTAGGATTTGAGCCAGAAGAATTTAAAAATTTAGTATCAAAAAATGGAAAAATAAGAAAATGGTATGAAGTATTAAAACAAGGAACAGAAACAGTAATAGATAGAATATTTATAACAGGAGTAGCACCAATAACATTAGATAGTTTAACATCAGGATTTAATATAGGAAAAGATATAACCCAAGATGTAGATTTTAATGAAATGATGGGATTTACACAAGAAGAATTAATAAAATTATTAGATGAACAAGAAATAAGCAAAGAAGAACAAGAAAAAATAATACCAATAATGAAAGAAAATTATGATGGGTATAAATTCACATTAAGAGGAAAAGAAAAAATATATAATTCAAATATGTGCTTATATTTTCTAACAGATTATATGAGATTTAGAACAATACCAAATAAATTAATAGACATGAATATAGCAAGTGATTATAATAAATTATCAAGAATGTTAAATTTGTGTAAAGGAGAAAACAGAGAAGAGATAATAAAAAAGACAATATCAGGAGAAGGAATAGGAGAAGAAATAATACAAAAATTCAACCCAGCAGTAGAATTCACAGAAAAAGAAATGATATCAATGTTATATTATTTAGGATATTTAACAATACAAGGAGAAGAATTTGGATATCCAATATTAGGGATACCAAATAAAGTAATGAAAGAAATATATTCAGAATACTTCTTAGCAGAAATACAAAAACAGATGAATGTAAGAATAGAAGAAAATTATATAGAGATAATAAGAGAAATAGCAACAGAAGGAAAGATAAATAAAATAACAGAATTATTGCATAAATATTTGAATAATTTATCAAATAGAGATTATGAGAGATTTGATGAAAAATATGTAAAAATAATATTTTATAGTATAGCAATGAATTTAGGAGCGTATAGAGTAAAATCAGAAATGGAAGTACAAAGAAAATATCCAGATATATTATTAATACCAAAAGACACAGAAAAAGGATATTATTCAGTAATGATAGAATTCAAATATTTAAAAAAAGGAGAAAAAACAAAATTAGAGGAAAAACAAAAAGAGGCAAAAGAGCAAATAGAAGAATATAGTAAATTTGAAGAAATAGCTTCAATAGAAAAATTAAGAAAATATACAGTAGTAGCAGTAAATGATGAAATAAATATAGAAGAAATAAAATAGCATCCAAAGGGTGCTATTTTTAAGAATAAAAATTACCAAAAAATATACTTGTAAAAAAAAGATAAATAATATATAATAAAAATGTATTCAACTAGCATAAGTATAAATGAACATTGAAAAGTAAATATAAAATGAGCAGAAAGATATGTTTTTGTAATGTTCCAATGTCATTTATACAAAATGCGAAAGATACAAAAAGAATTGAATTATAATAAGAGAGGAGCAAAAGAAAAAATGTTAAAAAATAAAAATGGTATAACGCTAATAGCATTAGTAGTAACGATAGTAGTATTACTAATACTAGCAGGTGTAAGTATATCAATGTTAACAGGAGAAAATGGAATAATAAAAAGAGCCCAAGAAGCAAAAGAAAAAAGTGAAATAGCAGAAGAAAAAGAACTAGTAGAACTATCAGCAGCAGGAGCAAAAGGAAGAAATGAAAATGCCTGGGGAGAAATAACATACGATAATTTAGATGAAGAATTAGCAATGAATTTAGGAGATAGAGAATATACATTAGATGGAACAGGACCATTTACAGTAACATATACAGATAGTGAAAGAAGTTATATAGTAGAAACAAATGGAGAAGTAACAGAGGCAGGAAAAGATGAAACAGGAATAGCAATAAAATTGACATTAACATATGATAATAAAACATTAAATGTAGATGACTTACCAAATGTAAAAGAAGTAACAAGTGAAAATGTACCAATACCAGAAGGATTTTACTATGTAGGAGGAACAAAAGATGAAGGAGTAGTAATCTCTGATACACCAAATGATGATTTAGATAATTCGGAACATGGAAATCAATTTGTATGGGTACCAGTAAACCAAAATCAAAAATTAATGTTAGAAGTAGAAAGTAAAGAAGATATAACAGAAATAGTAGTAACACAACCAGATGGAGCAAAAACAACAATAAGTGCAAGTGGAAAAACATATAATAATGAAATAACAATGAAAAAAAATGGAGTATATGAAGTAGAAGTAAAAACAGCAACAACAACAAAAACAGCAAGTAGAAGAGTGTCAAGTTTATATGCACAAGATGTAAAAGCATTTACAACAACAATGACAGCAACATTTGAAGTGTTTGCAAACGAAAAATATAATACTGTTTCAGAATTACTAGAAGCAAAAGGAGTAGACTCAATCGAAACATTACTTAGTACAGGAGGATATCCATCAATAGAAATTTATATGATGAGTGAAATGGTATATGTTGAAGAATTAAAAGAAGAATTTGAAGAATTAATGAAAAGCATGATGGTAGAATATGAAGATCATAATCAAAACCTAGAAAGTGTAAATAAATATGGAGGATATTATATAGGAAGATATGAAGCAGGAGATGGTACAACCACATCTAAAAGAACATCTTCAACATCAGATACAAATACATTAGTAAGTAAAAAAGGAGCATATGTATATAATTGGATATCAAATGATAGTGCAAAAAGTTTATCAGGTGGGATGTATAGTGGAAACATAGCAGTAACAAGTCAATTAATAACAGGAGCAGGATGGGATAGAGCATTAAATTGGATAATAGAAACAAGAGAGAAAACAGAAGAAGAAGTATTAATAGACAGTAGAAGTTGGGGTAATTATAGTAACTCAACAGGAAATGCGGCTACAAATGCAGGATCAGAAAACATGAATTATACAACAGGAAGAAGTGAATATTGGAAATCAAATAATATATATGACTTAGCAGGAAACACATGGGAATGGACACAAGAAACATATCAGAGTACTGACAGTGTCCTTCGAGGAGGCGACTGCGACAATGGAGGTGACCTCTCTCCAGCAGGCGGTCGCCACAGCAACAGCCCAGACTACCAGTACTACGACTTTTCGTTCCGTACCCAGCTTTATATAAATGTATAGCTGTAAGCTGAACAATATTAGAAGATGTAGAGTAAATAAAAATAAAGAATAATTAAATAAAAGAAACATTTAGTGGGTGGAACATCCACTAAAAACAATAGAGAAATGTTATGCGTGTAATGCGTAACATTTCTCCCTAACGGGTACCCTAACGGGTACTATTTTTTTGCTCAAAAATGAAAGAGGAGGCAAAATAAAGATGAATTATTTAGAATTAATGAAAAAACTTAATGAAGAAAATAAAGGTTATATAGTGCTTATGAAGAGTGGAGTGTTTTTAACAGCAATAGGAAAAAATGCTATAAAACTATCAGAAATATTTGGAC
Organism: uncultured Clostridia bacterium; assembly: GCA_944388705.1. Classification (GTDB taxonomy): domain Bacteria; phylum Bacillota; class Clostridia; order TANB77; family CAG-508; genus CAG-269. Next base: position 26,812 of record CALXJU010000014.1, read on the forward strand.
TAAAATTATTATGTATCACAGAAGGTATTTGTAAATGCTCAATACCGGCAAATTCTTTAGATAAATATATAGTAAAATTTCAAAAATCAAGATATTCATTTTTAATTTATGATTATAATAAAAATGGATTTAAAGATAATAATGAAAATTATAAATTAATTTCAAGAATAGATGGATTATTAAATGAAGAAAATAGAGAACATTTAAATTGTGAAGAATGTTGGTATAACAAAAATAAGAGAGTAAAAACTCTAGAAAAAGCAATGCAAATATTAGAAGAATATGTAAAGGATAAAAATAAAAATGAATGAAGAACAAATTTTACAATTAATACCAAAATCAGAAAATTATATTCAATACATGTTAGAAATATTATTTAAAATTCCAAGAACAGAAAAATTTAATATAGGTAATGAATATAAAAAAAGCATGTATGAAATGTTAGAAAATATATTAATGTTAAATAAAGCAGAAAGAAAAATACAATATTTAAATTTAATAGATACAAAATTAAATGTTCAAAGAATATTAATTAGAATAATGTATAAAAATAGATGGATAGATATAAAAAAATATAATATAGCATTTGAAAAAATATCAGAAATAGGAAAAATATTAGGAGGACTAATAAAATATTATGGCAAAAACTATAAGAAATGAATATTATAAAAAATTAACATATGAAAAATTAATGGAAGCACATATAAAATCGAGAAAAGGAAAAGATTTAAGGAAAGAAATAATATTATTTAATCTAAAACAAGAAGAATATATAATGTGGTTATATGAACAATTAAAAAATAAAACATATAAACATGGAGGATATACAGTATTTTATGTTACAGAGCCTAAAGTAAGAAAAATAGAAAAGTCTAGATATATAGATAGAATAGTACATAGGTGGGTAGTAGATAATTTTTTAGAACATGCATTTATCTCTCAATTTATTAGTACATCATTTGCATGTATTAAAAATAAAGGTATGCATAAAGCTGCTCAATATGTTCAAACATGTATGCAAAAAGCACAAAGAAAATGGGGAGAATATTACATATTAAAAATGGATGTATCGAAATATTTTGATAGTATAAATAAATCAATATTGTTAGAAATAATAAAAAGAAAAGTAAAAGACGAAAATTTATTATGGTTAATACAAGAAATATTATATGCACAAAAGAAAGAAACAGGCTTAGAAATTGGTAACTATACATCACAAACATTTGGAAATATTTATTTAAATGAAATGGACCAAATGATAAAACATAAGTTAAAAATAAAATATTATGCAAGATATCTCTCGATGATAGTATAATAATTGTAAAAACAAAAGAAGAAGCAAAAAAATGTCTTGAGGAAATTAAAAAATTTTTAAAAGAAAAATTACAACTAGAATTAAATAAAAAAACACAAATAATAAAAAGTAAACAAGGAGTTAATTTTTGTGGATATAAAATAAATGAATATAGAATGAAAATAAGAGATAAAGGAAAAAGAAAACTAAAGAAAAAAATAAAATATTTAAGATATGAAATAAAAAATGAAAGAATGACAAATAAAGATGCAAAAAAGTATTTAGCAGGACATTTAGGTTATATAAAAATGGCAGATGTAAAAACATTAATAGAAAAACTATTTTATACAGAATAGGTTAAAATTAGGGATAAATCATAAAGTACTAACAGTGTCAATCGAGGAGGCAACTACAACAATGAAGGTGACAACAATCCAGCAGGCAATCGCAACAACAACAGCCCAGACAACCAGAACAACAACAATTCGTTCCGTACCCAGCTCTAATATTATTCCAGATTATATATTTCAAGGAATATATACAGAGATATATTAGATATTAAAGGGATTTATTCCTTCCTAATATAGGTAAACATGAATCAATAAAATATGTATTAGTAGAATTCGAATATACATATTTTATGACTAAAAAAAGAGGAAGATATGAATATAATTTTTTTAAAAGGAAAAATAATAAATGAAATTAAATATGAATTTATAATAAATAATATAAATAATGCAATTGTGATATTTAAAATGCAAGTAGAAGATAATATTATTACAATAAAAGGATATGATGAAATTGCAGATTTTTGTTATAGTAAATTAGGAGTTGGACACGAAATATATTTACAAGGAAGAATAAATTCAAAGATGGAAATAATAATACAGGAAATATATATTTCAAAATGAATAAAAACAGTAATAATGGAAAAATTATAAATAGGGTGATAGAAATGTTAAGTGAAGAATTTTTAAATCAGATATATAAAACAAGACAAGAACAAGTAGAAGAGAAAATAAGTAAAGAATATCATAAAAGAATAAAACAGATAAGAAATGAAGAAGAAAAAGAAAATATAAAACTGTCAATAATAAGTGAATTATATTATAAAGAAGGATTCAAAGATGGAATAAATTTTGTATCAAATTATATACAAAAAATATGAAAAAATTTGAAAAATAATTGCCGAAATTCCTTGCAAAATAGCGGATATTATAATATAATACACATGTAAAAGAAAAAGGAAAGAGGTAGAAACAATGGAAGAAAGACAAGATGGAAACATCATAAAAAGAGACATCGAACAAGAGATGAGAACAGCCTATATAGACTATGCGATGAGTGTTATAGTATCAAGAGCACTACCAGATGTAAGAGATGGGCTAAAACCAGTACATAGAAGAATATTATATGCAATGCATGAAGATGGTATTACCTCAGATAAGCCATATAGGAAGTGCGCAAATACAGTAGGTTCAGTATTAGGAAGATATCATCCACATGGAGATAGTTCAGTTTATGATGCAATGGTAAGAATGGCACAAGACTTTTCAATGAGATATATGTTAATAGATGGACATGGAAACTTTGGTTCTATTGATGGTGATGGAGCGGCAGCAATGAGGTATACAGAAGCAAGAATGTCAAAAATAGCAGAGCAAATGTTAGTAGATATAGAAAAAAACACAGTAGACTTTATGCCAAACTATGATGACAGATTACAAGAGCCAACAGTATTGCCAGCAAAAATACCAGCATTACTAATAAATGGTTCATCAGGAATTGCAGTAGGAATGGCAACAAATATACCACCACATAATTTAACAGAAGTAATAAATGGAATTATAAAAATAATAGATGAAGACTATGTTTCAGATGAAGATTTAATGCAAATAATAAAAGGACCAGATTTTCCAACAGAAGGAATAATCCTTGGAATGGAAGGAATAAAAGAAGCTTATAAAACAGGAAAAGGCAAAATTACAATGAGAGCTGAAGCAGAAATAGAAGAAATGAGTGGAAACAAACAAAGAATAATAGTTTCATCATTACCATATCAAGTAAATAAAGCCCGTTTATTGGAAAATATTGCAAAATTATGTAGAGAAAAAAGAATAGAAGGAATCTCAGAATTAAGAGATGAATCAGATAGAAATGATAGAGTAAGAATTGTAATAGAGTTAAAAAGAGATGCAAATCCACAAGTTGTATTAAATCAATTATATAAAAATACACAAATGCAAGATACATTTGGTGTAATAATGTTAGCATTAGTAGATGGAGAGCCAAAAATACTAACATTAAGACAATGTTTAGATTATTATATTGACCATAGAAAAACAGTAATATTACGTAGAACACAATTTGATTTAGATAAAGCATTAGCAAGAGCACATATATTAGAAGGATTAATAATAGCAATTGATAATATAGATGAAGTAATTGCAATAATACGTAATTCATATGATGATGCAAAAGAAAGATTAATAGAAAGATTTGGTTTAACAGACATACAAGCACAAGCAATACTAGACATGAGATTAAAAACACTATCTGGATTGCAACGTGAAAAAATAGAAGAAGAATATAAACAATTAATGGAATTAATAGAACATTTAAGAGCAATCTTAAATAGTGAAAAACTTGTATTTGATATAATAAAAGAAGAATTAATCGAAATAAGAGACAAATATGGTGATGAAAGAAAAACAAAAATAGTTGCAGCAGAAGGCGAAATTGATGTAGAAGATTTAATAAAAGAAGAACAAGCAGTAATAGCATTAACACATTTTGGATATATCAAGAGAATGCCAATAGATACATATAAGAGTCAAAAACGTGGAGGAAAAGGAATAACAGGAATTGCAACAAGAGAAGAAGATTTCGTAAAACAAATATTTACAGCTTCAACACATGATACAATTCTATTCTTCACAAATAAAGGAAAATTATACCATTTAAGAGGATATGAAGTACCAGAAGCAGGAAGAACTGCAAGAGGAACTGCAATTGTAAACTTATTAAGTTTAGATGCAGGAGAAAAAGTATCTGCAGTAATACCAATTCAAAACTTTGCAGAAGGTAAATATCTATTAATGGCAACAAAAAATGGTTTAATAAAGAAAACAGCTTTATCAGAATATAATTCTGCAAGAAAAACAGGATTACAAGGAATAACACTTAAAGATGAAGATGAATTAATTGCAGTAAGATTAACTGATGGAGAAGATAATGTTGTACTTGTAACAAGAAATGGTATGTGTATAACATTTGATGAAAAAGAAGTTAGACCAATAGGTAGAGTTTCACAAGGAGTTATAGGAATTAGGCTAGATGATGATGACGAAGTAATTGGAATGGAATCTATAATATCAGGAGGAAAAGCTACATTACTTGCAATAACTGAAAACGGATTTGGAAAGAGAACAGAACTTGATGAGTATAGAGTACAACTTCGTGGAGGAAAAGGTGTTATAACATATAAAATAACTTCAAAAACAGGTAAATTAGTTGGAGTAAGAATTGCAACAGATGATGAAGATGTAATGCTTATAACAGATAAAGGAACAATTATTAGAATAAAAGTAAAAGATATAAGTGTTCTAGGACGTTCAACACAAGGTGTAACTTTAATGAGAACTACAGATGGAGGAAAAGTTGTAAGTATAGAAACATTAGTACCAGAAATAGCAGATGTAGAAGAATAAAATAAAAAATAAGAATGAGTTTTATAATTCATTCTTATTTTTGTATAAAAATTAAATTTTTTTCCTAAATCTCAAATCATCACCGAAAAAATAATAAATATCATAAAAACCAGCAATACGAGAGCCAATACGTTCTTCATAATTTTTAAAAATATTATTTATGTTCAAATTTGTAGAAATAATTGTTTTAGTAACTTTATTATTTAGGTTAAGTAATCTAGTATTTAAAATAGTAAATAATTCACTTAGTTTCATACTATTTATATATTCTGTTCCTAAATCATCAATAATAAGCAAATCAGCTTCTAAAACATTTTTGTAAAAATCTTCTTGATAAGAATTTCTATATTTATTCATTTTTTCATCAATAACAGTTTCTAGTAAAACAGGAGCTGTTTGATAAAGAACATTTTTACCTTTTTTAATTAATTCATTAGCAATGCAATTAGACATAAATGTTTTTCCAAGTCCAGTATTACCTGTAAATAATAAATTTTTACTTTCTGGATTGTCAAAATTTTCCACAAACTCTATGCATTTTTGCTTAATTGATAATATATTTTTACGAGGTGAGATTTTCATATTATATTTTTCTGGTTCAGCTTTATCAGAAAAAATGTTAGCATTAAAAGTGTCAAAATTTTCTTGTTTAAGATTAGAAATATTAGATTTATTATAAGAAATATCTAATAATTTTTGTTTTAAACAAGGACAAAATGAAGAACCATAGCCTTCATTTTGTATATATCCTGTATCTTTACATATTTTACAATCATAATTAGGTTCTAAATAATTATCTGGAATATTAAGTTTTTTTAATAGTTCTTCTTTTTTCTTTTTTAATAGAATAACATTGTTGTTTAGAGAATCTAAAGAAGAAGAATTTCCATTTAATATATTTTTTGCAGTATTAATTGCTATATTATTTAATTTTTCTTCTATTTCCTCTAATTCAGGAAATTTTGTATATAAAGCAGTTTTTCGATTTTCGGCATCAAGTTCAGCTTTACGTTTTTTTTGCTCATATTCTAATAATAATGTTGATAAAATTTCACTAGCCATTTGAATCTCCTTTTATATTAGGTTCAATTCCAGAGTTTGCATATAAAAATGCTAAATTATCATAATTTCTTTGGTCAAAAGATGCTTTTGCAACCTGTTTTTGTAATTGTTTTGTATCTTTCTTTTGTTTATTACGTTGTTCTATAAAAGCAAGAACTTCTTCAGGTGTTTTAAGATTTCTTTCATGCCAATCAGTAATAATATTATTTATATATTCAAATGTTGGATTTGTTTTAAAAGTAGTTCTTTTTAAAGCTATTTCTATTATATTTAATTCATATCCAAAATCAATAACCCATTTTTCTATATATGCTTCCTCATATTGTGTAAGTGATTGTTTTCCAAGTTTTTTAGCAATAGTTTTCTTGATTTTAACAAGTTTTTCTTGTTTTTGAGAATATAATTCTAAGTCATTCCAAGTTTTTATATTATTATTGCCCCAAGCCTCTGCAACTGTTTGAATATAATTTTTGTGTAAAGCAGAACGACCATAACAATAATCAAAAAGAGCTATCATGACCTGGTCATCAAAATTATATTTTGTAAACCATAAATCAATATCATTATACCAAGATGGTCCCATAATTCCTTGAAAATATGAATTATTAATATGTTGAATAACTTTAGCTCTAGCTTTATTTTTAGCAATATCTGCAACTTTTTCAGGTGATGCAGTTAAATTTGGTTTATATAATTTATGAAGAGTTTGCTCTTGTAAATTTGTTATAATATATCCATTTTCTTTTCGAGTAATTAATCCATTAGATTCTAAATATGCTATTCCGTCATTTAGAGATTTTAATGGTAATTCTAGTTTTTTTGATAAATCATTTATTTTTGCATCTTTATTATATTTTGATAAAAAAATAAGGTATAAATATATTTTTACACTGTCTGATGGCATATTTGATAAGTATTCTGCAAAAAAGATGTCTGGGACAACTGTTTCAGAGAATAATAAAGGTATTTCTGGTTGTTCTAATTTCATTTTTAATTACCTCCGCTTTGACAAATTATATCATTATGTGAGAAAAAATCAAGTCAATTTTAATATTTTTTAAACAAATAAATTTTGGTACTAAAAATGTATTTTAATACATATTTTAATACATCAATAAAAGGTTCTCCATTAAGGCCTAAAATACTTAATAAAGTGATAGGAAATGCAAGAGAAATAAGTAAAAATATTTTGATATTCCAATTATCTAAAAATAGATTTAAAATGGAAAAAATTACAAAATCCCATATAACATTAAAAATTAATGTTGAATAAGGAATAAATCCAAAAAGTTTATTTTTAAAACTATAATTTTGTGGAATTATAAATTTCATGACGTTCCTTTCTATTTTTTGAAAAAGTTATTCACATTTTGAGCAAAAGTTGTGGAAACTCCACCTATAAATTCACGTACAAATGAATTTGCTCTTATAAGAGAATGAATTGCACCTATATAAATAAATTTTGTAATTAAATCTTCTGATGAATAATCCATAGAAAATAAAATTAATAAAACAATAGAAACTATTATTTGTATAAATAATAAAGAAAATAAATTACGTGCCCATGCTTTAAAAAACCAAGATGTGTTTTGTAATAATAAAGATAAAAAGGCAAAAGGTGCAAGTAAGACAAAAATCTTTACCATAATATATCTAAAAGAATATGTAAAAACTAAACTAAGTAAAGACATTGTTAATGTTGCTTTTATAATTCCATCTAATGAAAATACATCAATTGAAGATGTGTCTATTGAGATAATAGTATTTATATTTAAAATTAGTTCTGCAAAACAAATATTTTTATTAAATAGTATTTCTCCAATTTCTCTTATAGAAAGAGAAATCAGAGATGTGATATTTAATAATTGTTCTATGATAAAATAAGAAAAGTTTATACATATACAAAAAATTATACACTTTAAAACAAATTGATTAGGAGATTCAACTTGATTATATGTAAAATGTGAAAATAAATATTTTACAGCATAATATAATATAAATCCAAACAATAGGGAATTTGCAATAAGTAATAATCCATTTGTTCCTGAAGTTCCTAAAATTTTTTCAAAATAGGAATCATTCATAATATCAGGACTTATAAATGTAATATCATCTAAAACTTCATATAATTTATTATCAATAGATGAAAATAAATTTCCTAAAATTGTGTTAATAGTTTCTATAATTGTTGTTGTAATATTTGAATTATTTTCCATATGAACTCCTATGTAATTAATGATTCAATTGCTGATAAAATAAGGTCAATTGCTAATATAAATCCATAAGAAAATAAAGAACCATTTATTAGTTTTTTTCCTATTCTTATTTTTTCTTCATCTCCAAAACTGAACTTTCTCATAAGAGCACCAGTGCAAACTGCAACTGCAGCAGCAGGTGTAGAAATTTTTATTATCCATCCTTCTATATCTTCAAAAGCATCATTTAATTTAGTAATAAGTTTTGGTGTTGCTCCAAATGATATATTACAAAATGTTAATATTAGGCATATAAATAATAATGTTGTAAATATAATTTTTTTCATAGAACCTCCTTTTTGAAATATGGAAACATTTTTAATTTTGATGGTTTTAGAATTTTTGTACCATCTGATAAGAATGAAATACATGTAAATGTTTCCAATTCTTGTGTGAAAAAATTTGTATCATAAATGTAATCTTTTTGAATATAAGTATTCAAACTTTCAGTAATATTTGAATCTTTTGAATTTAAAGAATTTGTAAAATAATTAAAGTTTGTTTCTTTAGAATTTTCAGAAACACTAGTAGATGTATATGTTTTTTCTTCTTTTCCTAATTGTTTTTGAGCTTCTTCAATTGTAAAAATGTCATCTGTTCTAAACCAAAGTTTGTTAATTAAATTTTGAGTAATTACTTTTACTGCAGTTTCATCTTTTAATGTGTTTTTTATAGATGAATAACTCTGAGTACATACAATATTAATACATTTTGCTTCTCTACTTAAAGAAAAAAAATCTGCATCTGTTTTTGTAACATATTCTGCATATTCATCACATATAAAAACAGATGGTTTTACTTTATTATGTGATAAATTGTACATAACTTCTGATTGAAAATCTAATTTTAAATATGCGGCAATTATTTTAGATAAATTTTTATATTCTGCAATATTCATATTTAAAACAACAATTTTTCCGGAAGATAACATTGAAGAAAATCCTTTAAAATTTAATTCTTCTTTTTTTGGACAAAATGTTTGTGAAACATAGTAATCAGAAATAAAAACATTTGTGATTCTAGTAATTTCTGATTTTAAAATCGCTAAAGTACGTGAGTCTAAGGTGTTATATTCTTTTTCAAAAAATTCCAAGGCGGTGTTTAAATCATAAATATTTTTATGTGATAATTTAGAATTATAAAATAAACTTTTTAATTTTTCTATTTTCAATTTATAATAATTAGGTTCTGTAATTAATTTGTGGAGTTCTGTAAATGTAACATATCCATCATTATATAATCTACAAAGTTTTATACATTCTACTAAAATTTGTTCTGCTTTATCTAGCCAATATGATTCAGAATTATTTTCAGAAAATAATAATAAAATTGTTTTTAATCTATTTGCCAAAATAGTAGGTGAGAGATTTGGCTTATGGAGAGGGTTATATTTAATTTTTGATTTTAAACTTATTTCTATAATATCTTTTTCTAATCCATATTTAGATGCAAATTTTTTTACTTGTTCAAAATAGTTACCTTTTACATCTAATATTAAAATCGCGATTTTTCTTTGATGTTGAGAATTGTATTTTAAAATTTGTTCTGTAAAAGGATACATTGCAGAACTTGTTTTTCCAGTTCCAATTGTTCCAGTTATTAAAAAATTTTGGTATAAACCTAATTCTGGCAAGTAAATAGGTTTTTTGGAAGAGAATTCTTGACCGATTAATAATTTTAAATTTGAATTATCTGGAGGGATAAATGCTGTATTTTTTGTATTTTTTGGAAAAATATTTAATCTGGAACAAATTGTATTAAATAAAATTAAATTAGAGAATATATAAGATATAATAAATGTAATTTTTATATATTTCCATAATAAAGGATTATCATAACAGATATCAAATGTATGTATTCCATAAGGTATTACAACTTCTTCTGCTATAAATATGGGGCTGAAAATTTTGTATGCACATATACAAGAAATAGAAGTACTAATAAGTACAAATAATAACTTTTTTATAATTATACCTCCGTCTTTTTTGATAATTGTTTTTTTAGTTTTAATTTTGAACCTTGTAAATTATGAAATAATTTTATTTCAAAAATTGTATAAATTGAATATAAAGTAATAAAAATGTTTATGATATAAATAATAAAGAATAAATTTATTAGTTTATTTATGTTATCACCACCTTGTGCTAAACATAATACAACATTTTTTTGATTTTGTCTATACTTTTTTGAAAAAATGTGTTAAAATATTTTTGTAAATAAATTTAGGAGGGAAAAAAATGAAGTTTAATAAAGATACAAAAATAGGAGAAATACTACAAGTTGCTCCAGAAAAAGCAGAAATCTTAATGGATTGTGGAATGCATTGTATTGGATGCCCAGCTTCACAAATGGAAACATTAGAAGAAGCTTGCGAAGTTCATGGAATAGATGTAGAAGAAGTTGTAGAAAAACTAAATGAAGAAAAAGAATAAAAAATTTAAAAAATTTTATAAATGGTAAAATTAAATTACCGTTTTAAGATAAATAAAAAGACACATAATTAAAACTTATGATACAATGTT
>CALXJU010000015.1 GCA_944388705.1 uncultured Clostridia bacterium
ATGTTTCTTCTTTTATTATATACTTTAGTATAGGATTTATAAATATCAGTTTATTCTTTAAGTTGTATACTTAAAGAATAAATATATTTTTAAATTATAGTAGTATAAAGATTTTTAATTAACAAATTATCTTAAAACAATGGAAAATATTTCTCGTAAATCACTTGATTTTATTTTAATTTATTGATATAAATTATTTATTAAAATCTTTAAGTATACAACTTAAAGATTTTATTTTATAATTAAAACCATTAAATTTATCAAATATAAAATTACAAATATAATTCCTTCTATTCTTGATAATTTATTTTTAGGTTTCATAAAAGGAAAAATTGTCATCAAAATCATTCCAATAAATAATACAATCATTTGATAATTATATGTTATATTATAGTTAATAGGTTGAATTATGGCAGACAATCCAATTATAAGTAACATATTAAATATATTAGAACCAACTATATTTCCCATTGCAATATCACTTTCACCTCTTATCGCAGCTGTTACACTTGTTACTAATTCTGGTAGACTCGTTCCTATTGCAACAATTGTAAGTCCTATTATCTTCTCACTAACATTTAACATTCTAGCTATCTCTTGGGCATTATCTACAACTAATTCTCCACCTATTTTTAATATACATATTCCTAATATTATTAATGATATATTTTTGATTAAACTTATATTTTTAGTTTCTTCTAACTCAAGTAATACCATATTTTTCTGTTTCTTTATTCCCATTATTATTGTATATATCAAAAATAAAATAAAAAGTATTATCAATATTAAACCTTCTGTTCTACTTATATATCGTCCAGTATTGCAAATTATTAAAAATATTATTGATAATATAATTGATATCGGATTTTCTATTATTTTTGTCTGTTTTTGAAATGTTACTGGTCTTATTATTGCTGATAACCCTAATATTAATAATAAATTACATATATTACTTCCTATTATATTTCCTATTGATATATCTGAACATCCTTCTATTGCTGATGTTGTGCTTACAAATAGTTCTGGCATAGATGTTCCAATAGAAACAATTGTCAAACCTATAACTATTTCTGGTATATGTAATTTTTTTGCAACTGTACTTGAGCCGTCTACTAATATATCTGCACCTTTTATTAATAGTATAAATCCAATTATTATTAATATTGTTTGTATCAATTTTTTCACCCATTTAAATATATTAGTTTAATTATTTTTTATTACTATTACTTTTGTTTTAAAGTTTTTATAAAAAAATCTGAATAATGCTTGACAAATATGGAAATACCTATTATAATAATTACTGTTCACACAATATGGCGAAGTAGCTCAGTTGGCTAGAGCATTCGGTTCATACCCGACAGGTCGGCGGTTCGAATCCACCCTTCGCTACCAAAAAAATCGACATTAAGTCGATTTTTTTATTTTAATTTCATTTTTTTATTTACTACTTATTTATCTCCTAAATGTTCTATTGCAACACCCATATGAAGATGATGAATTATTTCCATTTGAAGATGTTGTATTAATTAAGTTATTTTCTGATAATTCTGCAATTAAAGAATTAGAATTTCCACAACCACAGTTTCCATTATTATTGTTACGACGACAAGAAACTGTATTTCCATTTATTCTAGCAACCACTTGCCCATTACTATTAACAATAGCAAGACTATTATCATCATTATCATTACAGCAGTCATTATTATTATCATCATATGGATTATGGCAAGTTAAACAATTACTATTTCTAAAAAAGCCAGAACTCTTAAAAATGCAATCGAAAAAGGCTGCTAAAAAAGCTAGTATTCCTAATATAACTGCTAATACAACTAAAGTTGTATTTCCAATGATTGCTGCAATCAGTAGTGTAACAGAAAAAAATACCAATGCAACTAATGTTGGACATCTTACTATTCTATTTATAAGTATTGCTAAAACAATTGTTGCTAATGCTAACGCAAAAAATATAAATAAAGTCATAATTTTATATCTCCTTTTATGTTTTTTGATATATTTTATGAATTTATTTATATTTTTGTTACTCATACATTACATTTAATAAATATAAACCATTTGGAGGTAATGTTTTCCCTGCATTTTCTCTTTTTCCTTCATCTATAATTTGAGGAATATCTTCCGGACTAATTTTTCCCAATCCTACATCAACTAGCGTTCCTACAATAATTCTAACCATATTGTATAAAAACCCATTACCTGTTAATTCTATAAATATTTTTTCATCTATTTTATAAAGTTTAGCTTCATAAATTGTTCTAACACTACTTTTACTACTTGTTCCACTTGCTTTAAACGCTCTAAAATCATGTTCTCCTTCAAAATATTTTATAGCTTGCTCCATTTTAGAAACATCTAATCTTTGAGGAATATGTGTTTCTAAATTTCTATAAATTGCACTTCCCTCTTCAGAATTATTTATGATATATCTATATGTTTTTTTCTTACAATTTAATCTACTATGAAATCGTTCGTCAACTTCCTCCGCCTTTTTTATCACAATTGATTTTTTTAGTCTTGAATTTATTGCAATTGCAAATTTTTCTATCGGAATTTTAGAATTTGTTTTAAAATTAGCAACTTGTCCTAGAGCATGAACACCTGCATCTGTTCTTCCTGATGCATTTAATTCAACATCTTCTCCTGTTATACATTTTATTGCTTGTTCTATAGTTCCTTGAATGTTCAATTTATTAGGTTGTTTTTGCCATCCGTTAAAATCTTTTCCATCATATTCAATAGTTAATTTTATATTTCTCATACTTCTCCTTTAATTAATAAGAGTTGCTTTTGCAACTCCTATTTTTCTGTTTCTTCTTTTTTCTTAAAAATATTTTTTATATCTTTAAAACTCTTTATTTTTCTTTCTTTTTTCTCTTTTGCTTCATTTAATCTTTTTGTTACTACATTGCTAATTAATATTTTTTTCAAAACATCTTCTCTTACATCTGCAATTAATGTACCATCTTTTGCTACTGATACTTTTCCTGTTTCTTCTGAAACTATTATTGCAATACTGTCTGATTCTTTTGATATTCCAATTCCTGCTCTATGTCTTGTTCCTAATTCTTTTGCTATATCTCTATCACTTGCTAATGGTAACATACACGCTGCTGCTGCAATTTTATTGTTACTTATTACTACTGCTCCATCATGTAATGGTGTATTCGGAACAAATATGTTTACTAACAATTGTGGTGATACTTCTGCATCCATAGGAATTCCTGTTGCTATTATATCTTTTATTTGAATATCTCTTTCTATTACTATTAATGCTCCTGTTTTATTTTTAGCTAACTCATAAACTGCTATTACTATTTTATAGATATCTTCTTTTGTTTTTGTTATTATGTCTTTATCAAATCCAAAAAATCTTGAAAATCTATTTGTTCCACCCAGTTGTTCTAATGTTCTTCTTATTTCTGGTTGGAATATTATTATTATAAGTATTACTCCCCAGTCCATTATTGCTGATAATATATAATTTAATATATTCAGATTTAATAATCCACTTAATGCTGTTGCTACGATTAATAATGCTATTCCTTTTACCAATTGCCATGCTCTTGAATCTTTTACTATTCTTAATAATTCATAAGCTAAAAATACTACTAATGTTATATCTATTATTATTGTTATTAGTTTAAATGGCTGCTCTTGCCATTCTCTTATATATGACAAAATATTATGCTCATAAAAACTATTTAATAAGTTTCCTATGTTGTCCATCTAATACATCTCCTTTTATCTCATTATATAATATATTAGTGTTGAACATGCAGCTAATACCATTACTGCAGCTAAAAATCCTGCCATTATTCTTACAAATAATTGTCTTTTATCTATTTTATTTTTTACTTTTGCTTCTTTTTTCATTGTTTTACATCCTTTCTTTTTTAAGTATACCTTTATATTATAACATATTTACAGATTTTTTCAATATTTTTTATATAATACCTAGTATTATAGGCTGTTTTTCTACTTCTTGATCTTCTATTTTATAAATTTCTAATATTTTTCTTTCAGCTTCTCTTAATTTATTTTCATCATCTGCACATATATATGCTAAAAATTCTTGTTCCTCTACCTTGTCTCCAACTTTTTTATTTAAAATTATTCCAACATTTTTTAAAATCTCATCTTCTTTATTAACCCTACCTGCTCCTAAATAACATGATAATTTTCCTATTTGTTCTGCATTGATTTCTTGTACAAATCCTGTTTTTTCAGTAACTACTGCTGATATATATTTTGATTTTTCGAATTTTGTTGTATCTTCTAAATATGAAATGTCTCCTCCTTGATTTTGCACCATTTCAATAAGCTTTTTATATGCTTGTCCATTCTCAATATTTTGAAGCATTTTTTGTTTATTTTCTTCTAAATTATCTCCTTTTCCTGCTAGTTTTATCATATAAGCACCAAGTTCAAGAACAACTTGTTTTACATCTTCTAACATATCACCTTTAAGAAAATTAATTGCTTCTATTACTTCTAATGAATTTCCTACAGCATATCCTAGTGGCTCATCCATAGAAGTTAATACACATTTTACTTCTCTTCCTGCTAAATTTCCGATTTTAATCATTTGATTGGCAAGTTTTTCTGCATCTTCCTTGTTTTTCATAAATGCACCTTTACCAACAGTAACATCTAAAACAATTTTATTTGCCCCACTTGCTATTTTTTTACTCATTATACTTGATGCAATTAGTGGTATATTTTCTACACATGATATTGCATCTCTTAATTCATATATTTTTTTGTCTGCTGGAGCTAAATTCATTGTTTGTCCAATCATACTTATTCCAACTTTTTCTACATTTTGTATAAATTCATTTACATCTACTTTTGTTCTATATCCAGGTATTGTTTCCATTTTATCAACTGTTCCGCCTGTAAATCCTAATCCTCTACCTGACATTTTTGCAACAGGTATCCCCATTGATGCTATTATTGGAAGTAATATTATTGAAACTTTGTCTCCTACTCCTCCTGTACTATGTTTATCTACTACATTTTCTCCAAATCTAGATAAATCTAGTACTTCTCCCGAATATGCCATTGCTATACTTAAGTCTGTTATTTCTCTGTCATTCATTCCATTTATATATATTGCCATAATTAGTGCTGAAGCTTGATAATCAGTAATTTCTCCTTTTGTATATCCTTGTACAAAATATTCAATTTCTTCTTTTGTTAATTCCTTTTTATCTCTTTTTTTAGAAATTATTTCTAATATATTCATTTGTATTCTCCTTTAAATTTCTTTTATGTTCTTTAGTATTTTTTCTGTTAATTCTAAAGTAAAGTTTATTATATTATAATATTTTAATAATGTATCATAATCTAATGCCTTTTTTAGCATATTTGCTTCAAATACTTCTCCTGTATTGAATCTTATATACATATTATTTTCATTTATTGTTATTTCAGGTGTAAATCTGTTTTGTTCTTTAAAATCTATTAACATCTGCATTACATCTGCTGTTAATAATTGCATCGTGATTATTGGATTTGTTCCATATACATTAAATACTTTTTCAAATTCACTTGAATCCATTTCTATTTTGTCTTTTGGTTTTATTAATGTAAATGAATTTTTCCTGATTTTTATATTTGCTAAAACCGTTTTGTTTAATTTTATTTCTGCAAATAGTCCATAAAATATTGTTAAATATTCGACGTTACCATCACTATCTCGAGATTCAATTTCAGATATTACTTCTGACATTGAAATTCTATTTCCATCTTCTAATGTTCCTGTTATTAAATCTTCTGAAAAAAATCTATCAGGCCTTTCAAATTCACCTTTAATATATGATAATTTACCTATTCCTTTGCTTGGCAAATATTCTAATGTCGAACTATATTCTTTTACAAATGTTCTTATTACTTTTTCTTTAAATAATTTAGTATAATTTCTTCTATTTCTGGAAAAAGCAATATATAAAGCTATTATTAAAAGAGCCATAAATATTAATAAAAAACTTTTTGTTATTACTGAAAATATTGTTCCAACCATTAATATTATAAAAATAATCAACAGCATTCCATTTGTTGCTTTATTTCTAGCTTGTTCTAATGTTGTATTTGATTCTTTATAAACTTTTTCATAAATTTCATTAAAACTTTTCATTTATTATTCCTCTTTTAAATTTACTTCTATATTGTTTTGTGCTTGTTCTTCAGCTTGGAAAAATTCTTCTTCTTTGAAGCCAAAAAATTTAGCTAATAAATTGCTTGGAAACATTAATACCATATTGTTATATGCATTTACTTCTACATTATATATTCTTCTTGCTGCTTGAAGTTGGTTTTCTGTTTTTGATAAATTTTTTTGTAGATTTAAAAATTGTTCACTTGCTTTTAATTCTGGATAATTTTCTGCTAATGCTAATATTGTATTACATTCATTATTTAAATTTTCAGCATCTTTTAAATTTTTATTTTGAAAATATTCTGCTCTATGTTCAGTTATTTTTTCTAATGTTTCTTGCTCATATGTCATATATCCTTTTACACATTCTACTAGATTTGGTATTAAATCAAATCTTTGTGTTAAATATACATCTATACCTGAATATGCTTGTTTTACTTTATTCTGTTTACTTACAAATGAGTTGTAGGTAAAAAACATGTATAATAATATTATTATTGCAATTATTATTATTGGCATTTTGAACCTCCTAAATTATATTTTTTGTAAAGCTTCTTCTATGTATTGGGCATAATCCATATTGTTTTATTGCTTCTATGTGTTTTGCTGTTCCATATCCTTTATGTTGTGCAAAATTGTATTTTGGATATACTTTATCCCATTCTCTCATTATTCTATCTCTTGTTACTTTTGCAATTATTGATGCACATGATATTGAATAACATTTTGCATCACCTTTTATTATTGATTCGTATGGAATTCCCATTGTATCTATATGTTCTAATGCATCAACTAATATTAAATCTGGTTTAACTGTTAATTCTTTTAATGACATTGTTAGTCCTTTTTTAGTTGCATTTAATATATTTATTTCATCAATTTCATCTTGTCCTATTATTGCTACTCCATAACTTATTGCTTCTTCTATTATTTTGTCATATAAAGCTTCTCTCTTTTTTTCTGATACTTTTTTAGAGTCATTTACTCCTTCTATCATTGAATCAGCTGGCATTATAACACTTGCAACAACAACAGGACCAGCTAGTGGTCCTCTCCCTGCTTCATCTATTCCACATATTGTATTAAATCCTTTTTTTCTTAGTTCGTTTTCTTGTTGTTTTAATGCTTTTAATCTTTCTTCTTCTTTTTCTTTCATGCTTATTCTCCTGTTAGTTCATTTAATTGCGTTAATGTATAATTTCCTTGATATCCATTTGTATTTATTACTTCTACTTTTATTTCATCAATATTATATCCTACTATAAAATACCCATAATCTTCTACACTTAATTCTTGTATTCCCATATCTGATAAATCTTGTTGCGTCAAATAATAATATTCAAATCCTTCCTGGATTTTTCCTGTATTTTGTAATAAATTTTGAACTTCTGAATTTTCTTCTACTTTTATTCCTTTTAAATTTTCATTTTTTATTGTTTCAATTTCATTTGCGTCTGTTACATTTGCTTTTTGAAAACTAACTTCTTCTACACATTCTTTTCCTTTTGCTTGCATTAATAACATATTTGTTCTTAAATCTTGTAATTTTACTTCTCTTATTAAATCTAATCCAAAATATACTGTAATTCCTGCTATAATCATCATTACAATAATTGTTATTGTCAATGTAATTAGTGTTATTCCTCTTTGTTTCTTCATTTAATCTCCTCCATAATTATATTATATATTTTGTACTTTTTATTTTCAAGTAAATTCAAAAAAATATTATAGTTTTTTACATCTTTTTCACATTTTCTTCACAAATATAGTGTATCCTATTTACAGTAAAAAGATAAATGAATAAGGAGGCATTCATTATGGATGAGAATGAAAATAAATTTGAAGTAATTTCTAGTAAAGTTTCAAATGCAAATTTTAAGAAAAATAATGGCAATGGTTTTGGCAAAACAATTTTATTACCATTTATTAGTGGTGTTGTTGGATGTTCAGTTGTTATAGGAACTTGTTTTGGAATTCCTTCTATTAAAGAAAAATTAATAGGTGATACTACTGTTGAAGCTTCAATAAATCATACTGGTGGAGAAGGTACAACATCTAATTTAATATCACTTTCTAATTATTCTAATACTGCTGTTTATGCAGCTAATAAGATTTTACCTTCTATTGTAGGTATTGAAGTTAGTTTCACAGCAACTAGTAATTCATTTTTTGGATTTGGGCAACCTGTTACATCTACAGCTACAGCAACAGGTTCAGGTATTATTATAAGTGAAGATGGTTATATTGTAACTAATAATCATGTTGTTAGTGGTAGTTCTTCTTCTTCATATTCATATTATGAATTATCTGAAGCTACTTCTGTTAAGGTAAAATTAAATAGTAATACTTATGGTGATAATGCAATTTTTGACGCAAAAATTGTTGGTAAAGATTCTCAAACCGACTTAGCTGTTTTAAAAATTGAAAAAACAGGTCTTACTGCTGCTGAATTTGCTGATTCTTCTCAAGCTGTTGTAGGAGAATTTGCTATGGCTGTTGGTAGTCCTTTAGGTCTTGATACAACAGTTACAACAGGTATTATAAGTGCTGTTAATAGAGAAGTCGTTTCAGATGGTACTAAATATATATGTATTCAAACAGATGCAGCTATAAATTCTGGTAATAGTGGTGGTGCACTTGTTAATAGTGAAGGTAAAGTTATTGGAATTAATACTTTAAAATTATCTGGTAATGGTGTTGAAGGTATAGGATTTGCAATTCCTATTAATTCTACATTAGATATTATTGATGAATTAATTGAACACAATAAAGTTATTAGACCTTATATTGGTATTACAGGTCAAGATTTAGATGAAGAAACAGCTAAAAAGAACAATCTAGTTGTTGGAATTTATGTAAAAGATGTTGAGTCTTTCTCTCCTGCCGAAAAAGCTGGATTTAAAATTGGTGATGTTATTATAAAAGCTGATGGAAAAGATATAAAAACAATGGATGAATTAAATGAGATTAAAAATTCACATAAAGTTGATGATACTATGAGTATTACTGTTAATAGAGACGGTGAAGAAAAAGAATTAAGTGTAAAACTTGCAGAAACTCCTTAGAACTTTCACTTTTAGTTCACAAAATGAACAAATTTGATTGATAATATATATGTACAGTCAGTAAAGAAGCTGATTAAACAAACATCCCCTTTTATTTTCAAAAAGAACCTTGATTAAAATCAAGGTTCTTTTTTATTTATTACTACTTACATTACTACTATATCCATTTCATCTGTAAGATTTTTATTTCCATATGCATATATTATATAAAATGCATTATCCTTTCCTATAAAATATTCTGTAACATTATTTATACTATACATATCATCTTCTGGGTCTCTAGAATATATTGTATAACCTAATTTTTGTAGTTCTTCTACATTTTTTTGTACTCTTTGTATTTCTTCTTGTATTTTTTGATTAGCTTCTCTTTTTGTTATTCCTTTTGCTTCTAATATTTCATCAACTGTATATTCTTTTTGATTTATTAAATCATAATTGTATGTTTCTACCATATCTCTTTGTGGGTTTGTCCCTTCCTTTAATGTTGAACGTATTACTAATGATAATATATTATTTGATATGTATGCACAATATTTTACAGTATATACAACATCTCCTGATGTGCTATTTAATACACTTTTGGCTTTTCTTTCAAATACATCTACTATTTCTTTATTAAACTCTTCTGTCACACTATTTTTTATATTTATATATGGAATATTTACATCTAATTCATATGTATTTAATTTCTTTTCTTGTATTTGATATCCTGAATATATTATTTCTTCGTCATCTTGTAATTTTTCTATTTTATAACTATTATTTTCTAAGTAATTAACTTTGTTTTCAAAAATACTATCAAATTCTTCTTGATAATTGCTTACCTTATCCTCTTCTATTGCTGGTAAATTGCTCACATTGTTTTGTTCAGTATTTTTTTGCACTTGTATCATTATTGCTACTATTACTGCTATTATACATATTGCAATTATTACTATATAAAATATTTTTAATTTTTTATTTATTATTTCATTATTATCATTCATCAAATCTTTCATAATTTTCCTCCACTAGTTATATTGTAATATTTTTTTTGTATAATTTCAATAGTTTGATTCAAAAATAAAAAGTTACACTTATTAATGTAACTTATTTATTTAAATATTTTAATTTTGTTGCCATTCCACCTCTTATGTGTCTCTCTGCTTTATTTTCATCTAATATTTCTCTTACTTCTCCTGCTAATCTAGGATTTATTTTTTCTAATCTTTCTGTTATATCTTTATGTACTGTACTTTTGCTGATGCAAAATTTTTTTGCTGCTCCCCTTACTGTATCTTTAGAATCTATAATATACTGTGCTAAACTTGTAGCACGCTCTTCAATTAATCTGTCTTTCATTATGTTATAACCCCCATACGAATACTTTTGTTTAATTGTATTCGTATAAGGGTTGTATTAGAACGATATTAAATCATTTTTTCTTTTAACATCTCTAGTGCTTTTCTTCTAGCACTTATTTGATTTTTTTCATTTGCAGTTAATTCAGCTAATGTTTTTCCATTTTCTAATTCAAATATTTCATCAAAACCAAAGCCATTTTCTCCTCTAATATTTTCTGCAACATATCCATCTATAGATGCTTCAACTGAAATAGTATTTTTTCCATTAGAAATTGCCATTGCTGTTATAAATTTAATTTTTCTATTCTCTCTTGGAACTCCTTCTAGTTTTTTGATTATTGCTAGATTTCTTTCTCTGTCTGTTCCTTCAAACCATCTTTTTGTATAAACTCCGGGAAATCCATGTAAATATTCTATTTCTATTCCAGAATCATCTGCTAAACATTTTTTTCCTTTTAATAGTTTTGCTATTGTCTCTGATTTTTTTATAGCATTTCCTTGAAAAGTATCTTTGTCTTCTTCTATATCATCTTTTATCCCCAGTTCTTTCATAGATATTATTTTATATTGGCTTAATATTTCTTGTGCTTCTTTTATTTTTCCTATATTTCCAGAAGCCATTACTATTTCGTTTTCCATCTATTCCTCCCCATTATTTGACTTTAAACGTAAATATCCTAATTCTTCCCACATGTTATATGCTAAATTTAGTCTAAATAGAACTTTAGGTTTTGCACCTGCTCTATTTTTATCTACAACACATGCATAATATCTTACATCAGGATCTTTTGATTTTTCTAAATTGTAAAATTTTGTATCTACTTCTTCTAATGAATATTCATATTTATCATAATCTTCAGCATGTATTTGTTTTATTAAACATAATGTGTCTAAAACTTCTTTTACAGTTCTACTAACTGCTAAATCATTTATATTTAAGTTTATTGGTAATGTACTACTTTCTGTTAATTGAAGCGATGATGCTATAAATATATCCAAATTTTGTGCTAAATTTGCAAGTATCGTAGCAGTTTTCTTCAACTCTTCTCCATTTCCAATATTATCTGTATCAGTTTTTAATGTATCATAAAATACATATTCAATCTTTTCTTTATAATAGTAATTTAATATTACTTTTTCTAATTCATCATTTGTATGATTTGTTATATTTACAAACTCTATTGCATTTTTTATTTGTTTTTCAAGCCATTTGGTAACTTCAAGTGTTTTTCTAAATTCCTCTGATATTTTTGATAATCTTTTTGCAAAGTCTCTTTGACTTTCTTTTTCTTCTTTTAAAACAAAACCATCTTCATCTAATTTAGCTTTTACACCTTCATCTGGTCTAAATTTGAATTCTAATATTTCTCCTTCTGTTTTTTCTATTTTTTGACCATGTAATTCTTGAATTTTTTTATTATTTAATACTGTTGTTATTAAACATAATCTCATTTTTTCTTCTGACATTTCGTTTGAAATTATTAATACCTTTTTCTTGTGTATAAAAGCAATATTTGCAGCTAAATTTATTGTAAATCTACTCTTTCCTGAGTTTGATGGCATTGCATATGCCATTGTTTCCCCTTTACGTATTCCTTTGAATACACTGCTTAGTATTGGAAATGGTAGTTCTAATCCTGATGTCAAATTATTTTCTCCTAATATTAAGAAATCTGTTACATCACTACTTAACACACCTCTTTTAAATTTTTGTGTAATAGTTATTTGCTCTATCGCATCATCTACTTCTTGTATTGTCATTATATCATATAATTCATAATCTAATATATCTATTATTTTCTCCTGTGTTTCTTTTATTGGATTTCTTAAATAATGTTTTCTTATTTCAAATAATTTTCTAAGTTCTACATAAACTTTTTCAATTCCGATTGTTAAATTTTTAGCTTTTTCTTTTAATTCTCTCTTAGTTTCATATGTTTCTGGTCCTTCTTTTGCAAAGTTATAATTGTCTTTTGCTTTTTGTGGTGCAAATGACTCTCCTTCTGTAAATAGTACACTTTTATATAAATTTAAGTATTCATCACTTTCAAAATAGCAATCTTCATGTAAAATATAGTACATTGATATTGCTTTTGGATTTAATAATAATAAACTTATATATTCCTCTTCTAATTGTTTATTTGATAATTTTTCGGGATATACACTTTCATCTTCTTCATCATCTTTTTGTTCAAATTCATATACTACTTCTTCAGGTTCTTCATCCTTATCCTCTTCAATCTCTTCTTCATCATACTCATCTTTTTCTTCTTCAAACTCTTCAATTTCTTTTTTTAATGTTTTAGTTTCTTCATTTTTTTTCTGTTCTCTACGTTGTTTTTCTTTTTCATTAATCTGTTTTAAGATTTCTAATATTTCGCCATATTTACCATCATCGATTAATTCTTTCATTCTTTCGACTTCTTCTTTATTTTCCCCTGTACTCTCCATTTTTTCAATTAAACTTACTAACTTTTGTATTTTTTCACTTTCCATATTTATTCTCCTTTTTTATAACTATTTTTAGTATACACATATTAACTCAATTTTTCAAGACTTACTTCATTTTTTGCTAAATAATAATTTCATCTAAAATATCTTGGCTTGAAAGTACAACTTTTGCTCCATCTCTAATTAACAAATTACAGCCTCTACTTTGTTTTTTAGTAATATCTCCTGGTATTGCAAAAATTTCTTTTCCCTGTTCTAATCCAAATTCAGCTGTTATTAATGCTCCACTTTTTTCTCCTGCTTCAACAACAAGTATTCCTTGTGAAATTCCACTTATTATTCTATTTCTTTGTGGAAAATTTTTCTTATCAGGTTTTGTTCCAATAGGGTATTCTGAAATTATACATCCACCACTTCTAATAATTTTTCTTGCTAATTCTATATTTTGTTTTGGGTATAGTTGGTCTATTCCGCTTCCTAATACTGCAATTGTTTTTCCTTTATTTTGTTGTAATGCTCCTATATGTGCATATTTATCAATTCCAATTGCTAAGCCACTTATTATATTAATTCCTTTTTCTGATAACTCTCTAGCTATTTTTGATGATATATATTTTCCATATTGTGTAGCATCTCTACTACCTACTATTGCAATTCCAGTTTTATTTAATAAATGTTTATTCCCTAATACATATATTGACTTTGGTGAGTCATATATTTCTTTTAAATTTTGTGGATATTCTTTATCTGTTATTTTTAATTCTTCAATAATCATATATATTTTCCTTTCATATAAAAAAGAGCCATCAATGCTTGCTTTTGCAAACATGAGGCCCCCTATTTTATTTACTTGCTTTTATTACATTATTCATTAACATAGCTATTGTCATCGGACCAACTCCCCCTGGAACCGGTGTTATATAACTAGCTTTTTGACTAACTTTTTCGAAATCAACATCACCTGTTAATTTTCCATCTTCCCCTCTGTTTATTCCAACATCTATAATTACTGCATCTTTTTTTATCATTTCTTCTTTTACAAATTTTGATTTTCCTATTGCTACAATTACTACATCTGCTCTTTTTGTATATTCTTCTATATTTTTTGTTTTTGAATGACATACAGTAACTGTTGCATTTTTATTTAAACAACATTGTATTAATGGCTTTCCTACTATATTACTTCTACCTAATATTACTACATTTTTACCTTCTAAATCGATACCATATGCTTCAAACATTTTCATTATTCCATATGGTGTGCATGATACAAATGTATCTTGGTTTAAAGACAATTTTCCTACATTTACTGGATTAAATCCATCTACATCTTTTTCTGGTGCAATTGTTCTAAATGCTTCATTTATATCTAATCCT
Organism: uncultured Clostridia bacterium; assembly: GCA_944388705.1. Classification (GTDB taxonomy): domain Bacteria; phylum Bacillota; class Clostridia; order TANB77; family CAG-508; genus CAG-269. The sequence goes on from CALXJU010000015.1 coordinate 14,415, forward strand.
TTTGGGATAGGACTTTGTAGCAATATTCCTTTTATACTTGTGTCTTTATTTAATTTTTCTATCAATTCTATTAATTCATTTTGCTTTATATTTTCATTTAACAAGTATTCTTCAAATTCAATCCCAATTTCATTACATGCTTTACTTTTATTTCGTACATATACTTGTGATGCTTTATCTTCTCCTATCATTATTACTGCTAATTTAGGTATTATTCCTTTTTGTTTTAATTCTTCACATTCTATTTTTAATTTTGCTCTAATTTCTTGTGCTAATTTTTTTCCATCTATTATTGTAGCCATTTTTTCTCCTCCTATTTTGGAAATTTTGGGAAATTTGGGGACGGTTCTCTTTTTTCCCTTTTTCCTATTCTTGTTCAAATATTCCTACTTTATATTCTATATCTTCCATGTGTGGGAAGATTTCTTTAACTCTTTTTAATGTTAGCATTGTCATTCTTGGTTGAGGATTTTTTGGGTCATCTGTTAATAATTTTTGTGTATAACAATTTTCTGCAGTTTTAAATAAAACATATCTATTTCGTACATATGTATAATATATTTGATAACCATTTTTTAAGTCTAACCACATATCTTCAAAAGTATATCCTTCCATAATATTCTCCTTAAAACTTGTTTATTTGATCATATCCATAAATTCTTGTTCTGTCAATATTGTAACACCTAAATTTTGTGCTTTTGTTAATTTACTTCCTGCATCTTCTCCTGCTAATACATAACTTGTCTTTTTTGAAACTGAACTTGAAGTTTTTCCTCCAAATTTTTCTATAATATCTGAAGCTTCTTCTCTTGAATAATTTTCAAGTCCTCCTGTAAGTACAAAAGTTTTACCTTCAAATCTATTATCTATATCCTCATCCTGAATTGCTTCAGTATTTACCCCTGCTTTTTTTAATCTTTTTATTAAATCTTGTGTTTGTTCTTGCTCAAAAAATTCTTTTATACTATTTGCAACTATTGGTCCAACTTCTTCTACTTCACTTAATTCTTCTACTGTTGCACTTGAAAGATTATCTATATTTTTAAATCTTTTTGCTAAAATCTTTGCTGCTTTTACTCCTACATGTCTAATTCCTAGTGCTGTAATTAATCTGTATAAATCATTTTCTTTGCTTGCATTTATGCTATCTACTAAATTTTGAGCAAATTTGTCACCTTTCTTTTTTAGTGAAGCAAAATCTTCAAATTTCAAATCATAAATATCAGCAATATTTGAAATCATTTTCTTTTCAAGTAAAATTCCTATTATGTTTTCTCCTAACCCATCTATATTCATTGCTTCTCTAGATACAAAATGTACTAAATTTCTATATAATTTAGCTGGACATTCTATTCCTGTACATCTTACTGCAGATTCTCCTTCTTCTCTAATTGCTTCTGCTCCACATACTGGACAAACATGTGGCATTTCAAATTCTTTTTCTTCCCCAGTTCTTTTTTCAACTACTGCTTCTACTATTTCTGGTATTACATCTCCTGCTTTTTGTATTATTACTCTATCTCCTATTTTTAATCCTTTTTCTTTTATAAAATCTTCATTGTGTAAAGTAGTTTTTGAGATTGTTGAACCAGCAACTTTTACAGGTTCTAATATTGCCATTGGCGTAATTACACCTGTTCTTCCAACTTGACATATTATATCTTTTAATATTGTCTCTTTTCTTTCTGGTGGATATTTATATGCAATTGCCCATTTAGGTACTTTACTTGTTGTTCCCATTATTTGTCTTAATTTTAAATTATCAACTTTTACTACTGCTCCATCTATTCCAAATGTTAATTTTTCTCTATCTTCACCTATTTTTTCTATTGCTTTTATTACTTCTTCTTCATTTTTACAATAAATGCGCACAGGATTTACATTAAATCCTATCTTGTTCAAATATTCTAGTTCTTCATAATGTGAATTAAATTCTTTTCCATCTATTTTTTGAACATTAAATATATAAATATCTAATGGTCTACTTTTAGTTATTTTGCTATCTAATTGTCTTAATGAACCTGCTGCTGCATTACGTGCATTTGCAAATAATTCTTCTTCATTTTCTTCTCTATCTTGGTTCATTTTTTCAAATTCTGCTTTTGAAATAAATACTTCTCCTCTTACTGTTATATCAATATCTTCTGGGAGTTTTTGTGGAATTGTTTTTATTGTTTTTAAATTTTCTGTTACATCTTCTCCAACTAGTCCATTACCTCTTGTTGCTCCTCTTACAAATTTTCCATTTTTATATTCAAGGGCTGCTGATAATCCATCAATTTTTGTTTCTACAACATATGTTGGTTCTTTTATTCCATTTTCATCAGCTTGTTTTTGAACTTTTTGAATAAATTCTTTTATTTCATCAAAATTAAAAACATCTTGTAAACTTTGTAAAGGAACCTCATGTTCTACTTTTTTGAATCCTTCTTTTACAGTTCCCCCTACTTTTTGTGTTAAAGATGTTTTTGTTATAAATTCTGGATTCTGACTTTCTAATGTTCGCAATTCTAACATTAACATATCATATTCAAAATCTGATATTTCTGGTTTATCATCATCATAGTATTTTTTTGCATAATATTCTGTTTTTTCTCTAAGTTCTTCTATTCTTTTTTTTGCTTCTTTTTTATCCATTGTTTTATCTCCTATATTAATTATCCCCATGATGATTTCTCATTATGGGGATTTTATCTTATTAATCTGCTTTTGCCCATATTATTAATCTTGCTGATGAGTCATCTGTACATGTTGATAATGAAATTTCTACCGCTCCTTGTGTATCTCTTGTCATATAATCTGACTCATTTTCTGCTGCTTCATATTTATTATATATTGTATATGATTGTCTATGTCCACTTAAATCTGTTATATATATTTTATCTCCTATATTTAGTTTTTTATTGTTTGAAAAGAAATTTCCATTTCTATAATTATGTCCTGCAAGTGTTGTATTTCCTACTTGATTTAGTCCTGGTCCATATATTTCTACTATTGCATTTTCTAAGGCTGATTTTGAATATTCTGCTCTTGCAATAATTGGAGATTTTAGATTTGTTGCAGGGATTTCTATTGAACCGGCAACTGTAAATCCGTTAAATTTTTCTACATTTGCATTTGAACTTCCTGTATTTCCTGTATTATCTCCACCTTCTACATCTTCAAAACCTCCTACTTCTGTGTTTGCATCTCCTTCAGGTTCTTTATTTATGTTTGAATCATTTAAAAATGAGTCAACAAAATCTTCTGAATTATTTTTTAATGTAGAACTTTTATAAAATCTATATCCTAAAAATCCTATTATTCCTATTATTGCTATTATAATTATTACTAATAATACTGTTAATACATTACTATATTTACTATTCATATTAACTCCCTCCTCATTTGACCATATATCTATATTATACCATATTTTTATTAAAAATGGTATAGTTTTAGACTATTTTTTCTCCAAATTGAGTTCCAGCTAATAAATGAAAATGTAAATGTCCTACTTCTTGCCCTCCATCTTTACCACAATTTACTATTACTCTATAGCCTTTTTCTTTAAATCCTTGTTTTTCTGCTATTTCATTGATAACTTTATAGATTTTTCCTACTATTTTTTCGTCTCCTTCTTCCATATGTGCAAGTGATTCAATATGTTTTTTAGGTATTACTAATACATGTATTGGTGCTGCTGGATTTATGTCATTAAAAGCTAATATTTCTTCATCTTCATATACTTTACTTGATGGAATTTCTCCTTTTATGATTTTACAAAAAATACAATCTTCTTTCATAGATTTCTCCTTTTTTCTAATATTATTTAAATTTTTAATATTAACTATGTAATAAAGCAAAGACCCCCGACGAAGACCCAGAATATGTTTTTGCTATGGAATAGTTAATATTAAAAATTTTATTATATTTATAAAAAATTAATTTATTCGAGAATTGCTTTAATTCTACGAATTCCTGATGAACTTGATTCTTCTTTCTTTATTTTAAAATGTCCTAATTCAGATGTATTAGTTACGTGAGGTCCTCCACATAATTCTAATGATACATCTCCGATTTTATACACAGAAACTATATCTCCATATTTTTCTATAAACATTGCCTCTGCACCTAATCTTATTGCTTCATCTTTTTTCATTTCTAAATGTTCTACAGGGATTGCATCAGATATCCATTTATTTACTAATTCTTCTGTTTTTTGTTTTTCTTCATCAGTCATTTTTGCAGGATGAGAAAAGTCAAATCTCATTCTTTCTGCAGTTATATTACTTCCTCTTTGATGTACATGTGAACCTAATACTACTTTTAATGCTGCATTTAACAAATGTGTTGCTGTATGGTATTTTGTTTCCATTTCTCCTGTTGAAGCTAATCCACCTTTAAATTTTTGTTCTGCTCCTGCCCTTGATTTTTCTTGATGTTCTTTAAATAATTTTTCAAATTCTTTTTTATCTATTTTCATTCCATTTTCTGTTGCTAATTCTTCAGTTACTTCTGGTGGAAATCCATAAGTATCATATAATCTAAATACCATCTTTCCATCTAATATATCTTTTCCTTGTTGTTTTACTATTTCCATTTCTTTGAAAAATTCTTTTTCTCCTTTTGTTAGAGTTTTAACAAATTTATCTTTTTCTTCTAATATTACTGTTTTTATTGTTTCTTTATTTGTTTCAAGTGCTGGATACATTTCCTTTAAGTTTTCCACATTTATGTCTATTAATGTTGATAATTCATCTAGTGATATTTGAAGTTTGTTCATATGTCTTATCATTCTACGAATTAATCTTCTTAAAATATATCCTCTATCTATATTACTTGGTCTACCACCATCACATATTATCATCATACTTGAACGCAAATGTTCTGCTATTATTCTTCTACTTGCTATATTATCTACTTTTTGTAATTCTACTAATTTATCCATTATTGGTGCAAAAAGTTCTGTTTCAAATGGTGTTTCTTTTCCTTGTAATAACATTGTCATTCTTTCTAGTCCAAGTCCTGTATCAACATTGTGTTGTGCTAATTTTGTATATTTTCCATCTTTACTTTTGAAAAATTCCATAAATACATTATTCCATATTTCTACATATTTACCACATCCACATGATGGATTACATCCTTCTGAACATTTTGGTTTTCCTGTATCATAAAACATTTCTGTATCTGATCCGCATGGTCCTTCTTCTCCTGCTATCCACCAGTTATCTTCTTTTCCAAAATAATAAATTCTTTCTTCTGGTATTCCTACTTTTTTCCAACATTTAGCTGTTACTTCATCTCTTGGACAATCTTCATCACCTGCAAAACATGTTACTGATATTTTTTCAGCTGGTATGTTTAACTCTTTTGTCAAAAATTCAAAACTCATTTGAATTGATTCTTCTTTAAAATAATCTCCTAATGACCAGTTTCCTAACATTTCAAAATATGTTAAATGTCTATTATCTCCAACTTCTTCTATATCATTAGTTCTTATACATTTTTGATAATCTGTTAGGCGTGTTCCTGCTGGATGTTTTTCTCCCAATAAATATGGCACTAATGGTTGCATTCCAGCCGTCGTAAATAATACTGATGGGTCATTTTCAGGTATTAATGGTGCTGATGGTATTACAGCATGTCCATGTTTTTTAAAAAATTCTAAATATTTGTTTCTTATTTCTATTGCTTTCATTTCATTCCTCCCGTTCAAAAGGAGACAATTCCCCTTTTTGCTGTATATGATTATACTTTATTTTCCTTTAAAAATCAAGTATTTTAAGTTTTTTTATATAGAAAAAAGCACGTCATTCGACATGCTAATTTTCTATGTGTTTTATTTTAATACATTCCACCCATTCCGGCATCTATTTCATGGTCATGTCCACATCCACATGCTTTAGGTTCTGGAGCATCTGTTACTAAGCTTTCTGTTGTTAATATCATTGCTGCAACTGATGCTGCATTTTGTAATGCACTTCTTGTAACTTTTGTTGGGTCTACAATTCCTGCTTTTTTCATATCTACATATTGTTCTTTTTCTGCATCAAATCCAAATCCTTCAGCTGATTTTTTAACATTTTCAAATATTACAGCTGGTTCTAATCCTGCATTTCTTGCAATTTGTTTTACTGGTTCTTCTAATGCTTTTAATACTATTTCTGCTCCTAGTTTTTCTCCTCCTTCTAGGTCTTTTGCAATCTTTTCTACTGCTGGAATTATATTTACATATGCTGTTCCTCCACCAGCTACTATTCCTTCTTCTACTGCTGCTTTTGTCGCTGATAATGCATCTTCAATTCTTAATTTTTTATCTTTCATTTCTACTTCTGTTGCAGCTCCAACTCCAATTACTGCAACTCCCCCAGCAATTTTTGCTAGTCTTTCTTGTAAGTTTTCTTTATCGAATTCACTCTTTGTCTCTTCAATTTGAGCTTTTATTTGTTTTACTCTTGATGATATTGCTTCTTTATCTCCAGCACCATCAACTATTATTGTATTTTCTTTTTGTACTTTTACTTGTTTTGCTCTACCTAGTTGTTCTACTTGTGTATCTTTTAATTCCATTCCTAAATCTTGAGATATTACTTCTCCACCTGTTAATATTGCAATATCTTCTAGCATTGCTTTTCTCTTATCTCCAAATCCTGGTGCTTTTACTGCAACTACATTTAATACTCCTCTTAATTTGTTTAATATTAATGTTGATAATGCTTCACTTTCTATGTCATCACATATTATTACTAATTTTCCTGATGATTGCATTAGTGTTTCTAGTAATGGTAATATTTCTTGAATATTACTTATTTTTCTATCTGTTATTAATATATATGGATTGTCTACAATTGCTTCCATTTTTTCTGTATCTGTTACCATATATGGTGATACATATCCTTTATCAAATTGCATTCCTTCTACAACATTTAATTCTGTATTAGATGTCTTTGATTCTTCTATTGTTATTACACCATCTTTTGATACTCTTTCCATTGCATCAGCTATTAATTCTCCTATTTCAGAGTTATTTGCTGATATGCTTGCAACTCTTGCTATATCTTCTTTTCCATTTACTGATGATGTTATTTCTTTTAATTCTTTTATAGCTCCATTTACTGCTTTTTCTATTCCTCTTTTTATTGCCATTGGGTCAGCACCTGCTGCTACATTTTTTACTCCTTCTTTTACCATTGCTTGAGCTAATACTGTTGCTGTTGTTGTTCCATCTCCTGCTATATCATTTGTTTTTGTTGATACTTCTTTTACTAAACGTGCTCCCATGTTTTCATATTTGTCTTCTAATTCTATTTCTTTTGCTATTGTTACACCATCATTTGTAATTAATGGTGCTCCAAAACTTTTGTCTAATACTACATTTCTTCCTTTTGGTCCTAATGTTACTTTTACTGTGTCTGCTAATTTATTAACACCTTCTAATAATGCTTTTCTAGCATCTTCTCCAAATTTTATTTGTTTTGCCATAGTTATCTTCCTCCCTTTCTATTCTACTATAGCTAATATATCTTCTTCTCTTAAGATGATATATTCTTCGCCTTCATATTTTACTTCTGTTCCAGCATATTTGCTTACTACTACTTTGTCTCCTTTTTTTACTGACATTTCTTCTATTTTTCCGTCTACTTTTTTTCCTGGTCCTACTTCTATTACTTCTGCTATTTGTGGCTTTTCTTTTGCTGAACTAGCCAAGATTATTCCACTTTTTGTTGTTTCCTCACTTTCTTTCATTTTTACTAATACTCTGTCTGATAATGGTTTTATCATTTTTATTACCTCCTTTAATTAGCACTCTTTGTGTTTGACTGCTAATAATATATACCCATTTTTTTATATTGTCAATAGTTTTATTTAATTTTCACAAAAAGTTCACAATTCTTTCCAGAATATTATATTCAATATGTTTTTAGTTTAGAACTATATTCTTTTAAAATGAAAAAAGCACTGAAATTACTTCAGCGTTTTTCTTTTACAAAAATCCTAGGTCCTTAGTTATTCAGTTACTTTTTGAATTATTTAAGTTTATTTTTCAGTTCCATCCTTCCAATATTCCTTACCGGTCTGTTTATCCCAGTATCCATTGGAAGTCTCTACAAGATGTCCATTTGCTGCCGCCCTTTCGGCTTCAGCCTGATTTTTAAATCCTTTTTCATCCATTTTATAATGGTTCTCGTTATATGACATAATATTGTCTCCTTTCTGAAAAAGGACCTAGGAAAGATGTTCAATTTCAAAATAACACTTAGTTATTTGACTTGCTTATTATATCACCATATACAATATTTGTCAAATTTTTTCCACTTCTTTTGCAGCTTTTACAAGTCCCACAAATAATGGTGCAGGTCTATTTGGTCTAGATTTTAATTCTGGATGAAATTGTCCTGCAATAAAATATGGGTGTTCTTTATATTCAACAATTTCTACTAATTTACCATCTGGAGAAGTTCCTGTACACATTAATCCCGCTTCTTCTAATTTTTCTTTATATTCATTATTATATTCATATCTATGTCTATGTCTTTCATTTATCTTTTCTTGTCCATATAATTCTTTTGCTAAGCTTCCCTGTTTTAAAATACATGGATATGAACCTAATCTCATTGTTCCACCTTTTTTATCTATTCCAATTTGCTCTTCCATTATATGAATTACTGGATTTTGTGTTGTTTCACTAAATTCTGCTGAATTTGCATCTTTTAATCCTAAAACATTTCTTGCAAATTCTACTACTGCCATTTGCATTCCTAAACATATTCCTAAAAATGGTATTTTATTTTCTCTTGCATATCTAATTGTTTCTATTTTTCCCTCTATTCCTCTATTTCCAAATCCACCTGGAACAATAATTCCTTGTAGTCCAGCTAATTTTTCTTTTGCTGTTTCTGAATTTATTTCTTCTGAGTCTATTAGTTTTATATTAACTTTTACATTATTTACAAAACTTGCATGATGTAAACTTTCTATTACTGATAGATATGAATCTTCTAGTTTTATGTATTTTCCTACTATTGCTATATTTACAGTTTCATCTCCTATATTTCTTATATTATCTATCATTTTTTGCCATTCTCTATTATCTGGTATATATTTATCTAATCTTAAATGATTACATACTTCTCTTGCAAGACCTTCTTCTTCTAGCATTAATGGTACTGCATATAAATTATCTGCTGTCTTATTTTGTATTACACTACTTTTTCTTACATTACAAAATAGAGCTAATTTTTCTCTAATATTTTCTGGAATATCTTGTTCTGTTCTACATACTAATATATTGGGTACTATTCCCAAACTTTGTAATTCTTTTACAGAATGTTGTGTTGGCTTTGATTTTATTTCTTTTGAACCAAATATGTATGGAAGCAATGTCACATGTATATATACTACATCTTCAGGATTTTTTTCAAGTCCTACTTGACGTATTGCTTCTATTATTGATAGTCCTTCGATATCTCCTACTGTTCCACCTACTTCTGTTATTACTATATCTGTATCTGTATTTTCAAAACTATAAATCTTTTCTTTTATTTCATTTGTTATATGTGGTATTACTTGTACTGTTTTTCCTAAATAATCTCCTCTTCTTTCTTTTTCAATTACATTTGAATATATTTTTCCCATTGTTACACTTGAATTTTTTGTTAAGTTTTCATCTATAAATCTTTCATAATGTCCTAAATCTAAGTCTGTTTCTGCTCCATCATCTGTTACAAATACTTCTCCATGTTCATATGGACTCATTGTTCCTGGGTCTACATTTATATATGGGTCAAATTTTTGAATCGTTACTTTATATCCCCTATTTTTTAATAATCTTCCTAATGATGCTGCTGTTATTCCTTTTCCTAATCCTGATACTACTCCTCCTGTTACAAATACATATTTTGTGTTCATTTTTTCTCCTCCTACTAAAAAATAAAAAAATAGATTAAATAAAAAACTCCAAAAGCGGTTTTTTTTTAATCTATCTTAACTATATACTACTATATCATGTTTTTTCAAATTTTTCAATAGTTATTCTAAATATTTTTTTGCTATTGATGTAAACATTATTAAATATGATGTAGATATTAAAATTCCTGCTATTACATCACTTGTGTAATGTACCCCTAAATATACTCTACTTGCTCCAACTAGTATTATTAGTATACTTAACAAACTTATTAATGTCCATTTTAAGTATTTATTTTTAACTTTTTTGTAAATCAAATATATTAAAAATCCATAAAATGCCATACTTGCCATTGAATGTCCTGATGGAAAACTATATCCATTTTGATTTATTATTCTAAATTCTGTTGGTCTTGGTCTTTGTATTATATTTTTTAATACCTGATTTATTATTGTCGATATTGCTAAATTTATCCATATTAATATTCCTATTTTTTTATTTTTTATTACTATTAACAATATTATTGATAATGTTATTAAAAATATTGCTCCTCCAAATTCTGTGATAACTTTTGCAATAGGTGTTACTTCTTCTGATATAATATGTTCTGACATTATTTTGTATCCTATAGTATCTATTTCCATTATTTCCTTTTCCATTACATCTTCTGCTATTAATACTGTTATTAATATACATATAAATAATATTATCCATTTTATATTTTTTGATACTATTTCTTTTGTTTTCATTTTTAATCTCATTCCTTTCTCAAGGCACAAATCTGGTTGGAAAAGAATTAAATTTTGGCAAGGAAAATTTTATTTAAAAGTCAAGGGCGCATACGTGAGTGTATGTAACGCGTTTTTAATGAAAGTTGACATAGCCAAAATTGTAATTATTTTTCAACCTTTTCCTCCATTTTTATGGGCTACATATTATCATATATATTTTATTTTTACAATACTTTTATTTTTTACTAGACAAATCTTATTTTTTATGCTAAGATATAAAAGTATTATGCCGATGTGGCGGAATTGGCAGACGCACATGACTCAAAATCATGCGGGAAACCATGTGGGTTCGAGTCCCACCATCGGTACCAAAACTCGTATAAAATGTATAAAAATAGCATATTTCAATTAATTTGAGATATGTTATTTTTATAATTATCATGTTTTTATCACTTTTGTATTATTATTTATTTTATTTTTGAAATATTAAAAAATCTTTAATGTTTCAAAACGTATTTTCTATTGACTAAATGGGAAAATTAATGTATGATATATAATATTACAAAAATAGAAAAGAGGAAAATAAATATATGTTATGTTCAAATTGCAAAAAAAATCAAGCTACAGTATTCATTAATAAAATAGAAAATGGAGTTTCATCAATGGAAGGACTATGTCGTGACTGCGCAAAAAAAAGAGGTTTAGATATACCTGAAACTACAAATCAACAATCTAATCCTTCACAAATAAATAATAATAATATAGATATGACTAATATGTCAAAACAACTAGAATCTTTATTTAAAGATTTATCATCTAATCTTAAATTTGCCAATATTGAAGATTTAGAAAATATTGATGAAGAAGATTTTGATTCTGATGATGCAGAAAATTTTGAAGGACCTATAGGAATTCCAATAGGCTCAATATTTGCAAATATTATACCACAACGAGCACAACAACAAGATGAAGAAAAATCAAATGGTAGACAAAAAGTAAAAGTTGAAAAGAAAAAATCAAATAAAAAGAAAAAATATTTAGATGTATATGGAACAAACTTAACACAGAAAGCAAAAAATAATGAATTAGATATGGTAATTGGTCGTGACAAAGAAATTCAGAGAGTAATTCAAATATTAAATAGAAGAACAAAAAATAATCCATGTTTAATTGGTGAACCTGGTGTTGGTAAAACAGCTATCGCACAAGGTCTAGCTATTAAAATTGCAAATAATAATGTACCTGCAAAACTTTTAAATAAAGAAGTATATTTATTAGATATGACTTCAGTTATAGCAGGAACTCAATTTAGAGGTCAATTTGAAGCTAGAATGAAAGGTATAATAGATGAATGTAAACAATATGGAAACATCATATTAGTTATTGATGAAATTCATAACATCATTGGTGCTGGAGATGGAGAGCATTCTATGAATGCTGCAAATATATTAAAACCTTCTTTAGCAAATGGTGAAATTCAATTAATTGGTACTACTACCTTAAGAGAATATAGAAAATATATAGAAAAAGATTCTGCACTAGAAAGAAGATTTCAACAAGTATTAGTTGAAGAACCAAACATAGATGATTCTATTCAAATTCTAGAAGGAATCAAAAAATATTATGAAGAATATCATAAAGTAAAAATTTCAAATGATGTTATAAAACAAGCTGTTATCATGTCAGAAAAATATATTCATGATAGATTTCTACCTGATAAAGCAATTGATATACTTGATGAGGCATGTTCAAGAATTAATCTTGAAAATAAAGAATTATTCAGATTAGAGATGTTAAAACAAGAACTTGCTAAAGTTCAAGCTGAAAAAGAAGATGCTGCACATGCTGATTCTACAGAAGATTATCAAAAAGCAGCTGATTTAAAAACTAGAGAATGTAGATTGATTGAAGAAATTGATAAATTAAATAATACAATAAAACTAAAAAACTTAACTGTTCAAGATATAGCACAAGTAATTGAAAATTGGACTAAAATTCCTGTTAAAAAAATTACTGAAGCTGAAACACAAAAATTATTAAATCTTGAAACAAATCTTCATAAAAGAATTATTGGTCAAAATGAAGCAGTAAGTGCTGTATCTCGTGCAATTAGAAGAAACCGTGCAGGATTACAAAGTACCAAAAGACCACCATCTTTCATATTTGTAGGACCAACTGGTGTTGGTAAAACAGAACTTGCCAAAAGTTTAGCATATGAAATGTTTGGCTCAGAAGATTCAATAATTCGTATAGATATGTCAGAATATATGGAAAGTCACTCAACATCAAAATTAATTGGTGCACCTCCAGGATATGTTGGTTATGATGATGCAGGTCAACTTACTGAAAAAGTAAAAAGAAAACCATATTCTATAATACTTTTAGATGAAATTGAAAAAGCTCATCCAGATGTATTCAATATTCTTCTACAAGTTTTAGATGATGGAAAACTTACTGATTCTCAAGGAAATACTGTAAGTTTCCAAAATACAATTATAATTATGACTTCTAATGCTGGTTCAAATTTAAATAATAATTCAATTGGTTTTGGAAAGCAAACTCTTGACACTAATAAAGTTGAAGAAAATTTAAAACAAGTATTTAGACCTGAATTTTTAAATAGAATTGATGAAATTATTGTATTTAATCCTTTAACAAAACCAGAATTAATACAAATTGTTGATTTAATGTTAAAAGATACTAAAAAAGCTTTAGCAGATAAAAATATAACAATTAATGTATTAGATAGTGCAAAAGATTTCATACTAGAAAAAGGAACAAATCTAAAATTTGGTGCTAGACCTTTAAGAAGAGCAATTCAAAGATATGTAGAAGATGAAATTTCTGAAAAAATTCTAAGAGGAGAAATTCATGAAGGTCAGAATGTTGAGATTAGTTTAGAAAACGACACTTTAAAGTTTAGTGTAAATTAGTTTTAAAAAAGTGAGAGTTTTTAATTCTCACTTTTCATTAAACTACTTATTTTAATCGGAGGAAAAAATGAAAAAAGAAAATATACCAAACATACTAACAATAATACGTTTTATATTAATACCATTTATATTTATGTCAGTTATTACAGATCACTTCTTAACAGCCCTAATTATTTTCACTATTTCTGCAATTACTGACATTTTAGATGGCTATATTGCTCGTAAATATAATTATATCACTGATATTGGAAAACTTATTGACCCATTAGCTGATAAACTTACTCAAATTTCATTATTACTAGCTCTTACCATTTTAAATATTTTACCATGGTGGATTTTGGCAATTGTTTTCCTAAAAGAATGTGTTATGATTATATCAGCCTCTATTCTTTATAAGAAAAAAGATGTTGTTGTATATAGCAAATGGTATGGAAAACTTGCTACAACACTATTTTACTTAGCTATTGTATGCTCTTTACTTATAAACCAATTTAATTTAAAATTACCTTTTGCAGTTGATTTATATTTATACTATTTAGCTATTCTTGCTACTATATTTTCTTTAATCATGTATGGTATAAAATTTAGATTTAAGAAAAACTAATATACTAAAAAGTTTATATATTACTATGAAATAAGGCCAAGACCCTTAGGTGTTGACCCAGAATATGGTTTGGCCATGAAATAATAATATATAAACTTTTTTAATAAATAATTTTATTCAAAATCCTCAATTATTTTATTTAATTCTTCTTTCCCGAAAATTTCTAATCCATCCTGCATATTTATCAAATCTGTTTCTGTTAAATATTCACTAGAAATATCTGTTTTTTCATATAAACTCTCTGTTCCATCTTGATTTACTAGATATATGACAATTTTTCCCTCTTCTATTCTTAATTTAAAATGTTCACCACATACATCATCAAATTCTTTATATAATGTAACTTTATTTGGTTCAAAACCAATTACTTCCCAATCTGGATATTCAAGTTTTAGTTCTTCTTCTGTCATATTAACTAATTCTTCAGGCATTTCTACATATTCATTTATCGTATGTTCGCATTTTGCATAATATTTTTTTAATATTAGTTGTGAATTAGCAGAAATTTTTTCCTCTGTTGATGTTACTGTTGTTGAATTTTCTTGTTCCTCTTTATATTCTTCTGTACATTCATCTTCAATTAATTCTGATACATATGTGTTATTATTATCCTCTTCTTCTATTTCTTCATCATTACTAAATATCGCATATACTGAATATATTGTTGCTATAGCTAATAAGACTGCAACTATTATCATCATTGTTTTATTATTCATTTTCTACCACCTACTCTTTTCTTTTGTTTTATTATTTACCTTTTTTGTTAATTTTATACATAAAAAACACTAAAGAGATTAACCCTTTAGTGCATTTTAATTAAGATTTTAAATATATTGTAAGTGCTTCTTTTATTAATTCATTAATTGATATATTTTTTTCTATTGATTTCATTTTTGCTTTATTATGAAGTTCTACACCTAATCTTACATTTAATGAACCTTTTACTTGTGTTTCTGGTTCTTCATTATGTTCTTTACAATATTTAAGATGTGCATCAATCGCATTTCTAAAATCTTTTTTTAAATCTTTAACTGTTGTTCCTTCAAATGATATAGAAGTATTTTTTAAACCTTCTACAACTCCAAAAAAGCATTCATCATCGTCACTGTATTTTATTTCAGCCCAATATCCTTTATATTTCATTATATTATTCATTATAAAATCCTCCATTCTTCTAATGATTTTAAAATTTCATTAATTTGATATGCTTTTAATATATTATTTGGGTGTGGTTTATGAATTTCAATTTTTTTGTTTATTTTATTATTTTTAAAAATAACTCTTGAACCCGAAGTTTTTCCTTTATTATATTCATTAAATTCCAATTTATGTAATATTCTTTTGGTTTCTTCATATGTAAAATCTTTTGGTTTAGATTTTAATCTTTCTATTTCTTTTTCTAATCTACTCATATATTATACTCCTTTTCGTAAAATTTTGCAACTATTTATAGTCGCTTATTTGTTTTTTCTGTAAATATTTATACAAACCCCTTTTTTTAGCACTATCTCTCCATTCTCGTCTGTTCTAAATATTTTACATCCAATATCATTTAACCTCTCCAATGTAAGTTCATGTGGATGTCCAAATTCATTATTTTCTCCAACACCAATTAAGGCAATTTGTGGTGACACTGCTTCTAAAAATTCTTTAGATGTTGATGTTTTTGAACCATGATGTGCTACTTTTAAAACATTTGCTTTTAATCTATCTTTATATAATTTTAGAATTTCTTTTTCGGCAATTTCTTCAATATCACCTGTAAATAACATTGAAAAATCCTTATACTTCAATTTACATACTAATGAATTATTATTTAAAGGATTTTCTGAAATATAGTATTTTGAATTTGGCCACAAAACATCAAGATATAGATTATTTTCTATTTGTATTTTATCTTCTGCTTCTACAAGAATAATATTAACATTTTCTTCATTTGTGGTTTTTAAAAATTCTTGAAAATTATCTGAATTTTCTAGTTGTTTAGTTATAATAGCATTTTTTACTTTTATTTCTTTCATTATATAATTCAATGTTCCGACAATGGTCAAAATCAAAATGGCTTACCATCAAATAATCTATCTGACTTATTTTTCTATCTAATAAATATGGTAATAATGTATTTTTTCCAACATCATATGTCTGGTTTCCTCCTCCATCTATTAGAATTACTTTTTCTTTTGGTGTAACAATTAATGTTGAATCTCCTTGCCCAACATCGATAAAATATATTTTTAAATCTTTCGGAAGCTTACTCAATACAAATAATATAAAAATACAAAAAACTAATATGTATAAAATTTTCTTTTTGTATGGTTTTATTTTGAATTTAAAAACATGAATTAAATTTTTTATTCTATTTTCAGTTATTGTAAGAGTTCTTTTATGAAAAATTTTATATAAATAATTTATAAGTATTATAAGAAAATAATAAATTATAATTTGAATTAAATAAGGTGTAACTACTTTAAAATTTCCAAATGGTATTTTTGTACCTAATTTTGAAATCGGTATTAAAATATATATTGGTATTTGCAGAAAGTATGCAATTAAGTGTCCTATTTTAAAATTTATAAATGTAATTATTGCTTGTATTAATCCACCCATTACAATTATCCCTACTACTAAATTTAATAATAGATTACAAATCAAAAACGATATTCCTATTGTATTAAAATTCCACAATATTATTGGAGCAATTACAATTTGTGCTGAAATTGATACTGAAATACAATCTATTATTGGCTGACATTTTCTTTGAATTTTTATAAATATATATTTCCATTTTCTGTTTCGTATTTTTATATTTTTTAAAAATTTTTCTATATTGTTTTTGAAAAATAGTATTCCTATTGTTCCTCCATATGTTAATAAAAAACTCAAACTTATCATATTAAATGGATTACTTATCAATATTATTAGAATTGAAATTGCAATATTATTTATTGTATTATTTTTTCTATATAAAACAAATGACATACATGAGATTATTCCCATTATACATGCCCTTACTACTGATACACTAAATCCTGTAATAAACATATATAATACTAATACTACACTTGATATTATTTTACTACTTCTTTTGCCAAATATGTTTTTAGTACTATTTGTTACTAAAAATATTATATAAGATACATGCATTCCTGATACTGATAATACATGTGATATATTGCTTTCTGAAAAGTTTTCTTTTATTTCTTCATCTATATTTTTGGTATATCCTAATAAAATTCCTAACATCAATCCCTGTGTTTGTTCATTATATGTATTTTCTATATTTTCCTTGATTTTTAGAAAAATATTATTTGCTCCTTGTAGTATTGGATTATATGCATTTTTTTCTAATAATTTTACATTTTCTGCTTTTATTGTTCCATATATTTTTAATGTTTTCAAATATTGTTTATAATCAAATCCTTTATAATTTCTTGCTTCTTGTGGTTCTTGATATTCTCCTGCTATTTTTACCTTATCTCCATAATGTAATTCAATATCAAGTTCTGTATCTAAATAAAAATTTATTCCATTTTCTAATTTTATTTTATATCTATTTTTATATTCTTTTTCCTCTTTATTACTTACAATTATGCCTGTTGTATTGACTTCTGTTAATTGATAGATTTTATCATATTTGCTTTCTTGATATTTTATTATTGAATTTGATATAAATGATGAAATAACTACTACTAAAATAGTATTGATTTTGAATATTAATTTTAAATATCTAAAATGTCTTTTGATTGATAATATTTTAAATTTTTTCTTTTTATATTTGAAATTGATTATTATATAGATTATTGCTAAAAAAATATATAAAAGGACTATACTTGTTTGTAAGTATAGCCCCCATAATATACCTATAATATAACCAATTACTACTATTAATATTGGTCTATTCAATTAAATTAATCTCCTTGCTCCTACATATCTTGGATTATAATAACTTGACGATAGTGAATCTATTTTTACTCCGCCTTTTGGATTTGATGCATGTATAAAACTTCCTCCTCCTACATATATTCCAACATGACCTATAGTTTTATTTGATTCCCCATTAAATACTACAAGGTCTCCTAATTGTAGGTTATTTCTAGCTACTGCTACTCCATTTTTTATTTGGTCTCTTGACGTTCTATTTATACTTATTCCAAAATGTTTATATACATATGATGTAAATCCTGAACAATCAAATCCTGATGGTGATGCTCCTCCTGCAACATATTTATATCCTAAAAATTGTTTTGCATATGATACTATTTGTTCACCTGTTGTTCCTGTTGGATTTGATACAGGTTGTTCTGATGTTTCTGTTGTATCTGTTGTTGAATCTATAGGTGTTACTGAATCTCCTCTACCAGAACTTCCTCTTGATGTTGTTTCTTCAGTTTTTGTATCAGATATATATTGTGATGATACATACCCTATCTTTCCACCAATTTTTATTTTATACCAACCATCTAATTCTTCGATTATATATACTTCATTATTTAACATTAAGCTATCTATTACTTCACTTTCTGTTGTTGCTTCTGCTCTTACTTTTAAACTTGCAGTATTTACATATGCTGTTTTTATTATTGGTGCATCTACATCTGTTGTATTTGGTTCTTCTGATGTTGGTGGATTTTGTTCTCCCGTTTCTCCACCATCTGTTGGTGTTTCAGTCACTACAATTGATTTTTTTAATTGATTAATTCTTACCCATCCAACTTGTGTATCATTTTCTACTTTACACCAATCATTCATTATTTCTATTGTTTTTATATTTCCACTTATTTGTGCTTTTTCTCTAGATGTTATTAATGGTAATATTCTTATTGCAACTTCTTGTTGTAATGTATATTCTACTTGTTCTTCTATTTCTATTGTTGGTACTTCAACTGGTATATCAGTATTTTCTGGTGGTACTTGTTCTTCTGGTTGTTCTGTTGGTTCTACTACAGGTTCTTCTGTTGTTTCTGCTGGTGGTGTTTCTGTTTCATTTTCTTGTGGTTCTTCTTCTACATCTAATAATGTTTCACTTATATATCCTGTTATAGTTTCTCCATCTTCTTCAAATTGTACTTTATACCATCCATCTGCTAATTCTAATATTTCTACTTCATCATTTTGGTCTAATTGTGTTAAAATTGTTGATGATGTATTTGGTTCTTTTCTTACTCTTACTGTATCTGAATTTACTGTTCCAGTTGATGCTTCTACTTTTGTTCTTAGTATTATTACTGCTGTTATCATTAGTATAATTATTGCTAAGATTTTTATTTTTTTCATTTTTGACCTCATTATATTTTATTCTTTTTCGCATACAAGTATATACTTAATTTAAAAAAAAGTCAATTATTTTTGACTTTTTTTACTATATTTACATATTTTTTTCTATTAAAGGTAATATTTGTTTTTTTCTTGAAACAACACCTGGCATAACTGCAATATTATCATTTATTTCATATGTTTTAGAAATTAAATCTGTTCTATCTCCTAAAACAATTGCTTCTGAATTGCTATTAACAATATCAGTAATTGCAAAAACAAATAAGCTTAATTCTTTTTCATTTATTGTATTTTTAATTTCTTCTTCAATTTGAGCTTTTCTTTTTAATACGTCTGGAATGCTTACAGTATTAACTTGTGCAACCATATATTTTGCACCTTGTGATTCCATCATTTTTGCATCTAGATTTATTAACTCTTTTTCTGTATATTTATCTAAATTTGTTCCTGCTTTAAGCATTTCTAATCCATAAGTTTCTTTATTTACATTTGCTAATTTTTCTAATTCTGCTAAAGCTTTTTTATCTTTTTCAGTTGTTGTTGGTGATTTTAATAATAATGTATCAGAAATTATTGCACTTAACATTAATCCAGCAATTTTAGGTTCTATTTTTACATTATTTAATTTAT
Organism: uncultured Clostridia bacterium; assembly: GCA_944388705.1. Lineage (GTDB taxonomy): Bacteria > Bacillota > Clostridia > TANB77 > CAG-508 > CAG-269. The sequence goes on from CALXJU010000015.1 coordinate 34,479, forward strand.
ATAATTCATATAATAATGTTGCTGTACATCCTACTGGTTGTGCATAATAAAATAGTGGTTCTGCTGTTTTAAAATTATTTATTCTATGATGGTCTATAACTGTATCAATTTTTGCATTTTCTATTCCATCAACTGTTTGTGAAAATTCATTATGGTCTACCATTATTACTATTTGACCTTCTTCTACTTTTTCAATTAGTTTTGGTGTTTCAGCTTTAAAATAATTTAAAGCATATTGTGTTTCTTCATTTATTTCTCCAAGTCTACAAGCTATAACTTCTTGTCCTCTTACTTTTGTTTGTAAATCTGCCATTACAATACTTGAACAGATTGAATCTGTGTCTGGATTTTTGTGTCCGAATACTATTATTTTTTCCATTTTCATTCTCTCCTTTAAATTTTATTTAATATTTCTTCTAATTCTTCTTTATTAAAATTATATTTTTTATTACAGAATTGGCATATAATTTCTGCCTTTTCATCTTCTTTTATTAACTCTGTTAATTCCTTTTTTCCTAATGTCACTAAACTTTCTGCAAATTTTTCTTTACTACATCCACATTCATATACAGGCTCAATTGAAGCATCTATTACTTGTACTTTTTGGTCTCCTGTTATTTTTTGTGCAATCTCTTTTAATGATAATTGCTCATCTAACATTTTTGACATTGCTCCTGCTTTAAATATTGATTGTTCTACTATTGATATTTCTTCTAATGTTGCATCAGGCATTGGTGTTATTATATATCCACCACTTGCTCTTACTCCATTTTTGTCGACTAGAACTCCTAATGCTACTGCTGTTTGTTTTTGTTCTGATGTTTGATAATAATTTGCAAAATCTTCTGCAATTTCTCCTGATGTTAATGGACTTACTCCTATATAAGGTTCTTTTAACCCGATATCTTTTATTACATTTATAAATCCTTCGTTTCCTACTGCTCCACCAACATCTATTTTACCAAATTCGTTTAATGGAATATCTACTCTTGGATTTGTTACACATGCTTTTACATGTGGGTAATTATCTGATACTGCTACTATTTTACCGATTGGTCCATTTCCTTTTATTTGAATTGTTAATTTGTCTGTTTTGTTTTTCATTTCACATCCCATTAATGCTGTCATTGTTAGTACTCTTCCAAGTACTGCAGTACTTACTGGACTTAAATCATGTATTTTACGTGCTTCTTCTACTAAATTTGTAGTCGATGCACATGTTACTGATATTTTTCCATTATGTGCTAAAAATTTTATTATCTGGTCTTTCATTTTTTATCTTGTTCCTTCCTATTTGTCATCTATAAGTTTTGGCTTCTTCTCTTTTTCTTTTGTAAAATTTCTATATCCTATTGCAACTGATGCAATTATCATTAGTAAAAATGATAGTGCTTTCCATATTCCACTGTCAAATAATATTATAGCAAACATTCCAAGTGATGCACTCATTCCATATAATATTAACACTGCTTGTTTTTGGGTAAATCCTTTTTCTACAAGTTTATGATGTAAATGTCCTTTATCTGGTTTAAATACTGCTTTTATTGATTTTCCTTTTGCTAATCTTCTTACTATTGCATACATTACATCAAATATTGGTAATCCTAATACTATTACTGGTAATACTATTACTGCTGCTGTATATGTTTTTGCAACTCCTAATATTGATACTACTGCTAACATAAATCCCAGAAAGTTTGAACCAGTATCTCCTATAAAGGTTTTTGCTGGCGAAAAATTATATGGTAGAAATCCTACTAATGCTCCACTTAATGCTGTTACTAATACTGTTGCTATCATTGGTGAATTGTTCATTAAAAATATTATTAATAATGATATACATGATATTAATGATATTCCTGATGATAATCCATCTAATCCATCTATAAGATTTATTGCATTTGTTACTCCTATTATCCACAATACTGTAATTATTGTGGAAAATGCTTCACTAAATCCTATTCTATAAAAAAATGGTATGTCTAAATGTTCTATTTTTGTTCCAAATGCTACTACTATTATTGCCGCTAGAGTTTGTCCTAATAATTGTTGCCACCATTTTAATGTTTTTATATCATCTATAATTCCTGTTATAGCAATTACTCCTATTCCTAGAAATACTCCTATGAGTTTTTTTCCATATTCTTGCTCATTAAATAATTCTAGACTTCCTTCTATACTCATTATTATTATTAAATATATTACTGATACTACAAATCCTAGTATTACTGCTGGTCCTCCAAATTTGGGCATTTTTTTAGTATGCATTCTTCTTTTGTCTTTTGGTATATCTACTGCACCTATTTTATTAGCTATTTTTATGGTATATGGTGTTGCCATAAATGCTACTATAAATGCTAGTAGAAATGCTATTGCTATATTTCCCCACATTTATTACAACCTCCATTATTTCATATTTTCGTTTTCTATTTCCTTTATTATATTTATTCTGTCTTGATGTCTTCCTCCTTCAAATTTTGTTGCTATCCATGCTCTTACTACACATATCGCTTGATTTGTTGGTATATAATCTGCTCCTAATGATAATACATTACTGTCATTATGCATTTTTGAGAATTTTGCTTCTTCTTCATTATCACATTTTGCACATCTTATTCCTTTAAATTTATTTGCTACTATGCTCATTCCTATTCCTGAACGACATATTAGTATTCCTTCTTCACATTCTTTGTTTTGAATTTTTTTAGCAACTTCTTTTGCTATATTAGGATAGTCCACACTTTCTTCTGAGTGTGTTCCACAGTCTATATATTTTATTTCTTTTTCGTCTAAATATCTTTTTATTTCTTCTTTTAGTTTATAACCTCCATGGTCACTACCTATTGCTATCATTTTTACCACATTCCTTTCTTGTGTATATTTTTTCACTTTCTATAATATACCATATTCTTCTAGGAAGTGCAAGGTTTTGTTGATATTAGATAAAATTTTTTATGATTCATTTATGATAATGTCTTAATAAATCATTTAGGAAAATGTCTTAATTTTAAAATTTATGATATAAG
>CALXJU010000016.1 GCA_944388705.1 uncultured Clostridia bacterium
TGTTCCTGCTTTAAATGTTGTTCCTTTTCCAAATATTACTTCTGTATATTTATGTGCTTTTGCTTGATATTCTCCTGAGAAGTTTAAGTCTATATCTGGTTCTTTATCTCCATTAAATCCTAGGAATGTTTCAAATGGTATGTCCATTCCGTCTTTTGCAAGTTTTGTTCCACATTTTGGACATTCTTTATCTGGCAGGTCAAATCCATTTCCTATACCATAATCTGTGAAGTCTGAATATTTACAGTTTGGACATCTATAATGTGGTGGTAATGAATTTACTTCTGTTATACCTGTCATAAATGCTACTAGTGATGAACCTACTGAACCTCTTGAACCTACTATATATCCATCTTCATTTGATTTCCATACTAATTTTTGAGCTATTATATACATTACAGAATATCCATTACTTATTATTGAATTTAATTCTTTATCTAGTCTTGTTTGTATTATTTCTGGTAATGGGTCTCCATATAATTCATGTGCTTTTTTAAATGTTATATTTTTTATATCTTCCTCACAACCTGGTATATGTGGTGGACATTTTTCAGGTGATATTGGACATATTTTATCACACATGTCTGCTACTTTATTTGTGTTTGTTACAACTACTTCGTATGCTTTTTCTTCTCCTAAATAACTGAATTCTTGTAGCATTTCTTCTGTTGTTCTTAAATATAATGGTGCTTGCTCATCTGCATCTTTATATCCTTGACCCGCTTCTAATATTCTTCTATAAATTTCATCTTGTGGGTCCATAAAGTGTACATCACATGTTGCTACAACTAGTTTACTTAGTTTTTCTCCTAATTCGACTATTTTTCTGTTTATATCTTTTAGGTATTCTCTATCTGGTACTACTCCATTTCTTACTAAAAATTCGTTATTTCCTATTGGTTGAATTTCTAAGTAATCATAATCTCTTGCTATATTTTCTATTTCTTCATCTGATTTTCCTAATTCTATTGCTTGGTATAATTCACCAGCTTCACATGCACTTCCTAGTATTAATCCTTCAGAATATTTTTTATATATACTTTTTAGGATACGTGGTTTTTTATAAAAATAATCTAAGTGCGAAATTGAAATTAGCTTATATAGATTTTTTAGTCCTACATAGTTTTTTGCAAGTATTATTGCATGATATGTATTTAATTTTTTATATTCTTCTTTTTTTGCTTGTTCATCTCTTCCTATTGTATCTATTTCTTCTAATTTTGTTACACCTTTATTTTTTAGTTTTTCAAGCATTACATTAAATACTTTTACTGTTGTATCAACATCATCTAAGGCTCTATGTGCCACTTCTACAACTATTCCTAATTCATCTGCTATTTTTCCTAATTTATATTTTTTCATATTTGGAAATACATCTTTTGCAAGTGTTAATGTGTCTACAACTGTGTAATCAAATTCATATCCTAATACTTTTGCATTATGTTTTAAAAATCCTACATCAAATTTAGCATTATGTGCTACAATTACTGAATCTCCTAAAAATTCTAGTATTTTTGGAAATACTTTATCTATTGTTTCTGCATCTTTTACCATATCATCTGTTATGTTTGTTACCTCTACAACTCTTTGTGGAATTGTTTTTTCTGGATTTACAAAACAACTGAATTCATCTATTACTTCTCCATTTTTTACTTTCATTATTCCTACTTCAGTTATTTTTTCTGTTACTGCAGAAAATCCTGTTGTTTCTAAGTCTAATACACAATATGTTGTGTCTATATTTTGTCCTTTTGGATTTGTTACTGAATTTTCTTTGTCTGGCGCAAGATATGCTTCAACTCCATATATTACTTTCATATCAGGATTGTCTCTTCCTAATAATTTATGTGCTTCTGGAAATGCTTGTACTACTCCATGGTCTGTTATTGCTATTGATTTCATTCCCCATTTCATTGCTCTTTTTATTAAGTCTGTTGCTGATGTCATTGCATCCATCTGACTCATTTTTGTATGCATATGTAATTCTACTCTTTTTACTTCTGCGTTATCCATTCTAGTCACTTTTGGTAAAGGTTCTGATACCATTATTGTATTTGCCATTACTGTTAGTTCATTTGAAAATGTATCCATTTGTGCCTTTCCTGCTAATTTTATTGCTGGTGTTCCTTTTAGTCTTTTTATGATTTTTTTAGCATTGTTCCCTGGCAAAAATGCTTTACATGTCATTGTACTTGTTCCATCATATATGTCTATACTTAATATTACTTTTCCTGTTTTTGTTTCTTTGTCTTCCATTGATTGTATTTCACCATCTATACATACATTTCCTGATTCTGCATTTAAGTCTACTATTTTTACAAGTGGGTCATTTATTACTGGTGCTGAACCTAAAATTAATGGTGAACTTTCATCTTCTTCCAGTAATGGTGGTAATCCTTCATCACTTATTTCTGCTATGATGTTTGCCATTACTGTAATATCTCCTGCGAAACTATCAAATCCTGCTTTTCCTGTTGTCTTTATTGCTTTTGCTGTTTTGATTTTTTCTAAGATTTCATTTCCTTTTGCTCCATCTTCTGCAAATGATTTACATGTTATTATTCCTGTTCCATCATATATTTCAAATATTAACATTCCTTTTCCTGTTTTAGTTTCTCTACATTCACTATTTACGACTCTTCCTTCTAATGTTATTCTGCCTGAATTTGCATCTATTTCTTTTATTTTCAATTTCTTTTCTTTTGCTTTTGATGGTTTTCCAAATATTATATTTTCTGCTTGTGGTAATTCATCAGCATCTGGTACATATCCTAATCCATCATCTACTGGCATTTCATAATCTGCATCATTATATGGACCTTGTGGTATTGGCGGAATTTCTTCATTTTGATTTGCAAAAAATTGTTCTTCTTGATGTGTTCTAATTGCTATTCCTTGCATTGCATTGTGTACAGCTTGTTCTTCTATTTGTTTTGTTCTATTTGTAAATTCTTGTACTTCTTGTTCTGTTATTCTTTCTTCTATATTTACATTATATTTCTTTCCAAATAAGTTTAATATTACATTTTCTAGTTCTCTATCTAGTTTTCTTGCTTTTAAAAATTCTGCTCCTTTTATTCTCATATACACATTTATGTCTTTTTCTTGTAATTCTACCTTACTTTTTAATAATAGTAATGGTCTCATTAATGGGTATTTATGTGCCATGTAACATATTAGATTTTCCCATTCATCATCTATTCTTTTGATATATGTTCCTTCTTGGTATTTTATTATCATATGTACTTGTCCAAATTGAAATCTTTCCCTTAAAAATTTTTCTAAATACCATATTTCTTTTATATCTATATATTCATCTGCTTCCATCTCTATTTCTAATGTATTGTTCTTTTTTATTAAGTTCATCTTCATTATTTCAGCATCTGCTATATTACTATTTGTTTTATAATCACTAAATACTTCTCCGATTTTTCTGCTTTTTTGTGCTACTTTTTCTGCCACCTTTTTTCACCTTCTTGTCTTGTTTTTTCTTGTCATATATTATCATATCCCCCAAATTTTTTCAAGGGAAATTTGGGGACGGTTCTCTTTTTTCCCTTTTGGAAATTTGGGGACGGTTCTCTTTTTGTCTTTTGGGTAAAATGGGGACAGACCCCAAATTGCCAAAAGGGAAAAAAGAGGACTGTCCCCAAATTTATATAGGTTTTAAAGCTGCTATTTCTTGTATGCTAAAAGACTAAGTAAAACGTTGTACTCCTTTTTTGTACAACGTTTTGTCAGTTTTTTTATTTATATTACACAGGCCATGCTGTAACAAGTATACCTCCAAAATAACTCTTTTCATCTTTAATTAATTCAAATATTTGTATTGTGTTTCGAAGTTCATATCGGTTTTCAATTTTTCCAATATCTTCCAAAAAAGATGCAATAGAAATTATAGGAAGCTCACAATAGCCATCCATATTATTAATACATGATGTAATATCAATTCTTTCACCATTATATATAATATATGCTTTTTCAAAATCAACTGGATTATCTGTTCTATACAACAAATATATATCCCAATCCTGTTCATCTACATAATAGTATTCTAAACTAATATCAATATTTGTAACTTCTACTGCTTTTTCATATGTTTCTCCTATTACGATATCTAATATCGTAAATGTATACATATCATTTTCTAATGCTATATATGTATCAGATATTTCATTATTTGGATTTATTACAGTATATGATGGTATTGAAATTATTCCTTTATCTTTTAATAAAATTATTGCTTCCTGTAGAGATTTATCTAAATTTTCATTATTCTCTTCTAGTTCTTGCCAAAATAATTGCTCATTACCTTCAAAAAGGTCTTCTAATAATTCATTGAATGTTTTATAATTAGTTCCACCAAAATTATTACCGGTAATATATCCTCATTTTTATAATTATATCTTTTTTCTCGTCTTCACTTAAATTATTAATATCTATATCATCTAAAATTACATCTCCATCAAGTCCTTCTACTTTTTCTACTTTTAATAATACACCTCCAGATGGTTCACTTTCTGGTGTTTTACTTATTACTATATTAACTCTCTCTGTAACTATTTCATCTTCATTTTCAAATGGTCCTTCTATGTTTCCATTACCATCAATACTGTACCATCTTTTTGACTCTGTAAATTGTACTTTTATATTTCCACTTGCATTTGCTTTTGTTCCATTATAATTAAATTGGTCTTGCATATCATTTGCTGTTACTTCTTTTCCTTCATTTTTTATTTTTGCTCCTGAATATGCCACACTTATTGCTTCTTTTTCTTCTCCTATTTCTGATTGCTCTTTTGCTTTTTGTGCTTGCGTTATTATTCCATTTTCTCCTGTTAACATTGATATGCTCACTCCTGCTAGTATTAGTAAAACTACAATCGTTACTACTAATGCTATTAATGTTATACCATTATTTCTTTTCATTTGTTTTTTCCTCCTCTTTTTTATTATACAATATTTTAAGATATTTTCAAATATCCTATTTCAATGTAATTCATTGTTTTATATCATGTTTTAAGAGGTTATAATTACATCATTATCAAGGTATAATAATAGTGCATATTAGAAAGAGGGTGCGATAATGAGTGTATTAGATAGATTTTGGGAACATGATACATTAATTCAAAAAACAATAGAAATTGAAAGTAATTTATATGATAAAATAGAATATTTATCTGAAAATGTTTATGATGCATCAATAAGTAAAATTATAAATGCATGTATAGATGACTTAATAGAAAAAGAAAATATCAAATTATATCAAAAAGAAAATGATGAACTTTTTACGAAGCATTCAGTATTACTTCGCAAAAATTCATTAGATAACTTATATCTATTAAAAGAAAAATATGGCATATCTGTATATAAACTAATACACATTGCCATAAAAAATGTTATTTTAGAATTAGAAGAAGAAGGAAAATTATAATTTCAGTTATTTCATATAGCTGAAATTTTTATTTTTGTATCATGTATGTCTTCAATAACTATTACTATGTCTTTTGATTTTTCGGTATAATCTATTTCTCTAATCAAATTTAAATTTATCACTACAAAATTTAAATCTTCTTTATTTCTTAAATATAATCTATCATCTTTAATCGAATAAATTATATTTTTCATAAATATTTTTGAATTATTTTCTCCTTCCATTTCTACTATTACATTTGGATTTTCTTTTAATTTTTCTAAAAATTCTATTTTCTTCATAACTTCTCCTTATAAACAAAAGATTTTCTTTGAAATAAAATTTTATAGAATAAAAAATTACATTACTAAACTACTATATTAAATCATGTTATATAATTTTTTTCAATAGTTGAATACAAAAAAATCCCACTTTTTTGTGAGATTTTTTAGTCTTTTCTTAATATATATCTATAAGTCACTCCATGGCTCATTACTGTAAACCATGCTTCATCATTTCTTGGAGAAATCCAATACAATATAGGTTTAAACAATTCTTCAGAAACTTTAAGTATTTCTCCAAAATCTTTTACATCAATAACATTTGTTGTATCAATTTCCATCTTGCTACTTACTTGAACTATTTTATCTTGGCACAAACGTAAAATTCTGTTTAATTCCATTCTGAATTCATTTCTTGTTTTATTCATAACTGTTGTTTTTACAAATATATATCTATATATTAGTAAAGAAATTATTAATCCTATTAGGCCAAATACTGTTTTTACTGTGCTTGTTCCAGTTTGTGTTTCTATTTCTTTTGATATGTATTGAGTATCATTCTTATTATTTTCTCCTGTTATTGTTGTAGTCTTTTTTCCTAAATCTATTGATATTGTTGATATTGTTGTATTTGGTATTTTTTCATCTTCTATTGTTGTGTCTGATTTTATTTCCATTATTATATTGTATTTTGCATCTATGCTTAATTCCATTTCTTGTTCAAAATTTTTCACTAAATTATTTTGTTCTTCTAAATCTAAAACTATATTTTCATTTATTTCAAATTTTTCATCTATAGTTGTTGCTTCTGTTGGCTCTTTTAAAATATATTCTTTTGTCCAAATTTTTTGTTCTTCGCCATCTTTTGTATATACACCATTTAATATTCCCTTTATATTATATGTATATTTTATTGTTGATTTTTCATTTGATGTATAATCATAATTTAGGTTTAGATTTATATTATCTATTAAAGATGTTACATATGCATTTTCATTCATTCCTAATGTTTGCTTATCTATATATTGGTTTGGTTTTAAATTTACTGTATAATCATGTTGAAAATTATTTGTATATTTATATATTTCTTCTTTAGTTTTACTTGTTGTTCCTCCAAAGAATGAACCAAATAGAGTTACAAAAGAAATCACAAATAAAATACTTGCTATTGTTAAATAAAAATATCTAGTTGCTCTACGCATTTTTATTTTGCTTTTTTTCTTCATTGTACTTATTTAATCCTCCTTCTTTAGTTTCCTGTTTCTACAGTTAAGTTTTCTTTTGTTTGTAAATTGTGTATCCAGACTGCTGGATATCCTATATATCTTACTTTAAATATTACCTTTCCTATTATTTGTTCTTGAGTAACTGGTTGTAAATCTTCATTATCATTACTATCTCCTTTTGTTATAAATGTAAATCTACCATTTTTTTGTGTTTTCTTAGTTACTCTATGTATTACTGTATATCCATCCATTTGATATTCTATAATATCCCCTTCTTCAATATCATTTGCTTTACATTTTTTAATTATTGCTACATCACCTACATATAACTCTTTTTCCATACTTCCAGTTGCAATTGCTACTGGTTTTATTGGAAATATTCCTATTGCAAACCATATTGCTAATATTATACATATTACAAGTGGTATTATATTTCGTGGATTTGAATTTATTATTTTTTCTTTTGTTCTAAATATATCTTTCTTATTTTTTTCATAGCGTATATACAAAAATAATATTATTGGTATTACACTATCTATTATTGAAACCATTATCCATGGTGCATTTGGCAAGATTGGTGATAACCATAAATATAAATTTGTTCCTATCTCATAAATTACTGCTGGTAAATAATTTGAATTTATTGCTGTATATGAATATAATATATTTTTTGCAATTAATGGTAATAAATTTTGAGCTATTATTTCCATTATAAATAAGCTTGTTAATTGTGTTGTAAAAAATTTTTTTATTCCTAAATCTATTAATATATATACAATTGAAATTGCTATTGCAATTTTTGTTTTATCTTTTTCATATACATTATTTATTAATTTATATCTTATATATTCTTTTGCAATTATTACTGTTGCAAATACCCATAAATTAGTTAATATTCCTATTATTGTTCTTGAATATGGGTTACTCCCAAAAGTAATAAATAGTCCTGATGTTAAATATGTTATTATATATGCTAGGACTGCAATAAATGAATATTCTATTATTTCTTTTTTTAATTTTTTTACTTCATATGACTTGCCTAATACATTTCTTAAAAATATTGCTATTCCTATCCATATTATTGGATTTATAATATACATATATATATTATTTATTTTTACAGATAAATAGAATTCAGCTAATAAGCCATATGCTAATATTATACTTATTATTATTATTGTTGCTTTTTTATTTTTTTGCATATCTCTACCTTTTTTATAAATTAGGTTTTATTGGGAAAGGCAATATGGTTATTATATTGCCTTTATAATTTAAATTGAATTTGTAAAGTTTTGTGTTCCATTAAATGTTCCATTTACTCCAGATTGTTTGTAATTAAATGTTATTGTAAATGTAGCTGTTTCGTTTACATTTGTATTTGATGTTGCAGATGGATCCCATTCTACTGAAAATTCAAATGTTTTTGTTGCTCCTACATCTAATTCATCCCCTGTTGTTACTGTTGGAACTTTTACTTGGATTGGACTTTTTGTATATGTATTACCTGCTCCTGAAAATCCATCTCCTGAAACAGTAAAGCTTTCAATTTCTGCTGGTAAGCTACCTGCATTTGTAATGTCAACAGATATATTTGCTCCATCTCCAGGTGTTGCTAAATTTACTGTAACATCCATAGATTTTCCATCTGGTGCTATTTCAACAGTATTTTCAGTTGTTCCATCTACTATAGAATTTGTAATTGTTGCTGTTCCTGCAGCAAATTTAACATCCCAATTTGCATTTGCATTTGCTGTACCTGATATTGGTAAAGCTTGATTAAATGCTGCATAACCCACAGCTAAAGCTAATAGTAATACAATTAATACTATTGCTACATAATTCTTTTTTGTCTTTTTCATCTGAATATCTCCCTCCTAATTTATTTATCTACATAATTTTATCATTTATTACCTTTTTTACAATCTCTGTTATATTAATTTTATTTTACATTTTTATTACATTTTTGTTACGTTTTGTAACATTTTTTTAATTTTTTTGTAATAGATTTATGTCATTTTTTATGATATTATATAATAAGAATTTTTATAAGGAGTTTTACAAATGGTAAAAGATTTAGTTACAAATGCTAGTTATTTAAATAATTTACTTTCTGAAAAAGATTTTAATTTTATTAATAATTTTGATGATGAAATTAAAAGTATTAATACAAAAATATCAGAACAAGAAAATACACGAGATAGTATTGTTGAACTTATCTCGTCTATTGCTGATGTTTTGAATTTAAATGACCCTGAAATTGACAATTATTCTTTATATAAATATAGTAATGAATTAACTTCTGTATTTGAAACTGTTAATAAAAATATAAATTTATTGTCTGATTTGAAGACTAAATTAGATTTATTAGATTCTGATATAATTACATTACTAGTAAATGCTGAAAATTCTACACATCCTATGTCTTATTTTGATAATATTATTCAAAATATAAAAAGTAAAATTGATGATTATTCATCTTCTTTTGAAAAAGTTGAACTACAATTATCTACAAATAATCATAAAATTAATAGTTTTTTAAACAGAGATGATACAAAAAAATATTTGGCAGGTTTTAATATTGTTTTAAATAATGTAAATAGTAATTTTAAAACTTCACCTATCACAAAATCAGATTATGCTTCAAATGAAAAAGATAATAATATTTTGATTATTTCTGAAAAAGATGATAAAGTATTTTTACCTTATAAAGTTGAAGAAATTAATGATTATTTAGAACAATTTCCAGAACAATATAGTTCTTTTGAAAGTGTTGTTGCTAAAGAGTTTATATTACCTTTAAATTATTATATGTCACATCCTGTTATTGCAAGATTTCGAGAAGCTTATTCTTTATGTAGAGATAGAGAAGCTAAAACTATTTTTGAAAGTTTAAAATATGGTATGGACTTAATGTTTAACAGAAGATTAAATCCTGCAATTATTGCAGCTTGTAAAACTCAAGAACAATTATCTAATTACATGAATTGTTTAGAGAAAAATGATTTAAAACATTTTACTGATTTTGAGATAAGATTTGAGGTTAATCCTTTTTAGGGAAAAAAGAGAACCGTCCCATTTTTTCCATTTTGGCAATTTGGGGACGGTTCTCTTTTTTCCCTTTGGGTAATTTGGGAACCGTCCCCAAATTACCCTATTAATTTATCTAATAATTCTGAATATGATATACCTACTTTTTCAAACAATTTTGGATACATACTTATTTTTGTAAATCCAGGCATTGTATTTATTTCATTAATATAAATTTTATTTGTTTCTTTTTCTATAAAGAAATCTACTCTTGATAATCCTTTTCCATCTATTGCTTTAAATGCTTTTATTGCAAGTTTTCTAATTTCTTCTATTTGCTCATTTTTTATATTTGCTGGTATTAATGTTTTTGATTCAGGCATATTATATTTTGCATCAAAACTATAAAATTCTTCTGCTGACATTATTTCTCCTACTGTTGATGCTATGATATTTTTTCCATCTTGTAAAACTGCACATTCTACTTCTTTGCCTTCTATTGCTTGTTCTACTAAAATTTTTGTATCATATTGTCCTGCATTTTCTATTGCAAGTTTTAATTCCTCTACATTTGTTGCTTTTTTTACTCCTACTGATGAACCTGAATTTGATGGTTTTACAAACATAGGAAATTTTAATTTTTTAGTTATTTTTTCTATTTTTAATTCTTCTTCATCAAAATTTTCATCTACTATTTTGTATGTGTTATTTTCCCTTTTTACATATACATATTTTGTTTGTGGTATTCCTGCTTTTTCAAATATTATTTTAGTATATACTTTATCCATTCCTACGCTTGATGCTAATACTCCACAACCTACATATGGTATTTGTAACATTTCAAACATTCCTTGTATAGTACCATCTTCTCCTCCTATACCATGTAACACTGGAAACACTATGTCTAAATCTTTTAAATACCATATTAAATTATATATTTCTTCTTTTTTGTTTTCTTTTACTTCATACCATTTTCCATATTTACTTATATATATTTCATGTATTTCATATTTTTCTTTATCTAAATTTTCTATTACTGATTTTGCAGACATTTCTGATACTTCATTTTCAGTTGAAATACCACCATAAATTATTCCTAATTTTTTCATGTTATCACCCTATATAATTTTATTTCTTATTTTTGTTTTTATGATTAATCATTTTCAATTTCTTCTTTTGATGTTTCACAATATTTGCATCTATATATTTTTTTCTCTCTATCTGTTAATACAAATACTTGGTCTAATTCTTGTTCAATTGATGTTATACATCTTGGATTTTTGCATTTTACAACATTTACTATTTCATCTGGTAATTGAACATGATATTTTGCTACTCTTATATCATTTTTTATAATATTTATTGTTATATTTGAATCTATATATCCTAATATATCAAAATCTAAATTTATGTTTTTATCTATTTTTATTATGTCTTTTTTTCCCATCTTTTTACTTTTAGCATTTGTTATAATCGCAACTGAACAGTCTAATTTTGCTAATTCTAATAGTTCATATATTTCCATTCCTTTTTTTGCTTGTATATGGTCTATTACTATTCCATTTTTTATACTATCTATATTCACCTTTTTTCCTCCTTATTCTATTTCTAATAGTTTTAATATTAATGCCATTCTTATATATTTACCATATCTTACTTGTTTAAAATAACATGCTCTTGGGTCATCATCTACTTCTGTTGATATTTCATTTACACGTGGTAATGGATGCATTATACATAAATCTGATTTTGCTTTTTCTAGTTTCTCTTTATTTAATATATAATAATCTTTTAATCTTATATAATCTTCTTCATTGAAAAATCTTTCTTTTTGTACTCTTGTCATATATAAAATATCTAGTTTATCCATATATTCTTCTATATCATTTGTTTCTATATATTCTATATTGTTTTTTTCTAACACTTCTTCTTTTAAATATTCTGGAATTTTCAATTCATCTGGAGAAATTAACACAAATTTTATGTTTTTGTATCTTACCATTGCAGTTATTAATGAATGTATTGTCCTTCCAAATTTTAAGTCTCCACATAGTCCTATTGTTAGATTTTCTAATCTTCCTTTTTCACAAGATATTGTTAGTAAATCTGTTAGTGTTTGTGTTGGATGATTATGTCCTCCATCACCTGCATTTATTATTGGTACTGTTGACTTCATTGATGCTACTAATGGAGCTCCTTCTTTAGGATGTCTCATTGCTATTATGTCACTATAACACCCAACTGTTCTTATTGTGTCTGATACACTTTCTCCTTTTGATGTTGAACTTGATGATGCTAATGAAAATCCTATTACACTTCCACCTAATTCGAGCATTGCTGCTTCAAAACTTAGTCTTGTTCTTGTACTTGGTTCAAAAAATAAAGTAGCTAATTTCTTATGCTTACATTTTTCTGAATATTTTTCAGGGTTTTGCATAATATCTTTAGCTACTTTTATTAATTCACTTATTTCATTTACTGATAGTTCTTTGATATCGATTAAATTTCTCATTTTTCTCCTCCTTTTTCTTTTGTTATTTTTATCAAAAATTATTTCTTTTGTCAATACCTTATTTTAAACTATCTAAATATGGTAATACTTCACTTAAGATTTTTCCTCCTACTGGTGCTGCAACTCCACCTCCTTGATGTCCACCTTCTCCAGTTGGATTATATAATGTTATTAAAAGAACTATTTGTGGATTATCTGTTTCTGCAACTCCACAAAAAGATGTAACATATTTGTTAGTATTTACTCCATCTTCTGAAGTACCTGTTTTTCCTCCTACATTATATCCAACAACTTGAGCATTTTTTCCTGTTCCTTCTGAAACAACGCTATTCATCATACTTAAAATTTTCTCTGCATTTTCTTTAGAAATTATTTGTTCTCCTGTTTCGATTGGCATTTCTGTAACTTCTCCTGTAACAGAATTTTGTATACTTTTAACTATTCTTGGTTTTATATATACTCCATTATTTGCAATTGATGATACTGCTGTAATCATTTGAAGAGGAGTTATTTCAAATCTTTGACCAAAACTAATTGTTGCAAGTTCTACTGGACCTGCTTTTTCTTCTTTTACGAAAATACTATTAGCTTCTCCTGGTAGTTTTATACCAGTTTTTGAAAATAACCCAAATTTTCGTAAATATTCATAGTATTTTGTAACACCTATTTTTTGTCCTAATCCTATAAATACAGGGTTACATGAATTCATTAGTGCTTGCCTTAAGCTTTCTGGACCATGTGGTCTATAATATCTCCAACATTTTATTCTAGTTCCTGCAACTTCAATTCCACCACTACAGTTAAACTCTCCTTGTTTATCTATATCTGTTACTATACCTTCTTGCAATGCGGCTGATGCTGTAACAAGTTTAAATACTGAACCTGGTTCATATGTATCAGATATAGCTTTATTTCTCCACATTCCTTGCAATATTACTGTTCTTTCTTCTTGGGACATTGAAGACCAATTTGCTTTTAATTCCTCGTCAACTGGTTCATATGGTGAATTTAAATCATAACTTGGATATGTAGTCATTGCTAATATATCTCCATTTTGTGGATTCATTGCAATTATACTTCCACCATCTGTGCATACATTATCAATACAAGCTTCTTCTAAATACTTTTCAACTATTGATTGAATTGTCATATCTATTGTTAATATAAGATTATTTCCATCTACTGCTGCAACATATTCCTCTGAGCCTAAACTCTCTCCTGTAGCATTCGTTTCTCTTTCAATCTTTCCGTTTGTTCCTTTTAATTCGTCATCATATTTTGCTTCAATTCCATCTAGTCCTTGATTATCACTTCCACAGAATCCTATTACTTGAGCAGCTAAATCTCCATATGGATAATATCTTTTTGAATCTTCATCTATATTTATTCCTGTTGTGATTCCTTCTTCTTCAAGCCACTTTCTCAATTCATCAGTTTTTTCTTTTTCTACTTGTCTTACTATTGTTTCTATAGAACTTCTTTTCTTTACTTTTTTTAGTACTTTTTCATAATCTAACTCAAATATTTCACTTAACTTTTTTGCAACTTTTTCTTTATTTTCTTCCGCTATATTTGTGGGATTTACTGTAACCGCTTCTACACTTGAACTTACCGCTAATATATATTTCCCTGTACTATCATATATCGTTCCTCTTTTAGCTGTTATTGTTCTACTTTGAGATTGCTGGCTGCTTGCTTTTTCACTTAATTCAACTCCCCATACAAATTGTATGTATGATAGTCTAGCTGTTAAAAGTACAAATATCAATATCACTATAAATAATGCATTTCTCATTTTCTTTTTATTTGACAATGAAATTGGCATAAAAAATCACCCATTTAATTTTATGCTGTTATTTATAAAAAAATGCACTAAAGAGGACCGTCCCCTTTGAAAAGGGACGGTCCTCTTTAGTGCATTTATTCCAAACCGAAACTTACACCTAATGCATTATTTAATTTATTCATTATTTGTGTGTCATCTATATGCCCAATTTTTTCTTTTAGTCTGCTTTTATCTATTGTTCTTATCTGCTCAGCTAATACTACAGAATTACTTTTTAATCCACTCGTATTTTCTCCAAGTTCTATGTGTGTTGGTAATTTTGCTTTATTTGTTTGGGACGTTATGGCAGCAGCAATTACAGTTGGACTATATTTGTTACCTAAATCATTCTGTATTATTAAAACAGGTCTAATTCCACCTTGTTCTGAACCTACAACTGGACTTAAATCTGCATAAAACATATCGCCTCTTTTTACTATCATTTCCTTCACTCCTAAAATTAGTATATTTCAAGTCTATATATTTCTATATTTAAACTATTAGTTTGAAGTAAAGTCAATAGTATATTACATATATATTTTCGTAAAGTGTACTAGTATTATTCCGTACTATTTACCTTTACCTCATTATATAATATGTAAATTGTCGTTTTTTGTTTGTTGTCCTTTATTTCCATTTGTGTTGGTTTATATGTTTTTTTATCTATGTGCAAGCTCTTTTCTTGTATGTAAATATTTTCTAAATTACTACTTGCCTTCATTATTATTTCTGTATCAGTTTCTTCATATCTTGCTTTTTCATCTTGTTTATAATCTTCGATGAAACTTGATAAATCTAAGCAGTTATCTCCTAAATAATTGTAATTTTCTAAAATTGTATTTAAATTTAAGCTACTATTTTCTATTTTTAGATTTGTTCCATCTCTTTCTATTCTTATCCCTGCTATATTACTTGGTTCTATTACTTCTTGTATATTTTTATTTTCGTTCTTATATTCTTGTTTTATTATATATTTATTACTATTTTTATTGCTAGTTACATTTACTGTTATTTGTGTTTCATACTCACTAATGTTTAAAATATAGTCTACTATTTCTTGACTACTTTTATTATTTCCAATTTTAGAATTTTTAAAACTGTTTTTATAAAAAATTGTAATTAGTACTGCAACTATAATTATTATTAATAAAATTAACCAATATTTCTTTTTCATGTGACCTCCTTATTTTTTCTATTTAAAAATAAAAAAGATATATTTTTATATATCTTTTTTATAATTATATTTATTTAATTTTATTTTATAATAATTTATACAATTTTATTTTTTATTAACTTAATAATTGTATTAGTTTCTTTTTTTAACCTATTATTTACTTTTTTTACATTTTCTTCAGTATTAATATTCCATTTTGCTATATATTGATATAGTAAAGAATACACAAAAATTGAATCTTCTAAATGTTTTAAAAGTGTTTTTATTGTTCTATCACTAGTTGAACTATCTGGATTATATATGTAATTATATAATATGTCATTTACAAATACCACATTATTAGCTTTTGAAAAAAGTTGATAATTTACTAATAAGTCTTCTCCATATCTAATATCTTCATTATCAAAATTTATATTTTGAATTAATTCCTTTTTTATGCAATTTGTCCACAAAGAATTTAGCATATAGCCTTCTATGAACATCGGATATACTTTACTAATAAAATCTTGTTTTTCTATTTTTATTTCATCTTTATCATTATATTTATATTGTTCATATCCGTCTGGAATTTTTCTATATCTAAATCTTATAATATCTGGATTATTATATTTATTTATCAGTTCTTCCATTCTTTCTATTATATTTGTTTCATATACATCATCCGAATCTAAAAACATTATATAATTACCATTTGCATTTTTTGTCCCAACTTTCCTTGCTTCATATGCCCCTTTGTTTTCTTGTTGAATTATTCTTAAATTAGATATATCTTTTTTTAAATTATTACATATTTTTAAAGTTTCATCTGTAGAACCATCTATTACAACTATTATTTCTACTTCTGCATTCGAAATTGATTTTATACATCTTTCTATCGTTTTCTGTGCATTATATGCTGGTATTATTATACTAATTTTATTGTTCATCTTTAACTTCTTTATTATATGCTTTGACCATTGTCTAATATTATATTTTGTCCAATAATACCTTGCATCTTATATATTAAATAATAAATTGTATTAGCAACATCTGTAGGTTTTACAAATTCTTTAATTGCAATATCTTTTAATTTTTCTTCAAAATATGTATTTCCTTCTATTACATCACTATTATGTGGAACTGTTCCTAGTGAATTTGTATTTATTCTTATTTTTTCTTGTGACAATTCTTTTGCTATTGATTTCATGAATCCATATAATCCTGCTTTTGCTGCACTATATGCAGGTAAACCATGATCAGTAATAGCATTAATAGATGAAATCATTGTTATTGTTTTGTTTTCTTGATTGCTTTGTTTTAGCATATCTTTAAAAATTTTAACAATATAAATATGAGAATTTAAATTTAATTTTATAGATTTATCTATATCTTCAAATGTTATTGTATCCATTCCGCCGATTTCACTTTTCATATTAATTCCTGCCATACTAACTACATTATTAGCATATCCATATTTTTCTTCTATACTTTCTTTTGCTTTAATTAGTTCGTCAATATTTGTAACATCTACTTTTATGAAATGAAATTTTTCATTTGATAATATTTTCGAATCTATTATTTCATTTTTATCTAATACTATAACTTCATCATTTTTAGTTAGGAATTTTCTTACTACACTTCTTCCAATTCCACCACTTCCACCTATTATTATTGTAATATTTTTACTCATTAGACCACCTCTCTATTATTATTTTTTAGTATTTCATTATACATTCTATGTTTGAAATATCATTTTCAAGATTTTTCTCTAAATGTTCTAATATTTCTTGTGACTTGTGCTCATCCATAGTTTTTACTATGTTTGACAATACAATCGCTTCTATTAATAATTCTTTTTCAATACTATATTTAGTATTATATGCATATTCTGAAACAACTAAATCTATATTTTTAAATGTTTTTATAGCTTCTATTATATCATTTATCTCATTTTTATTAATAAGTACATGTTTATCTGGTTTATTTGCATATTTATTAGTTTCATCGATATTTCCTGATACATGAAGTATTTTTACTTTATCTTTATTTTTTAACCTATCTATGTACTCTTTATATGTAATTTTTAGTTCTTTTGCTGACAATTTTGCATGTGCTATATCAAAAATTCCAAAATCAACTTTTTCCCAATTATCACCAACAAATTCTGGTTTAATTGTATCTAAATCGAATTGAAATCCTCCAGGTATATTTTCTAATCCAAATTCTACATCTCTTCCTGTCAATTCTTTAATATTACTCTTTAATTTTTTTATATTATTTTTAAATGTATCTTCTAATTCTTTTTCTGAATAATCATTTAACTTTTCTCCATTTTTCAATCCCATATGTGTACTTATTCTTGCTATATTTTTTATTTTTAATTTGTTCCATTCTATGTTTTTTATAAAATCTTCACTGTATATTGCAGAAACCATTTGAGGTAAACCATGAACATCAAGTTTAGATTTTGTCTCTTGGGATATTTTTATAACATTTTTCAAATTTTCTAAATCACAATACCTACCCGGATATTTTATTGTATTTATATACCCTTTTTTTACTAAAAATTTATAAATATTATCATATTTATTTGAAATTGTTTCTTTTTCAGTTATATAGTTTATACCAATATCTATCATTTTTTCCTCACTCATCAAATATATTCTCTATCTGTTTTATTACATTATCAATATTAAATAGCTTGCTTCTTTGTTTTATATTTTTTTGATATTTGTCTCTTAACATTGGATTTGTTAAAATTTCCTTTAGACCAATATATAGTGCTTCTGTATCATTTTCAACAATCATTGCAGCTTGTCCATCACTACCTAAAATTTCTTCTGTTCCTGGGCAATTTGTTGATACTATTATTTTTTCCAAAATTGTTGCTTCTAAAACTGCGGAACTTAATCCTTCTACTCTTGAAGAACATACAAATATATCTGCATTTTTTACATATTTAAATGGATTTTTACTATATCCAACTAAATTTACTGTATCTTCTAAGTGATTATCTGTTATATAATTTTCTAATTTTTTTCTTTCTTGTCCTTCTCCGATTATCCATAATGTGTGTATAATTCCTTCTTTTATTAATCTATTATGTACTTCTAATAATCTATCATATCCTTTTGCTTTTACTAATCTTCCTACTGAACAAACTATTCTACCATTATGATTTAGCTCTTTTGTTATTGGTTCAACAGATTTTTTAATTATTTCATCTGAACATATTGGATTTATCTGTACATATAAATTCTCTTTTATTCCTGTTTTTTGACTAAATCTCTTTTTTACTTCTTCAGATACACATATTATTTTATCAAACTTTTTATAACATTCTCTTTCTTCTTCTATATTTTTAAATATATTTATTCCTGATACATTGTTTATATCTGTATGTATCCATACTATTTTTTTAGAATCTTTATTTGTAGAATTTGAAACAATTTTTGCAATTTTTCCTTCCAAAAAAGCTATTTCTACATCATATTTTTCTTTTACTGAATTTTTATATAACATTCGTGGAAAATATTTCATTAATAAAATATATATTTTCCAAATATATCCCATAATTTTTTTACAAATTTTATGATTTTTAGATTTATCATCCTCTCTACTCTTTTTGAAAAATGTATCAAATATATATTTATATTTTACTCCTTCTATTTTTTTTATTTCATCTATATATATACCATCATTCACAACTGATAATAATGTTATATCATATTTGCTCTTATCGATTCTTTTTAGTAAATTTATTAATACTCTCTCTGCTCCACCTACTTGTAATGTATGTACAACAAATAATAACTTCTTCATTAAATCCCCCTATTCTATGATTATACATGTTGGTAATTCCATTTTTCCATTTTCTAAAAATTTGATTTTTCCTGTTATCATATTTCTTTTAAATATCGCTACTTGATTAGAATCTTGGTTTGCAACTAATAAATATTTCTCTGCTTTATCTAAGCATAAATCTCTTGGAGTATTTCCATAACATGAAATATTTTGTATTAATCGTAAGTCATTTTTTATTACTCTATATATATTGATACAATTATAACCTCTAATAGTTGCATATAAAAATCTATGATTTTTACTTATTTTTATTGCACATCCTGTATAATTTGCTCTTTTTTCTATATTAGATGGTAATATAGAAAATTTATTTATTATACTTAATTTTTTATTTTTAAATTTTATAATATATATTTCACAACTTTTCTCTGAAATTAAATATATTAAATCATTATTTACAACAATATGTCTTGGTTCTGTATTATTTTCCAGCTGTATTCTAGAAACTTCTTTTACAATATCTCCTATTATCTCATACGCTATAATTAAATTTACTCCTAAATCGACCACAAAAAAAAATCTATTGTTTGTAGATACTTTTACACAATGTAAATGGGATTTTTCTTCATTTTCTACATGAGAATAAATTTTTTTGCCTATTGTTCCATCCTCATTAATTTTAAATACAGTTAAGTATCCATTTATATAGTTGCTAATAAATAATAATTTATTATTATCATCTATTTCAATATGACATGGACCTTGTCCATATGATGGCTTTTTATCAATTAATTTTAATGTTTTTTTATCATATACTATAATATAACCGTATTTTTCTTCTTCTGTTCCTGCAATTTCTATAACACTATATAAATTATTTTTTGTAGTATTTAAAAAAGTACATCTTTCAAAATCTTTAATTTGTTTTTCTTTTTTTAGTTTTCCTTTTTTAAATTTATAATAGTATATTCCTTGTTTTGAGGCACTTCCTATATAAACATCTTGTTTTTTCATATATTCTCCTATTTTGGTATTTTTTATTATTTTGTACCTTCTAATATAATACCACAAAATAGACATAATTTCAAGTCTTTTTTCTTATGTAACCTTATCAAAGTATTTTTCTACTACTTCAAATAATTCTTTTTTGTTATTAATATGATTTATTTTATCTCTAAATGTACTTGAATCTTTCATGTTTTTTGTATACCAAGCAATATGTTTTCTCATTTCATTTAATGCTACATTTTCACCTTTTTCTTTTATATCAAGTTCTACATGTTGTTTTAGGATTTGATATTTTTCTTCTTTTGATGGCTTTTCTAATTTTTCTCCAGTTTGAAGATAATATTTTATCTGTTTAAATATCCATGGATTTCCCATTGCGCCTCTTCCTATCATTATTCCATCTACTCCTGTATATTCAAACATATTTTTTGCACTTTCTTCATCAACTATATCTCCATTGCCTATTACAGGTATTTTTACTGATTGTTTAACTTGTTTTATTATCTCTAAATCTGCTTTTCCTCCATAAAATTCATCTCTTGTTCTTCCATGTATTATTATTGCAGATATTCCATTTTTTTCTGCCATTTGTGCAAATTCACATGCTACAATATTTTCATTATTCCAACCTTTTCTTAATTTTAATGTTACTGGAACTTTGGCATTTTCTACTACTTTTTTTATTATCTGTTCTGCTTTATTAATATCTAATAATAATTTACTTCCATCTCCATTTTTTACTACTTTAGGTGCTGGACATCCCATATTAATATCTATTATATCTGCTATATCATTTAAATATTTGGTGGCATATCCCATAGTTTCTGAATCACTTCCAAATATTTGCATACTAATTGGATGTTTTTCTCCTTCTGTTTTTAAAAGTGTTTTCGTTTTTTCGTCTCCATAAAATAGTGCTTTAGAACTTACCATCTCTGTACATACTAAACCTGGTTCAAACTTTTCTACTACAATTCTAAAAGGCAGGTCTGTGACACCTGCCATTGGAGCTAATATTAAATTATTTTCTAATTCTACATTTCCTATTTTTAATTTTTTTAAGTACATTTTATTCTCCATTCAAAAAATTTATATATAACTATTGAATTGTCAAAGACCCCCGACGAAGACCCTAGATATGTTTTTGACATAAAATAGTTATATATAATTTTTTTGAATGTATACATAAACTACTTATTAAACATACCTGTTTTTCGTTGGCTACTTATATTCAATAATATTCCTATACATAAAAAACTTGTCATCATAGAAGTTCCTCCATAGCTTACAAAAAGCAGTGGTACTCCTGTAATTGGTAATAACCCCATTGTCATGCCTATATTTTCTAATGTATGAAATAAGAATATTCCTGCAATTCCTGTTGCTACATATGCACCAGCTTCGTCTTTTATTCCTTTTGCTATTTGGATTGATTTTGTAATAATAACTACATTTAATATTATAACTGCTCCTGCTACTATAAATCCCATTTCTTCACCTATTACAGAAAAAATAAAATCTGTTGTTTTAGGGTACAAATATCCTAGTTGTGTTTGATTTCCTGACAAAATCCCCATTCCTGTAATTTGCCCTGCTCCTATTGCAAGTTTTGATTGTAATACATTATATCCTGCACCTCTAGCATCTTCCTCTGGGTCTAAAAATGTTTCTATTCTTTTTTTAGCATGCTCAGGTAATATGAAATTATATGTTACAGGTACTGCTATAGCAACAAGTATCATTGCTGTTATTATATATTTTTTATCTATTCCTGCTACAAATAGCATTAATATTGTTGCTATTATATATGCAGAAGCTGTACCATAATCTGGTTCCATTATTATTAATATTAATGGTACACCTACTATTAGTAAAAGCAATCCTAGTTTTAGAATTTTATTTATTTCATCTCTACCTCTTCTTTGTAAAATTGATATTATATACGATAAAAATAATATTACAAATATTTTAGATATTTCTGCTGGCTGTAATGAAAATAAACCATCTCCTATGTCAAACCAACTACTAGCGCCATTTATCGGTTCTGTAAATAATACCGCAACTAAAGAAATTATCGATATAGCATATAATATTGGAGATAATCTTATAATAATTTTATAGTCTATAAATAGTGCTATAAACATTAAAATAATACTTATCCCCACCCAAATTACTTGTTTTTTAAAATCTTCTAATCCAGAATCATAAGATGCCGAAAATAATGCTACAAGTCCTATTGCACATAATATTACTGCACAAACTGGTATCCACCATTCTATTTTTCTAAAATTCTTGATATTCAATTTAACCTCTCTTTTTTAAGATTGTTTTTTTCAACCTTTTTTTCTTGTTTTTCTGGTATTTTTTGTTCTTCTGACTTTTCATTTTCTGATTCTTTTGAGTCTTTTTCTTGATTTTTTTCTTCTATTTTTTCTTTATTTTCTGACTTTTCATTTTTCCTTGCTTCCTCTTTTATATTTAATATTGGTATATTTGCATATAAAGCTGGAGCTCCATTTGTTCCATCACCATTCTCTTTGTTTGTTAGTCTTACATCCATTGCACTTTCATCTATGTCTATATATTTTTTTATTACATCTATTATTTCTTGTTTCATCAAATCTAAAAAGTCTGCTGATACATTTGCCCTGTCTTGCATTAAAACTAGATGTAGTCTTTCTTTTGCAGTATCTTTAGATTTTAATGTTTGGTCTTCTTTTTTTGCCATTTTTCTAAAAAAATTCATTATGCTTTCAAACATTATTTATTACCCTCCAACTTTTGTTTATTTTTTAAATATGTTTTTTATTTTTGCAAAAAAACCTTTTTCTCTCCCTGGTATTGTTACTTCTATATTTTCACCTAATACTCTTTTTGCAATCTCTAAATATGCCTTTCCTGATGGTGCTTTTCTATTTTGTATTACTGGCTCTCCTTTATTTGTTTGTGTTATTATATATTCATCATCTGGTACTACACCTATTAAATCTATTGATAGCAAGTCCACTATATCATTTACATCCATCATTTCACCTTTTTTTACCATGTTAGGTCTTATTCTATTTATTACCAATTCTGGATTTTTTATTTCTGATGCTTCTAATAGTCCTATTATTCTATCTGCATCTCTTATTGCTGATATTTCAGCTGTTGTTACTACTATTGCACGATTTGCTCCTGCAATAGCATTTTTAAATCCTTGTTCTATTCCTGCGGGGCAATCTATTAGTATATAGTCAAATTCTTCTTTTAATTTGTTTACTAAATTTCTCATTTGCTCTTCATTTACTGCGCTTTTGTCCCTTGTTTGTGCAGCTGGTAATAAATATAATTCTTTAAATCTTTTATCTTTTATCAATGCTTGTCTTAATTTACATTTTTCTTCAACAACATCCACTATATCATATACTATTCTATTTTCTAGTCCCATTACTACGTCTAAATTTCTTAGTCCTATATCTGTATCTATTAATACTACTTTTTTTCCTTCTAAAGCTAAACTCGAACCTAAATTTGCTGTTGTTGTTGTTTTTCCAACTCCACCTTTTCCTGATGTGATAACTATAACTTCTCCCATATTTCCCTCCTTAGGATATAAAATCCCAATTTATACATTTATTATCATACAATGAAAATGGCAAAAAGTCAATGTATTTGGTAAAATTTGCATAAAAAATTGCTATTTCCGTAAGGCTTACCTTCACTTTGTTACTTACTTGTAATACTTTAATTATTACATATAAATATAATTAATATAAATGAAAACATTTTGTATATCTAAATTTTGAGATAGAAATTGTTAATAAAAACGATGAGGGAGGTTCAATTTTACATTGAAAGAGGCTCATCGTTTTTATTTAGAATTTCTTTGAAAAATTTGGTTTATCCAAAATGTTGTAATGTTATTAATTATATTTATATGTATTTATTTTTAAGTATTATAAGTTATTCATAAAAATAATCAATTATTCCATTATATATCCCCCATGCAAGTTTATTTTGGTATTCATCTTCTAATAATAGTTTTTCTTCTTCTGGATTTGATAAAAATCCACATTCTACAATAGTTGTTGGTATTTCTACATATTTTATTATGTAAACATTATCTATAGTTTTTGCTACTCTTTTATTTTCTTTTTGTATTGCATCATTTAAGTTACTTTGTATTTTCTCTGCTAATTTTTTTCCTTGTTCGTTTCCATCTTTATAAAATGTTTGCCACCCATCATATTGCTGTTGTGGTATTTTGTTTAAGTGTATTGATACAAATATATCTGCACTTGATTCATTTCCTATTTTTACTCTATTGTGGATGTCTGATATTTTTTTCTGTTTTAATGTTTTTGCATCTATATCATATATTGCATTTTCATCAGAACGTGTGAGTACTACGGAAGAACCACTCTGCTCTAGTAAATTTTGTAATTTTAATGCTATTTTTAAATTTGTTTCCGCTTCTGTTGTTCCATTACTACTTTCAGCTCCTTCATCAGGTTTTCCATGTCCAGCATCTATTACTATTGTTTTCCCTGATACAGGTAATGATACTGTTGGAATCATTTCTTGCTCATCTGTTACAAAAATAAAAACAAATATTGATACAAATACACTCATAACTATAATTGCTATTCTTTTTTTATTTAATACAATCATAAAAAATCCCCCATACTCTTTTATAATTGTATTAACATTCTTTTATTTTTATGCATAAATTATCTATTTTTTAATACTTCTAATAGATTGTCATTATGTGTGAATTCTTTAAGCCATTTGTTTAAATCTTTTTGCTTTTTAAAAATTAATACTTTATCTTTTGGTATATTTTTCAAATTATCCTCAACTATATGTCTTTTCTTTTTGTTATATGTAATAACATATTTTATAAAAGTAAAATCTAAGCGTTCCTTACAACCGGGCACTTCTCTTTTTTCTTTATTATATCCTTTTAAAATTCTTTTTAAAACTCCTTTTAATTGTGCCATTGTAGAATAATCTAACCAGATTATCAAATCAGCTTTATCAAAACGTTCTTTAAGTGTTTTATTGTAATTACCATCAATAATCCATTTATCTTCAGATGCTTTAGATAATATTATTTTATCTCTTTCTATCTTATCAATTTCAATCCAGTTTTCCTTAAAATTAATGGCATCTAAATGAATAGCAGGAAGATTTAATTCTTTAGATAAAATATCACATAATGTACTTTTTCCGCTACCAGAGCCTCCAACAATAGAAATTCGATTATACATAATAATTTTCTCCTCTTTTTTAATTTTTTTAATCATTATTAATTTTATGTACTGGAAACTTTGTAGATTTAAGTATATCTTTTAAACATATCGGCAAAATATTGTATTCTTCAATTTTGTCTAAATCTATCCATTCATATCGTAAATATTCTTTTCCTTCTTCATTATGCATTGTATATTCAATATTTTTATCTTCTTCATTTTTGAATTCTATTTTGTGTAAGAAATATATTTCATGATATTTTTTGTTTTCCATTTCAAAAAAATTTTCTATTGTTGCAATATATCCTGTTATTTCTATATCTTTACCTAATTCTTCTTTTATTTCTCTTTTTATAGTTTCTTCTGAAGATTCTCCTATTGCTACTCTTCCACCTGGTAAACAATAATGATTTTTATTTATATTTTTATGAGTCAAAATTTTGTTATTATGTAGAATTACTCCTCCTGCACGTATATTTAGTTTATATTCTTCTATATCTAAAGTTAAATCCATCTATATCCCTCATTTTATATTTCTATATTTTACCACTTTTATATTTTCCTATCAATAGAAATTTAAAACAAGCACTGTCACTTTAGCCAAGAAATTTACCAGAAAGAGTGCCCTTCTGGTAAATTATCTTTCTTGATTTTCATTTGTTTGTTCTTGTTGTTGATTTTGTTCTTCTTCTAATGTTTTTTCTAATGTATCATGTGCTGATTGCATGTCTTCTGTTGTTATATCATAATTATCATAGCTTTGTATTAATTCATCTTCTTTTGCTTCATCTACTACTATATCAGGTTGATATTTAGTTGTATGTATTGTATTCCAATATTCAATCGAATTATTAGTTAAATTTCTTACTGAATTTAAGTCTAATGATGGTTTAGCAGGACCATTTATTGATGAATATTTTTCACTATAAACAGCTGTCAGATTAGTTAAATCCCCATTTTCTAATCCCTGATACAAATCATGAAAAACTTTTAACCTTATTAAATTATTATTTTTTAATACATCAGAATTATTATACCAACTTAATTTATTAGAGTCATTTTTTAAATCTGAAATCTGTGCTAGTGTAATTTGATTTTTATTAATTAATCCATTATTATCAATGTATATTTCATATGCATCTTGTCTTGAAAATTCATTCTCATCTTTTCTAAATGTTTCATAATTTTTTTGTAAAACTTCTTCAGAAACATCGATTTTTCCTGCAATATAATTATCTTTTATAATTAAATCTTGGTCTAATTGTTCTATTAGCTTTCCAATTCCATCTTTAGTTGTAATATCTCCTATTTCCGGATTATCTGTAATTGTTTTTTCAATCATATCATTTATCCATGATTTAACTTCTGGATATTTTAATAATTCTTCCGATACTCCTAGTTGTTGTAGTGCTCCTAGGGTTATTTCATCTTGTGTTATTGCATCTGGATTACTAAATATTTTTTCTACCATCTGATTAATCTGTTCTTTTGAAAGATTCGAGGTTTTGCCTGAAGAATTTTCAAAAAGTTCAGAATATTGTGCTAATTTTAGTTGGTCAAATAAGGAAGATTTATTTATTGTTCCCCAATATTCATCAGGCTTAGTTTGAAGATTTTTTATTTCTGATAATGTATTTGTTTGCATACTTTGTTGAAAGTTTTGAAATTCAGTTGAATCTAATGTACTTATTTTTCTTTTTTCTGTTTCTTCTAAGAAGATATCATTACCATCTGGATTCATTTCATATATTTCTTGCCAATTATATTCTTCAACTCTATTCCCATTTTCTAATATATATGGCATGTCTGCATATTGTAAATTTTGAGCATCTTGACAAAAATCACTTTCTAACATTATTATTGATTGATTTACTTCTACTTTATCCATTCCAATTAAATCCAATGAAGCAGTTCTATATGTTTGCTTTTTTTGTGCATAAAATTGTGATGTTTTATCATCTTCAGATAATGGTATTTCTGCTAATACATGTCCTTCTGATATTTCCCACTCATTTTTTATCGTGTTTACAAGTTCATTTACATTATCTTGATTTATTTCTGCAAATTTATCTCCGTGCTTAATTTGAACTTGTTCTAGCATCATACTTAAGTTTGAAAAACCTATATTGCTTTGTATAAATCTGTCATCTACTCCTGCATCTCTTAATATTGCTTTATATAATTCTTGTTCATTGGTATTTCCACTTTGATAATATTTATCTATTTCACTTGTCATTTTTTTATACCTCTATTTTTTAAAAATTTTTTTAATTTTATTAAATATTTTTTGTATAAAGTTTTCTTTTTTTTCTATTAATTGTGTTTCTTGTTTTATTTCTTCTTCAGGTGGTTCAAAAGTTTTTTCCCTTTTCTTAAATAAATTATCTGGATTATATTTTTCTTTTATTTCTTGCTCATTTTTAAATAATACACTTTTAATTTCCCTTTTTTCCTCTTGGTCACTCCAATAATTTATGTGTATTAATGCTATCATTGATAATGCATTTTTTGATACATTTTGACTATCTAAAGTTTTATTATAATCATATTGTGGATTATAATTTTTATCTCTTTCTCTTTCTATCATTTGATATAATTTAGTTGGGATTTTATTTATATAATATTTTCCCATCATATTTAATATTCCATATACCTCTGAATATGTCCTTTGTACTTGTATATTCATAATTTTCTCTCCTATCTTCCTTCATCTTCATTTGTTTGTACTTGTTGTTGTGTTTGCTCTTCTTCTAATGTTTGTTCTAATGTATCATGTGCTGATTGCATGTCTTCTGTTGTTATATCATAATTGTCATAGCTTTGTATTAATTCATCTTCTTTTGCTTCATCTACTTCAAGACTAGCTTGTTCTTTTTGGTTTTCCTGTTGAGCTTTTTGCTTTTCTTTTTCTACTATTATATCTGGTATGATTTCCTCTGTTTTTATATAATCCCATTCACTATCAGGTGTATTGTCTAAGCCTACTGCATCCTGCACATTCGAATTCATTTCTGTTCCATCTGTAATTGTAGAAAATCTTTCCTTGTATTGAGAAGTTAATTCTTCACCTTCTTGATTATATATATAATTCCATATTGCTACACTTGTTGTATTATCATTTGCCAAACATGCTGGTATATTAAAGCTACCCCTATTATTAGGATTATTCTCCAAATCCTTAATTTGTGATAAAATTATATTATTCTCATGAATTAAACCTTTATCGTCAATATATATTTCTTCTACATCTTGTCTTGAATATGTATCAGTATTTTTTCCATAATATTCATAATCTTTTTGTAAATCTTCTTCAGAAGCATTAAATTTTCCTGCAATATAATTTTCTCCTATAACTAAATCTTGACTTAATTGTTTTAATAAATTTTCAATTCCATCTTTTGTAGTTATATCTCCAATCTCTTTATTATCTGCAATTATTTTTTCAACCATTCCATTTATATAACCATTATTGTTAGAGTCAAATTCTAATAATTCATTTGATACTCCTAATTGTTGTAATGCTTGATTAATTATTTCTTCTCTAGTTGGTGTTTTTCCAGGTATTGATAAATTATTACCTGCATATATAAGGTCTGGATTTTCTATTTCATTTGCTTTGGCTAATGTTTCTACATTTGTTCCATATTTAACTGCTAATTCACTTAATGTATCTCCCCATTGTATTTGTACTGTTTGAGAATCATAATTTTTAAATATATTTTCTACCATTTTGCTCAAATCTTCTTGTGTATATTGTTTACTTTCTATATTTTGTTTTTGTGAAAAATTAAATAATTCTGTATATGGAGTTACTTTTAATTCGCTATATTCAGGACTTTTATTTATATTATTCCAATATCCATCTGGTTTATATTGAATCTCATCTAATTCTTGTAATTCATATGTTTTTAAATCTCCTTGTAGTTTTGAAAATTCTTCAGGAGCTAGAGTACTAACTTTACTTTTCTCTGTGCTACTAATTAATTCATCTTCGTCACCACCATACATTTGATAAATATTTTGTTCTACTCGTTCTTCTACTCTATTATCATTTTCTAAAATATATGGCATATCTTCATAGTTATAATTTTGTGCTTCTTCTCCATAATTATTTTCTAATTCTAATTTTACATTGTTTATTTGTATTTTTCCATCACCTAAATTAGTTAATGATGTTGCTTTTGATGTTTGTCTATTTTGAGCTCCAAATCTGGGTTCTTTTTCACTATCTAATAATGGTGTTTTCCCCATTACATATCCTTCTGATATTATCCATTCTGATTGTAATTTTTCTACAAGTTTTTGTGCATTTGTAGAATTTAATAATTCATAACCTTCACTATATCTTGCTTCATCCAACATATTAGTTAAAGTTTCAAATCCAGCACTACTGTTAATAAAAGTTTCATCTACACCTGCATCTTTTAAAATTGCTATGTATAAAGCTCTATTATCTGCTTTACCTTCTTGAAAATATTTTTCTATTTCCACATTGCATTTCTCCTTTGTTCTCTCTTTATATCTATCAATATTATTACATAACTATTATTTTTTTTCAAGGATTTTTCATAATAAAATGTCAATATTTACAAATATTTTTGATAAAAAATTACCATAAGGAGTGTCCTTATGGTTCTAA
Organism: uncultured Clostridia bacterium; assembly: GCA_944388705.1. Lineage (GTDB taxonomy): Bacteria > Bacillota > Clostridia > TANB77 > CAG-508 > CAG-269. The sequence goes on from CALXJU010000016.1 coordinate 30,123, forward strand.
TTTTAATGTATAAAAAAATTCCTTTATACCACTATCTGTTTCAAAATATATCCTATATTTATAATATGTTCCTGTTTCAATTCTTCCAACATTTATTGAACCACTAATTGTGGCAGTTGTATTTCCTCCAGGTTCAACTGTTACTGGGTTTAAACTTTGTGTTCTAGAATTATATGAACTCCTTGTATCACTTGATTCTAATAATTCTATTTTTCCATTTTTAAATGTGTTTTTAGAATTATTTCCTAATTGCAATGTTATTGTTAATGTTCTAGGAATTAATGCAAATCTACTTTGTACTTCCATTGTTGTTGTAATAGAATTTCCTACACATTGTTCATCAACTACTCTAAGTAATTCCATTCCAAATAAGTTTTCTACACTTGTTGTTACTGAAAATCTATCAACTCCATTTTCGTCCTCTCCTACTGGAGGAACCTCTATTTCTGGAATTTCCATTTTAGCTATTGCTGTTCCATTTATTGTTAATTCTTCTGTAAACATTGAATATCCTGTTGCCATTACTCCACATATGACAAGCATTATTAAAATTATATATGCTGTTTTTAATGGTTTCTTTCGTTTTTTTATTTTATACTTCTTCGTTTTTACACACCTTTACTTTCAATATTCTTTTGTCTTCATATTCTTCAATTTTAAATGTTAGTTCTTTTGTTTCTATTACAGGGTTTTCTTCTTCTAATGGTATTCTTCCTAGTTCTTCTTGTAAATAACCTGATAACGTATCATAATCTCCTTCTGGTATATTTGAACCTAATATTTTATTTACATCATATATTGGCATACTTCCAGATATCAAATATGTTTTATCATCTATTTTTTCATATTCTTCTTCTATTTCATCATATTCATCATATATATCTCCAACTATTTCTTCTAATATGTCTTCCATTGTTACTAGCCCTGCTGTTCCGCCATATTCATCTACAATTATTGCTATTTGTACTTTATTTTTTTGCATTTCTTTGAATAATTCATTTATTAATTTACTTTGTGAAACAAAATATGCCTCTTTCATTATACTTTTAATTTTAAATGATTTTTTTTGGATATTTTTTATTAAGTCTTTTACATATAATATTCCTTTTATTTCATCTATTGTTTCATCATATACTGGTATTCTACTATGTTTACAATCATCTTTTATTATTTCTTCTAATAATTCTTCTGCACTTGTATTTATATCTACTGCAAACATATCTGTTCTATGTGTCATTATTTCTGATGCTGTTATATCATTAAATTCAAATACATTGTTTATATATTCTTTTTCGTCTTCTTCTATTGTTCCATTTTCTTCTCCTTGGTCTATCATCATTTTTATTTCTTCTTCTGTTACTATTTCTTCTTCATTTTCACTTACTCCAAATATTTTTGATATTGCGTTTGTTGTTACTGTTAATAATTTTACAAATGGTGCTGTTACTATTGATATTCCTCTTATTATTCCTATTGTGCCAAATGCAATTTTTTCATAATTTTTCATTGCAAGCCTTTTTGGTACTAATTCTCCAAATATTAATGTGAAAAATGATAATATTATTGTTATTATTATTATTGATATACTTTGCCATACTCCTACACCTATTGGCATTAATTTGTTTAATTCTGGTGCTAGCATGTCTGCAAATGTGTCTGATGCAAACGCACTTGATAAAAATCCTGCAAGTGTTATTCCTATTTGTATTGTTGCAAGAAATTTACTTGGTGTTTCTAACATTTTTTGAATTTGTTGTGCTTTTTTGTTTCCATCTTTAGCTTGTTTTTCGATTTTATTATCATTTAGTGATATAAATGCTATTTCACTTGCTGCAAAAAATGCATTTAATGCAATTAATATCACTAATACTAATATCTGTCCTATCATTATTTATTTACTCCTTTATTTTCTTGACGTCTATCTATTGCATAACTGCTTCCTACTATAGATTTAGCCATATGTTTTACTTGTGCTCCAACTTCTCCTATTTCTAGTATGTTGGAAAATCTTCCTTTTTCTGCAATTACTGCTCCTATTGATATTGATGTTAATGCAAATTGTTCTATTATTCCTTTTCTATTTGCTACTTCTATATATCCTCTTTCTAAATCTTCTTCTGTAAAGAATTTTACTACTTCTTTATCAAACATTGCTATTATTGATTGACATATATCATCTACTTCAATATCTGGAACTATTGCTATAAAATCATCACCACCTATATGTCCTACAAATGAATTTTCCACATATTTACTATGTATACATTTTAATATAGTTTCTGCTGTGAATTCTATTATTTGATCTCCTTTTAAGAAACCATATACATCATTATATGCTTTAAAATTATCTAAATCTAAATATAATACTGCAAATTGTTCTTTTTTTGTTATTCTCTTCTTTAGTTCTGCATGTATTTGTACATTTCCTGGCAAACCAGTTAATGCACTTATTCTTCTATTTATTGTTAATAATCTATTTAGATTTTTTACTGTACAATATAAATAATCTGTATCTACTGGTTTTTTTATATAATATTCTACTGATTCTCTTAATACTTTTAGCCTATGTTCTCTTTCTGGATTTGAAGATACAACTATTATTGGTGTTATTTTATTATCTTCATCTGTTCTTATTCTTCTACATAATTCAGTTACTTCCATTCCAATTGCATCTTCATTTATTATTATTAAAAATGGTATATTTTTTAACGCTTTTTCTATTTCTTCTGTTGATACTCCTATAAATCTAAATTCTTTATCTTCTTTAAATAATTCTTTAAATATTGGTAATGATGACGAGTCATCATCTATTATATATATTTCTTGTGCCATATCTTCTCTCCTATTAATTTACAAATCTTGCTCCTTGTACTTTTTCTACTCCACTTCTATTTTTTACTACTACTTTTAGTCTATTTTCACCTGAAATCATTTCTACTTCTCCATGATATGTTTTATCATTTATTTCTATTGTTTGTGGAGTTCCATCATTTAGTGTTAATTCTACTGTTGCTATTTGGTCTTCATCACTTACATCAACTACAAATCCTACATTTCCATTTGATAAATATGCTGCTGTTATTTTTATTGTTGGTTCTGTAGCTCCTACTACTTGTTGTATTTTTGATGCTTTTTTACCATTTATATCTATTACTTCTATTGTTAATGTATGTGGTCCCATTGGCGCTGTTATTATTCCTTCATATTCAGTATCTCCTACTTGTATTTCTTGTTGTTCTCCATTGTCCCAATTATATCTAATATATTCTATCTCACTTTGACTTGTTGAGATTATTTTTACTCCATTTGATACTGCTTCTAATTCTATTGTTGGTATATTTGATACTGTATATTGTTTATTATATTTTACTGTTTGACCATTTTCTTCTGTTATTTGTATTGTTAATGTATTTGTTCCTCCTAATAATTCTATTGTTTCTGATATTCTTGTTTGATTGTTTCCATTTATTACTGTTGGTTCTTCTGCATTCCACCAGTATTCTATTTTTGTTATTCCTCTTATATGTTCTACTTCTATTTCTAATGTGTTATTATCATCATTTCTTACTATATTTACTGTTGGTTTTGCAGTTGCTTCTACTGTTTCATTGATTTTTTCTTTTGAATATATACTTCCTATTATTATGCATATTCCTAGAATTATTATACTTATCGCAAATATTATTACTATTGTTTTTTTGCTTAATGGTTGTTTTTCTTTTTTTATTTTTGGTGTCTTTTGTACTTTATTATATATTCTATCATTTTCTCCACCTGTTACCAATATCTGGTTCACACAATCACCCCATTGTTTATGATTTCTTTAAAATTATATCATAAGCATTTACAGTTGTAAACAAAAAAGTAGAAAACTTTTTTTAGTTTTCTACTTTATTTTTTTATAATATAAATCTTTTGATTAATATTATTCCAACAAGAATTGTTACTAATAATCCTAGTGTAAGCATAAAATATGTTTTTGTACTACCAGTTGCTACTGCTAATATTACTTGTGCCTTATCTATATCATCTTCTCCTTCTTTTTGATTGTCTGGTGTTGAGTCTCTATCTGGTACATCATATTCATTGTCATCTTCTGA
>CALXJU010000017.1 GCA_944388705.1 uncultured Clostridia bacterium
CTTATTTTTTATTCTCGTCTTGTGTTTTGGATGTGTGTGGTTTTTCATTTTGACCACGCGCTAGCGTTTAGTGCAATAGTACTACAATTGTTACTACTAACGCAATTAACGTTATACCTTTTTCTTTCATCTTTTTCCTCCTTTGTTTTTTCTAAAAATATTATATAATAAATTTAAGGTATTTGTAAATACTTTAATCTTTAATTACATGAATTAAAGAAATTTATAAAATTAATATATCAATAAATTTTAAGAAAATCAAGATATTTTTAGAATAAAATTTATAAAAAATAAAAATTAAATATTATCTCTAATTTGAGATATACTAAAATATAGAAAATTTTTTAATCTTTAATTCATGTAATTAAGGAAATTTTTTGTTTTCATAAATTCTTTCTATAAATTTCCTTTTCTTTCTTTTATATACATTGACTTTTCTAAAATTTATATTATAATATTTTTAGGGAAATATTATCGAAATTTATCCTTTTTGAAAGGAGTTTTACAATGGATAAAAGACGTTTCAGAAATCGTAATAATAAAAGAAAAAAAGAAAGAAAATTCAATTGGCCTTTAGTTGTAAAAATTGCAATTTTGCTATGTATTGTATTTTTAGCAACATTTTTCTCAATATTAAATATGGGAAATTCAAACATCATAAATAATGTATATATAAATGGTGTATCAGTTTCATCACTAACAACTGAAGAAGCAAGAAATAAATTAGAGCCAATAATTGCTGAACAATTAGAAAAAGAAATCTCAATAAAATTTGAAGATTATGAGGCAAGTATTCTTCCAGCAGAAATAGATTTTTCTTATGATTTAGCAACAGCACTCGAAGAAGCTTATAGTATAGGAAGAACCGGAAATATCTTAACAAACAATTTTAGAATTTTATTATCTTTATTCAAGAAAACAGAAATAGATGCACCTATTACATATAATTCAGACATGTTAGATAATATTGTTGATAATATGAGTGTAGAAATTCCTAATCTTGTGGTTGAACCAACTTATTATATTAATAATACTGAACTTATTTTAACAAAAGGCTCTGCTGGAAATACACTTGATAAAGAAGAAACAAAACAACTTATAATTTCTTCAATAGATGAAAAAAAAGAGACTATTACATTACCTGTAAAATCAGTTGAACCAGAGACAATTGATATGCAAAAAATACATGACGAAATATATTCAGAACCAGAAAATGCATCAGTTACAAAAGAACCATACTCTATCTCAGTTGAAAAAAAAGGAGTAGATTTTGCAATTTCAATTGAAGAAGCTCAAAATCTGTTAAACACTTCTGAAAGTAATGAAATCTCAATTCCTTTAGTATATACAGATGCTGAAATCACTGTTGCTGATTTAGGTGAAGATATTTTTGGAACTATGATTAGTACAAGTAATACAAAATATGATTCAACAAATACAAATAGAGCAACAAACTTAGAGATTGCTGCAAGTAAAATAAATGGAGTAGTTTTAGAACCTGGAGAAGTTTTCTCATTCAATAAAGTTGTTGGAGAGCGTACAGCAAAAAGTGGATTTAAAGAAGCTATTATATATGCAGATGGTGAATTAGACTATGGTCTTGGTGGTGGAATTTGTCAAATTTCTTCAAATTTATATTATACCGTACTTTTAGCAAATCTTGAAATCGTTGAAAGAAAAAATCATAGTATGACTGTTAACTACCAACCTATCGGTACTGATGCAACAGTTTCATATGGAAGTGTAGATTTTAAATTTAAAAATTCTAGAAGCTATCCTATCAAAATTGTTGCTACTGTAAATTCAGGACTTGTTACTATTTCAATATATGGAGTAAAAGAAGAAAATGAACCTACTGTTGATATAATTGTAGAAAAAACACAAGAAGAAGATTTTGAAATAGTTTATGAAAAAACTTCTTCTATTCCGGAAGGAACAGAAGTTATAAAACAAACTGGAAAAAAAGGTTATAAATGTTCTACATATAGAATTCTTTATCAAGGTGGAAAACAAATTTCTAAAACTTTATTATCTACAGATACATATAAACCACAAAAGCAAATTGTTCAAATAAATAAGTAATTATCAGAAGGACATTCCTTCTGATATTTTTTTACCAAAAGGAATGTCACTCTGGTAATATTTTTAATATTTTCAAAATATTATTAAGCATGAAAACATTAAAAATATTTGTATTTAATACTTTAATTTTATTATTTAGTTCTATAATTTTACAAATTATAGGCATGTTTTTTAATATTTATATTGCTAATACTGTTGGTGAAGAAGCTGTTGGTGTATTTTCTCTTGTTATGTCAGTTTACATGTTTGGTATTACACTTGCTTCTGCTGGAATAAATATTGCTACTACTCGTGTTGTTTCTGAAGAACTTGCTTGTAATAATGAACTCGGTGCAAAAAAAGCCGCAAAAAGATGTATATTTTTTAGTGTTTTATCTGGTATTGGTGCTAGTATAATATTTTTTATTTTAACAGATTTTATCACAATTCATTGCTTACACAACCGTATCAGCAAAAATGTTATTTATTTAATTTGTATAGCACTTCCATTTATTGCTATGTCTTCTGCTATTAATGGATATTTTATAGGGGTAAGACGTGTATATAAAAACTCTATTGCCAAATTTTTTGAAGAATTTGTTAAAATTATTTGTACTGCGATTTTACTAAAATCTTTTATGCCTGATGGTATTGATTATGCTTGTTATTCTCTTATTCTAGCAGATGTAATTTCTGAAGTACTTTCTTTTATATATTTATATATTTTATATAAATTAGATAAAAAACAAACAATATCTGAATCTCGCTATAAAGATTTAGATTCTTATGATAAACGTATTTTAAGAATTACTATACCTGTTGCTTTAACCTCATATTTGCGTTCAGGTTTGTCTACTGTTAAGCAACTTATAATACCATCTAGCCTTCAAAAAAGTGGTATGAATGCTTCTAATTCTTTAATTGCTTATGGTGTTGTTAATGGTATGGCAATGCCTATAATAATGTTTCCTGTGATTTTAGTAACCAGTTTTAGTGGATTGCTTGTACCCGAATTTTCTAGATATTATGTTGAAAAAAAATATAAGAAAATAAAAAGTGTTTCAACTATAATACTTTTTGGAACTTTTATGTTTTCACTCTTTGTTGCTATTATTATTTTTGTTTTTGCTGATAAATTTGCTGTACTTATTTATGATAAAATAGAAATTGCTAAATATTTACGTATACTTTCTCCTCTAATCATAATTATGTATCTTGATATTGTTATTGATAGTATTTTAAAAGGATTAGATGCACAAGTTAGTGTTATGGGAATTAATGTTTTTGACTGCATTATAAGTATTACTTTTATTTATTTTTTTGTTCCTATACTTGGATTTAGCGGATATATAATTTCTATTTTTATTAGTGAAGTCATTAACTTTACTCTTAGCGGTTCTAAATTATTGAAACTTTTGCACTAAAGGAAACAATTCTTTTTGATACATTTTTTATCTAGAATATAACAAAAAGTATATATATTACTATGAAATAAGGTCAAGACCCCCGACGAAGACCCAGAATATGTTTTGACCATTGAATAGTAATATATATACTTTTTGTTATTTATTATAAACACATATAATGTACCAAAGAGGATTGTCCTATTTAGTACATTTGTATAATAGCATGTGTGATTTTATCATCTTCACTTTTAACTGTTACAATATGTTTGTCATTTTCAAATGTATATTTACATTTTACAGTTTCCCCAAGTTTGATTTCTTTTTTATAAGAAATCCTAATATCATTAAAATTATTATTACTATAAACTTCTTCTGGCAATGCCTCATTAGCCAAATCCAAATAATTTAAATTATGCATATGTTCATTTACATCTATATCAGCTCTTTTTACAGTATATTTTACTTCTCTTTGAAAGCTTTCTGGTTCTAATATTTTATCAAATTGTTCATTTTCGAAAACTTTTCTATCAATTTCAGGGTTATAACTTCCTAGAACTTCATCAGAAACTCTCACAATTTTTCCTTTTTCTGTATCTACTAATACCCACTTTGAAGCTGCTATTGCAATAATATTTCCTTGTTCATCACATACTTCAAAATCACGAAATGCATAACATTTCAGTGCATGTCTTGACCATGTTTTTACTTTTATTTTTTCTGAATAATTTGGTCTTCTTATAACTTGTAATCTCCAATCAAGTAAAAGCCATGTTAAATGTGTTGTTGGTATATCTAATACACCATATCCTGCTATATTTGAATGAATTCCACCAACATCTTCAAAATCACTTAATATTGCTTTATTGGTTATTTTATTATCTTGTCCTATTTCTGACAACTTTACTCTGTATTCTTGTTCAACTATCATTTTATTAAAATGCTCCAAACAGGACCATCCCTTTTAGAACAGTCCTCTTTTAAGCACACACTCCTTCCGTATTAATATCCTGGTTTTTCTAATAATTTGAACATATTCTTTTTATATTTTTCTACTCCTGGTTGATTAAAAGGATTTACTCCTAATATCATTCCTGACATCGCACATGATTTTTCGAAGAAATATATTAAATGTCCCATTGTTTCTTCTGTTAATTTTGGTAACTCTATTACTATATTTGGAACATCTCCTGATACATGTGCTTCTATTGTTCCTTCCATTGCTTTTTTATTTACATAATCTAAATTTTTTCCAGCTAAATAATTTAATCCATCTAAGTTATCTTGTTCTTCTTTTATTTCTATATCTGAACTTGATTTTTCTATTCTTATTACTGTTTCAAATAAATTTCTTCTTCCTTCTTGTATATATTGTCCCATTGAATGTAAGTCTGTTGTAAAGTCTACTCCTGCTGGGAATATTCCTAATTGGTCTTTTCCCTCACTTTCTCCATATAATTGTTTCCACCATTCTGTAAAATAATGCATTTTAGGTTCATAGTTTACTAATATTTCTGTGTTTTTGTATAATTTATATAATATATTTCTTACTATTGCATATTGATAACATGCATTATATTTTAAATTTGGGTCTTCATATTTTACTTGTGCTGTTCTTGCACCTTCCATTAATTTATCTATATTTATTCCTGCTACTGCTATTGGTAATAGTCCTACTGCTGTTAGTACTGAATATCTTCCTCCAACATTATCTGGAATTACAAATGTCTCATATCCTTCTTCATTTGCTAATGTTTTTAATGCTCCTTTTTCTTTGTCTGTTGTTACATATATTCTGCTTCTTGCTTCATCTATTCCATATCTGTTTTCTAATATTTCTCTAAATATTCTGAATGCAATTGCAGGTTCTGTTGTTGTTCCTGATTTTGATATTACATTAACTGAAAAGTCTTTTGTTCCTATTAATTCTATTAAATCATTTATGTAATTTGGACTTAAGTTATTTCCTACATATAAAATTTGTGGTGCTTTTCTTTTTTCTTCTGGCAACATATTATAAAATGTACTTGTTAAGCTTTCTATTACTGCTCTTGCCCCTAAATATGAACCACCTATTCCTATTACTACTAAGATTTCTGATTCTTCTTGTATTTTTTTTGCTGATTGTTTTATTCTTTCAAACTCTTCCTTGTCATAGTTTGTTGGTAATTCTAGCCATCCTACAAAGTCTTTTTCATCTTTTGCTCTTTTGTGTAATTCTTGATGTATTTGCTCTACTTTTTCTTTATATTGCATTACTGCTTTTTGCTCTACTCCTGAATATTTTAAGTTTAATTTTAAATTTAACATTTTTATCTCTCCTTTTCTAACTTCTTAATTCATCTATTATAACTTTGTAGTCTGATGCCATTAATATTGCTGTTCCTGCTACTAGTATATTTACTCCTGCTTGTTTTATTCTTTCTGCTGTTTTTAAGTTTATTCCTCCATCTGCTTCTATGTCTATTTCTATATTTTTTCTATCACAATATGTTTTTAATTCTGATATTTTTCCTAACATGTCTGTTATTAATGTTTGCCCACCTTTTCCCGGTTCTACTGTCATTACTAGACATACATGGATATATGGTAAGTATTCATATATTTCTTTTATATCTGTCTCTGGTTTTATTGATATTCCAACTTTTGAACCACTTTCTTTTATTAATTGTATGTTTTCCATTACTTCTTCTTTACTTTTACATGCTTCTAAATGGAATGTTATTATATTTGGTTCTGCTACTGAAAAATCTTCTATTCCTTTTTTTACATCTTCTACCATTAAATGTACATCTAATGGCAAGTTTGATATTCTTTTTATATATGTACTATATTCTAACATTTTTTGATATGTGTCTTTTTCTACAAATTTTCCATCCATTACATCTATATGAAAATAGTCTGTTTTTGATTTTTCTAATGATAAAAATGTTTCTGCTTCTCTTCCTTTTTCTATTGTTAAGATTGATGTTGATATTTCTACCATTCGTTTTCCTCCTTTTCTGTTCTTATTTTACTATTACACACAAAAAATAGCAAGCATTTCTTGCTATTTTTATAATAAACTATTAATATTATTCTATTATTTCCAATATTCTGAACCTGTCTATATATTTTTTATAATTTAAAAACTCATTATAACTTTCATATGTTTAAAACCATCTTTTATTGTATTTAAATGTGATTTTTTATTTCTCTTATCTTTATAAAAATTAATAGGTATCTCTTTTATTTTTAAATCTGCTTGTTTTGCTTTTACTATCATTTCACTTGCAAATTCCATTCCTTCACAATTAAAATTCAAGTTTAATATTTTTTCTCTATTAAATGCTCTTAAACCACAATTTATATCATGTAATTGTAATTTATATTTTTTATTTAGAATATGTGTTAATAACGGTGTTCCTATATATTTATGAGACCATTTCATTGCACCTTTTTCCATGTGATGATATCTATTTCCTATAACTAAATCATATCCTTCTTCTAATTTATCTATAAATTCTTTTATTTCTAAAAAATTATAACTATCATCTGCATCTCCCATTATTATATATTTTCCTTTAGCCTGTTTAGTTCCTTCAATTAATGCATTACCATATCCTATTTTTTTCACATCAATAACTCTTGCATGATTATTTAATGCTATTTCTTTTGTTTTGTCTATGCTATTATTATTTGAAACTAATATTTCACTATTTATGTTATTTTCTTTTAACCACTTCTGTGCTTTCTTTATTACAATTTCAATTGTTTTTTCTTCATTCAGTGCCGGAATTAATATTGTTAATTCTATTTCTTCTTTCATTGTATCTTCTCCTAATATCTTTTATTAAAAATATGATTGCAATTACTTCAAATAAATATTGAATATCATATATGCATGCTAAATATGATGTGTTTAATTCCTCTTCGAACATCATTTCTTTTGTAAAAGTAATAATAAAAATTCTACTAGTATATATGATTGCTAAAGCTATCAAAATAATTAGTTCTTCATTGATATTATTGTAGATATTATTGGAATTTCCTACAAATTAGAAAAGGAATTTTTAAAATATTTGCTTGTTCTATCATTAGTTGTTCATCATATATCATACTATATTGTGCTGTTGTTGGTTGCACTTGTACAATTAGTAATTTCAATATTAATAATAACATTAAAATTATTAATAGTCCATATTTAAATCATATTATTTATAATTTTTCAGCAAGGAGGTGATTTCCTTCATTTAACATGCAATTTTTTATTATAAAATAAATTTTAAAGGAGTTTTTTTATCGAAGATTATGAATTTTTACTTATTGGGATTATTTAAAATGTATTGGAGAATATAATCAATTATCTATTATAAAAAATATAGTAAATTCTATTAATGAAACGGAGGTGACTAAAAATATGAGTACTGTTGCTGAAAGATTAAGAGAAGAATATAAAAATGAAAGATTAATTGGAATTTCACAGGGCATTTCGCAAATTATTAAGAATATGTTAAAAGCTGGAATGTTAGAATCTGATATTATCTATTATACAAAAATAGATAAAAAATTATTTAATAAAATAAAGAAAGAAATTGAAAATGAAACTCAAAATCCAGTCTGATACTTATATTCAAGAGGAGATTTTACTCCTCTTATTTTTTCAAAAACATTTTATCATTTTTAATAATTTTTTATTTTTTTTGCAAATTCCCTTGAATTTATTTCTTTTTTGATATAGTATATAGGAAATAATGTCTTTTTACATAGGAGGTTCAAAATGCCAACAAAAACAAAAGAAATAAATGAAGAAAAAGTTAAGCCAGCAAAAAAAGAAACAGTAAAAAAAGAAGAAAAAAAGGCAACAAAAAAAGCAAGTGCTTCAACAACTAAAGTAGCTACTAAAAAGTCAACTACAGCAAAAAAAGCTACTACTACCAAAAAAACTACAACTAAAAAAGCTTCAACAGCAAAAACTGTAGCAAAGAAAACAACAAAAAAAGTTGCAGTAAAAAGGGAGAAACCAGTTGCAGAAGTTGTAGAATATTATGACTTGCCTTATAGATATAATGAAACAATTGTAAAAATTTTATACCAAACACCAGATACTTTATTTGTATATTGGGATATATCTGACAAAGATAGAGAAAATTATATAGCTGAATATGGAGAAAACTTCTTTAATATAACAAGACCTGTTTTAATAGTACATAATGACACAATGAATTATAGTTTTGAAGTTCCTATAAATGATTTTGCAAATAGTTGGTATTTACATATAAATGACAGTAAATGTAACTATAGAGTGGAATTAGGTAGACGTCCTAATTATTATAATGAAGAAGCAACAAAAGAAATTCAAGAAAATATTCATACAGATTATATATATGTATCTGATTCAAATAAAATAGAATCACCAAATGATAGAGTACTATTTTCAACAAACGAAAATAATACAATAAAATTCAGAAACATAAAAAATCATCATGAAATATCTAAATCATTATATGACATAGTTAAAAATTTACCAGCTATGAGAAAAGTAGAAAATATACCATATATAAAAGAAGAACTATTTGAAAAATTATATACAGGATTATACCAAAGTGAAGATATCTCATTATTTGAAAGAATTTCAAACCCAACATCAGGAGGAAATCCTTCATCAGGAAGTATACCAGTTAAATTTTAAAAAATTAATATGTCGTAGGACTATTACTTCCCCTACGACATTATTTTAATAAAGGAGAACTAATAAAATGCAGAAAAAAGGATATGTAAGTTTCGTATTACATGCACATCTTCCATTTATTCATCATCCTGAAAGTGATGATTATTTAGAAGAATCATGGTTATATGAAGCAATCTCAGAAACATATATACCACTATTACACAATTTTCAAAAACTAGTAGATGAAGGAGTAAATTTTAGAATTACAATGTCTATGACTCCACCTCTACTTTCAATGTTAGATAATAAATTATTACAACAAAAATATATTAGATATTTAGAACAACTTATAGAATTATCAGAAAAAGAAATTAAAAGAACAGCTTATGACCAAAGATTAAATAAATTATCTCATTATTATTATGATAGATACTCAAGTGATTTGCACTTTTTTAGAGATGAATGTAAATGTAATTTAATAGAAAAATTCAAACACTTCCAAGATATTGGTGTATTAGAAATAATCACATGTGGTGCAACACATGGATATTTTCCAATATTATATGTTACAGAACAAACAATTAGAGCACAAATTGCAGTAGGTGTTCAAACATATGAAAGATACTTCGGAAAAAAACCACGTGGAATATGGCTTCCTGAATGTGGATATGTTCCAGAAGCTGATAAATATTTAAGAGAATTTGGCATAGATTATGCAATTGTAGAATCACATGGAATTTTATATGCTGACCCTACTCCTATATATGGAACATATGCACCAATAGTTTCACCAGAAGGACTTGTTACATTTGGACGTGATATTCCATCTTCTCAACAAGTATGGAGTTCAATTGATGGATATCCTGGAGATTTCAATTATAGAGAATTTTACCGTGATATTGGATATGAAGCTGATTATGATTATATTAAACCATATATTGCACATAATGGTGTTCGTGTTCATACAGGAATAAAATATTATAGAATTACTGGAAAAACCGAATTTAAAGATTATTATAATGTACAATGGGCTAAAGATTCAGCAGAAAGACAAGCAGGACATTTCTTAGATTCAAGAACTCAACAAATAAATAATGTTGCAGATTATATGGAAGTTCCACCAATCATTCTATGTCCTTATGATGCAGAATTATATGGTCATTGGTGGTATGAAGGGCCTTATTGGTTATATATATTATTTAAAAAGATTTATTATGATGATTGTAATTTTGAGTTAATTACTCCATCAGAATATATTGATAAATATCCAAATATACAAGTATCTTCACCTTGTCGTTCAAGCTGGGGTGCAAATGGATATAGTGGAGTATGGTTAAATCCTACAAATGACTATGCTCATCGTCACTTACATAAAGCTGGTGATAGAATGGTTGAACTTGCACATTCTTTCCCTAATGCTGATGGAATTATAAAAGAAGCTTTAAATCAAGCTGCTCGCGAACTTCTACTTGCACAAAGTAGTGACTGGTTATTTATCATTACAAATGGTACTATGGTTGATTATGCTAAAAAACGTATTAAAGACCACATTGGTCGTTTTACAAAATTGTATTACCAAATAAAAGATAATAAAATTGATGAAACTTTCTTAAAAGATATTCAAGAAAAGGATTGTGTATTTCCAGATATTGATTATCATATTTATAATTAACGCTAAAGTAGACGGTTCTGTTTGTAAGAGTGCCGTCCTTTTTAGTGTATTTTAAAATTTTAAATATAATTAAAAGTTTATATATTACTATGTAATAAGGTCAAGACCCCCGACGAAGACCCAGAATATGGTTTGACCATGGAATAGTAATATATAAACTTTTAATTTAAGTTAAACACATAAAGTTCACTAAAAAGGACCTCTCTCTTACAAACAGAACTGTCCACTTTTTAACATTTTTATTTTTTTTGAATATTATAAATTGTATAAAATTTAAATTTTTCGTAGATACTATACAAAATGACATGAAAGGAAGTTATTATGAATTCATTATGTATAAAAACGAATGATGATAATACTTTAAAGTATTTACAAAATGAGTTTTCTGAATTTAATATGTTAAATGTTTCATTTTCTTGTAATGAATTCAAATTATATAAAAATATAATAATTCACTATAAAGGTATTGATACAGAACTTTTTTATACTAAACTTGCAACCATTTTATCTTATCTTGTTATAGATAATTTTGAAGAAAATATAATAAAAAATATTATAATAAGCAATTATTTTTATTTTGATAAAGCTGAAATATCCAATATCATAGAACTATGTAGTGAAAATCTTTGTGATGATGAATTTTCTTTATCAAACAGGCAACTTTGTTTATTCAATGCTTTTTATGATTATATTACAACTCATCATTCTATAGTACTAACTGGCTTTATTAATTTTAGATTATATGAATATAGAAATCTGTTAAACAATTTAGTAGATTTTTCAGTTAATGAATTCATTATTGAAAGAGAATATTTAGAATTTATATCTCTTGTAAAATTATATGTCAATTCTCAACCATGTAATTATGGAACTGTCCATATTATTTGTTTTGATTTTGATACTATTTTACTTAATGAAAATCTTGAAAATATAGAAATTAACAGAAATACTTTAAATGCTAAATATCTATCAGATGTTACTTTTTCTGATAATGACTATATTTTAAATACTTTGCTTAATTTATTACCAAGTAAAATCTTTTTACATGTAAAATCTCTTTCTTTAAATTCGGAATTTGCTAATACATTAAAATTAATTTTTGAAGACCGTTTGCAAATCTGTTCTGATTGTAATATTTGCAATCTATATAAAAATATTAGTATAAATCACAAAAAGTAGCTTCATATTTAGTTATATAAAGCTACTTTTTTATTAAAAACCTTTTTATAATTATAAATTTTCAATTTTAGCAATAAAACTTTACTTCGTCTTCTCCGTATTTTTCCCTCCATTTTGAAACTATTTTTAAATAATATAATGGCACTATTTCAAGTAGTCTATTCAATTCTCTTTCTGGAATACGCCCGTTATTATTTGCTAAAATACAACCTCCTGCTTTTGTAAGCCAAATTTTAGTTGAGTTTGGAGTTGGCTTTCCTTTTGAAATATGAATATGTATAGGTTCACTATTTTCATTTGACCAAAAATAAATTTTATATCCGCATTATTTCTAAAATACTAGGCAAATTTAAGTCCTCCTTCTCTTGCATATTTAAAGAATAAATGAGCACCTTTTTCTACAGTCTCTCTAAATTCTTTTATCTCTTCATCTGTATAATTTCCTTCTTTTTCTACTATTTCATAGCTTGGAAGTTCAAATACTACAGTATCAAAACCGTTTTCAGTTGGTCTTTCAAAGGAAACTCTTATATATTCTTCTCCATTATCTTTTTTTCTAATATCTGAAAAAACTACAAGTGTTTCATCAGGATATTTTGCAAATTCATATACCATTACTATTACACTCCTTATATTTTTATTAGTAATACATTATTATTATATCATAAATTGTAAAAAATTACTATATCTTTCATTATAATTTTACAATTCTAGTATTTTTATACTCTTAACTTAAATGTTTTAGGTGCTAACCTATATGCTAATATTAGTGATATTATACAATATACACTAGCAAATATTATTGTTGCAATCCCAAAATATGTTGTTGGCAATTTTACTTTCATCATATAATAACATACAAAATAAGTTAATAAATTTACTACTGAATATGTACTGCTTTTTGTTTCACTTGCTGCATTATATGGTTGTAATAAATAATACATTACCAAATGATGTATTGAGAAAAATACACTCATTGATATTATAGATACAAATATTATTAAATAATCAAGATTATTTGTTGTTCCTCCTGTAAAATACAATAACAATGATAACCCTATTCCAACTAAAATTGCTGGAATTGCATTAATAAATACTACACTCTTTATTCTTTCTTTAAATAAACTTAATATTGCTTTCGGACTTCTAAAAAAAGCATATGTAAGCATACTATGGTCACAATTCATAAACATTGATTGTGTAACAGTTTGCCCTCTATTTATTAAATACATTATAAATACGAAATATGGTAAAGATGACATTAACATTTCATTTGTTTTAGTTCTTAATTCTTCATTTATTTGTGTAAAAAATATCATCCCTATTATAATAAATATTATAATATATGATAGCCATTTTACTGATTTACTTAAAATCTTACTATGTCTTTTTATAAATATTTCATTAAAATATGCATATCCTTTTTTATTACTTGTTGTTTCTGGTGTTATTTCTATTTGATTTAACACTGTTTCTCTTGCAATTTTTTCTGCATTTTTTTGAGTGTTCATACTTGAACTTGTTAGTATTTTTTTATACATTTCTCTATATTTATCAAATTTATTAATAAATATAATTCCAAAAATTGCTCCAATTATACTGATTAATGCTATTACTGTAAATATAAAAGGTGTTATAGATAATCCCAGATATGGTAATAGATATGCTAATATTAGACATGTAAATACTATTCCCCATACAAATTTAACTGGTGTATTTTCATTTACAACTATATTGTTTTTTTCATAGCTTTTTAAATTATATGCGCCTACTAATATTTTTGCACTTGCTATGAAAAATGGCATTATTATACATGATAATAAATTTACACCTGCCATTCTTCCAAAAATTATTATAAATGGCATAAATCCTATTATTACTTTTAATATTGAATACCAATAATTTGATAATGTATATTGTTTTGCATTCATTCTCATTAGAAACATTGCATAATATTTATCTTTTGTTGGATTAAACATATATGTGTTCATAAATGCCCCGCCTATTGTTAAAAATAACATTATATTAAAAAAGTTATTTATCATATTAGTTTTGTATAAACTTAATGGTGCTACGAGCATTAATAAAATATATACTAATTTCCAAATAAATATTGAGATTATTTCTAATATTGCACTTATTATATTAGCAAATATTTTTATTCCTCTATTTTGATATAAACTATTTGGTAAGATTTTTCTTATTATTGGCAATTGTTTTATAGCATAAATTATTGTATTTACTTTATATGTATTTCGTAATTTGAAGGATAATATAAATGTTTTAAACATTGTTCTCCTCCTTTAATGCCGATATTATTTTGTCTTTTAATTCATTTTCTGTTAAATTTTCTTTGTCTATTTTTTCTAAGATTCCATGATTTAATAATACTATCTCATCACATAAGCTTAATGCTAATTCCATAATATGTGTTGAAAATATTATTATGTGGTCTTTTTTTATGCTTTTTAGCATCTGTTTCATTTCTTCTGCTACTACTACATCTAATGATGTTAATGGCTCATCTAGTAATAATATATTAGGGTTTGCAATTATGTTTACTAACATTTGCATTTTATTTTTCATTCCATGTGAATAGTCTTTTAATAATTTATCTCTATCTTCTTTTTGAATTTTCATAAAGTCAAAATATTCATCAATTGTTTTTGGTTCTTGTATTGTTTTTTGATTTATTTCTAAAAAGAATTTTAAGAATTCTCTTCCTGTTAAAAATTCTGGTACTGTTGGAGTTGATAATACATATCCAATATCATCTATTTTTACTTTTCTTTGTTTTTCATTTTCTTCTATTATAAATTCTCCTGAATCTATTTTGATATCATCATTTAAGCAATTGAAAAATGTAGTTTTTCCTGCTCCATTTCTTCCTAATAATCCATAGATTTTTCCTTTTTCAAATTCAAAGTTTATTCCTTTTAATACTTCTTTTTTCTCAAAATTTTTTGTTACATTTTTTACTATTAGTTTCACTTTATTCCTCCTTTTTTATATTCGCTTTTTATTTTAACATATAATATAGAAAAAGAATAGCTTTTATGCTATTCTTCTTCTAAAATTTTATCAGCTTCTTCTTGTGTTAAATATTTATATTTTATCATTTTATTTATTACTTGTTTTTGTCTTTGTTTTGCTAATTCTGGATTCTTAGTTGGTGAATATGCTGATGGTGCATTTGGAATTCCTGCAAGTAATATACATTCACTATCTGTCATATCTTTTGGCTCTTTTCCAAAATATCCTTGTGATGCTTCTTTTACTGTATAATATCCATCTCCAAAATAACTAGTATTTAAATATAATTCTAATATAAAATCTTTTTCATATCTTTTTTCTATTTCAAATGCCATAAATACTTCTGCAATTTTTCTTTCTATTTTCTTTTCTTGTGTAAAATATATGTTTTTTGATAATTGTTGTGTTATTGTACTTCCTCCTTCTACAAAACTCATTGCTTTTATATCATTTATTGCTGCTCTTCCTATTGCAATTATATCTATTCCTCCATGGTCATAAAATCTATGGTCTTCTACTGATATTACTGCATTTATATACATTTGTGGTAATTCTGAGATTTTTGTATAATTTTCTTTGCTTTGTATTTCTTTTACTTTATCTTCTATTGACATTTCTTCTATTGCTGTTTTATACATATTGTATCCATTTCCTATATAAAGTAGAGCTATACTTGTTAATATCAATAATAGTATAAATAATATTTTAATTATTATTTTTATAACTTTCATTTTTCTCAACTCTCTTTCTATATTTAGTATACAATATTTTTCGACATTTTGCCATTGATTTTTGTTACATAATTCTTACATTTTTGTCATAATTAAAGAGTACATTTTCATGTACTCTTAACTTATTATTCATAATTTCTTGTAACTTGATATTCTATATGGTCTTCTGTTTCAGCTATTCCAACCATAACTCCACTTCCATTTACTGCTTTTTGTTTTTCTTCTTTTAATTCTTCCGCTTTATTTATTAATTCTGTAATTTGTTCATCTGTAAAATCATTTTTATTTGATTTTATTAATAATTTAAAATATTCTAATGCTTTTTCTTGTTTTCCACTTGCTATTTCATAATATACTGAAATTGTATGTACTATATCGTTTTCAACATCTCCTGTATATTCTTCTGGTTTTACATAGCAATATATACCATCTTCTATCATATACCAATATAGCTGATCTTCTGATGTTGAATTTGCATCTTCTTTTGCTGGATTTTCAAGTCCTCCATCCATTATTTCAGTATTAAATTTTGCTACTGCTGTATTAACATTTTCTTTTTCTATTGTTCCATATTCTGCTATCATATCATCTAGTTTTTGTTGCTGTTCTTTTAAATCTTTGTTTAAAAAATAGTTAACTCCAAAATAGATTCCTACACTTAATATTATAAGTACAAGTAATATAATTGTAGATTTTTTCATACATTCCCCTCCCAATAATTAATATAGATTATTTATATCATATTAATTATTAGTTGTCTACTTATATTTCTTTTTTCATATAAATTTTGCAAGATAACTTATATGATAAGAAATACATTAATAGTATTACTGCAATTAATATATATGTTCCAAAGTTTTTAATAAATCCTAATATCTGATTTGTATCAAATTGAATACTTAGTCCTGCACTTGTTATTAAAAATACTAATCCTCCTATTAATGCTCCTATTAGTATAATTAGTACAAACATCTGAATTCTACCTTTTTCTGCTCCCCATTTATATACACTTGGTATTTGTATAGCTTCTACTAAACTTATTCCAAATACTCCTCCTAGTACCATTGTTAATATTGGCTCAATATCTGGTATTTCGCTATATACAATATAGTTTATTCCATATGTTGCAATTATTGAAACTATTGCTCCAATTATAATCATTCCAATTATTAATATATATTTTGCTTTTACCATTTCTTTTTTATCTGTAGGAAATGTTAATAAATATTTATCAGCTTTAGACATTTCATCATAACTAAATGTTGATAATCCTATCATTCCTATTGCTGTCATTAACATTATTGGCATAAATGTTAATGAACTTTTACTTGATACTCCTAAACCTATAAATACCACTATTATTATTAAAAGTGAAAATTTATAATGTGATAAATTTAATAAGTCTTTTACTATAAGTCCTTTTATTCCATTCATTCTATTTTTCCCCCTTTATATATATTAACATGATGTCTTCTATTGTTGGCTTATCTATTATTTGTATGTCATATTTTCTTTTGAATTCATTTTTGTTTTCTACTAATATTTCATATTCATATCTGTTCTTTTTATATTTTAAATAATCTGCTTTATTTATTTTTTTGAATTCTTGTTCAGAACATTTTACTATTCCATATCTATCTAATAATTCATCTTTTGTTTTTGTTAATACTATTTCACCATTATTTATAAATGTTATATAATCTGCTATATGTTCTAAGTCTGATGTTATATGACTTGATACCAATATTGCATGTTCTTCATCTTGTATAAAATCTTGAAATATGTCTAATATTTCATTTCTTGCAACTGGGTCTAGTCCTGATGTTGGTTCATCTAGTATTAATAATTTTGGATGATGTGATAATGCTACTGCTATTTTTAGTTTCATTTTCATTCCACTTGAATAGTCTTTTGATATTTTGTTTTTTGGTAATTTAAATTCTTCTATATATTTGAAATATAGTTTTTCATCCCAGTTTTGATAAAAGTTCTTCATTATCTTGTTTATGTCCATCGGATTTAGATATTCTGATAAAAAACTATCATCTAATACTACTCCTATATCTTGTTTTATTTTCTTTTCTTCTTTTTTATTGTCTAGTCCAAATATTTTTATTTCTCCACTATCTGTGTTTATTATGTTTAATATTGCTTTTATTGTTGTTGTTTTTCCTGCTCCATTTTCTCCTATTAATCCCATTATCATTCCTTTTGGTAATGATAAATTTACATTTTTTAATTGAAAGTCTTTATACTTTTTGTTTAAGTTTTTTACTTCTAATATCATTTTAATTTTCCTCCTCATATAAAATTTCTATTATATTTTGTATTTCTTGTTTTGATATATTACTTATTTTTGCTATTGATACTGCTGTATCTATTAAGTTTTCTATTTTTTGAAGTTGCTCTTCTCTTATTAGTTCTATATTTTTGTTTGCTACATATGTTCCTTTTCCTGGTATTGTTTCTACATATCCTTCTCTTTCTAGTTCTTCATATGCACTTTTGGTTGTTATTACACTTATTCTTAAGTCTTTTGCTAAACTTCTTATTGATGGCAGTAGTTCACCAGTTTTTAATTCATTTGATACTATTTTGTTTTTTATCTGTTCTTTGATTTGCTCATATATTGGTGTATTACTTGAATTACTTATTATTATATTCATCAAAATTTTCTCCTTTTTTATTCCGTATATATACAGTATATACAGTTTATATAATTTTGTCAATACCTTTTTGAAAAAAATTATTTTTAGACAAAAAATTAGAGTAACTCGTTTGAATTACTCTATACTATTCATCCTTTAAATATTTTTCCCAATCCATAAAAGCATGACCTATTCTTAATACTAACGCTTTAGAATTTTCTTCATCAACTCTTTTTATATATTATCGATTTTAGCAAAAGTTTCATCTAAAGAAAATACCTTATTTGATTTTATGTCATCTAATCCTTTCTGTAGCTTTTCTTTTAAATCTTTTTTGCTTTTTATTGTTATACTATCTGGAGCCTCTGCATCTATATATGACAGTTTTAAATATTCGATAAAATTAATAACTTGATTTGTTAGTTCCTCTGGTAAAGTTTCAATTTCATTATATAATTTTTGTTTTTCTATAGACATATTGATTACCTCCATAAATAAATTTACAATATCATTATTATATCATTTTTTCTTTTAAAAATCTATAAATTTAACAATATTCTCTCATTACTCTTCTGTTATTTCTAAAAACAACTCTTCTAATGAGCCATTTTCTTTAAATTTTTCTTTCATTTCTTCTAATGTTCCTACAAATACTAATTTTCCTTTATTTATTATTCCTACTCTATCACATAATTTTTCTGCAACTTCTAATATATGTGTTGAGAAAAATACTGTTTTTCCTGATTTTGCATGCTCTCTCATCATTTCTTTTAAGTCATAAGATGATTTAGGGTCTAATCCTGTCATAGGTTCATCTAATATCCAATTTTTTGGTTCTGATAATAAGGCACCACATATTACTATTTTTTGTCTCATTCCGTGTGAATAACTTTGTATTTGGTTATTTAAGTCTTTATAAATTTCAAATTTTTTTGTTAGTTCTTCTATTTTTTCTTTTCTTTTTTCTGTCGATATTTCATAAACATCTGCCATGAAATTTAAGTATTCTATTCCTTTTAGTTTCAAAAACATATCTGGATTATCTGGAACAAATCCAAAATTCTTTTTAGCTTCTAATGGACTATCAGTTATACTTTTTCCATCTATTAGAACATCTCCTTCATCTGCATCTAGTATTCCTGTAATTATTTTTATTGTTGTTGTTTTTCCTGCTCCATTTGGTCCTAAAAATCCGAAAATTTCTCCATTTTTGATTTCTAAATTTAAATTATCAAGAGTTTTTTTACCTTTTACATATGATTTTGATACATTTTTGATTTCTATCATTTTTTTACCTCTCCTAATTTTTTATTTACATCTACTTTCAATATTGTATATAATACTGAAAATGTTGGTACTGCCACTAACATTCCAATTATTCCAAATAGACTTGCTCCTACACTTACTGCAACTAATACCCATATTCCTGGTAATCCTATTGATGTTCCTACTACTCTAGGATATATTAAGTTTCCTTCAACTTGTTGTAATATTATTATAAATATTATAAATGTTATTACTTTCATAATGTCTACAGATGCTATTAGTACTGCTCCTATTGCTGCTCCTATAAATGCTCCTACTATTGGTATTAATGCTGTTACTCCTATTAATACTCCTATTTGTACGGCATATGGTATTTGTAATATTAACATTCCAATTATACATAAAGTTCCTAAAATTACTGCTTCTAAGCATTGTATTGTTAAGAAGTTTGCAAATGTGTTTCTTGTTAGTCTTGCTATTCCAAGTATTTTTCTTACTCTTTCTTTTTTTACATATGCAAATAGTATTTTTGTAAATTGTTTTTGCAATCTTTCTTTGCTCATCAATATATATATTGCAAATATTATTGCTATTACTGTTGTTGATATTGCACTAACAAAATTTCCAACTAATGAAATTGAAGATGTTATAAATCCTGTTGCTATATTTATTATTTCTTGATTTATTGATTCTTGAGTTATATTCAAGTTTTCCATTAAATTTTCTATTTGCACACTTCCTAATGCATTTTTTATATTTTCTGTGTAAAATGGTAGTTGTTCAATTAATAATTGGGCTATATCTATTAATTTTGGTAATATTAATTTTACTATTAAAGCAACTATCAATACTATTATTATTATTGATAATATTAGTGAGATTACTCTTGTTATTTTCTTTCTTTTTTTCTTTTTTGTTAATTTTCTTTCAAAAAATCTCATAGGGATATTTAATATAAATGCTATTATTCCACCTATTAAAAATGGTGATAATATTTTTATTATAGTATTTAAGAAGTTTCCTAATGTTCCTAAATTGTTTAAACACCAATATACTACTATTGCAATTAGTACTATTTTTAACCATTTTCTGGTTTCTTCTTTTTCTTTCATATCATCCCAACCTTTCACTTTTTTTCGATTATATCATATTAATTACTTTATTTCTATAGATTGAAAAAATTCTTGTAATAAAGTCTTATAGTATTTACATAATTTGACATTTTACTAGTAATTTGCTATAATATTTTTCGTAACTAATAAATATGTAATTCTAAAGAAAGGACATTGATATGAGTGTAAAGATTGAACTTATTAAACGATTAATAGGAGATTACCCTCCCACTTTTTCTGTTGATTATTCACCATTTCGGAATTGTTATGCTCATGCATTAAATTGCAACTATGAAGACAGAGATTTTTCAACATATACCCCTGGATTGATTTATGCAAATTACAATGGAAGTGATTTTTTTGATTATGGAGATTATTTTTTTGATTATGATTTATTTATAAAATTAATCAAAAGAGATTGTTCTGCTTTGTCAATAACTGCTTCCTCATGCTCTTTTGATTCTAAACTGAGGGATGGCTCATGTAAAATTGCTTTATCTTATTCAAAAGCTGATAATGATTTTCATTTTTTAAGGCAAAATTCTGATGGTTTATGGTCACATAAACCTGGATTTGGTTCTCCATCGATTAGAGTGAAAAGTGAAATTATTCCATATAATGGTGAAAAATCAATTGAAATTTTTGGTCATTCATACAAAGTTTTCGAAATTATGGAATTGCACAAGAATTTTTAGGAATTAGTTGTTCCTAATGCAAAAAAGTAGAAATCTGTATAGTTTCTACTTTTTTGTTTTAGTTAATATTTTTACTTTAAATAATTTATTGTTGCATTACAAGAATATTTCCAACTACTGCTCCATCCTTCTGGTGTATCCCCTTCTTTAAATAGTACATTTATTGTTTGTGTAGGTTCCCAAAAGTAAAAAACTATATATCCCATATCTATTACAGATATTGGTATTGTTATGTTTGTTAAATCATTACAAAGAGAAAATACCTCAGTACCTATACTTGTTACACTATCTGGTATCTTTATTGTAGATAAATTTTTAGCATTCTTAAAAAAATAATCTGGAATTTCTTTTAAATTTTCTGATAGTACAACTTTTTTTAAGGGACTGTCTTTTCCAGCACTACTTGCTGAATATATTTTTGTTATAGTATTTGGATATATTATTGTTTCTATATTTGGATAATTTGCACCTGGTCCAACTGCATTAGGCATTATTTCCCAAATTGTAAGATCAACTTCAGTTATTGTATATATTTCACCATCTATTTCTGCTTGATATGGTATTACTAATGTATCTGTTATTCCTGTATAATTTATTTTATAATTAGTATCTGGTAAATCTTCTTTTTTAGTTTCTGTATTATATCCATTTTTATTACAGTATTGTGATTTTATACCTGAAATTTTAGCTGTTTTCGCTGATAAATCTAATATATCAATATTAAATAAATCTGTTGGTGATATCTGGTCTTCTGTAATCACTTCACTATACATTCCATTAGATTCTATATGGAATTTTAAATTTACTTCTACTTTTCTATTTTCTTCTTGAAATATTATATTTGTTGGAAATTCACTTCCTTCTGCATATATATCTTCTCTATTTTCCATTTCATTTACTTCTTCTGCTACCATTTGTGGTGTTATTCCATTTGTACTCCCCATATTTTCTCCGATTAAACTATTTACTGCTAAATCCACCAACTCTTCTACTCTTGCTTGCTCTGTCTCATCTTTTGCTTTACCTGCTTGTGTTATTATTCCATTCTCTCCTGTTAACATTGATATACTTACCGCTGCTAATATTAATAATACTACTATTGTTACTACTAATGCTATTAGTGTTATTCCTCTTTCTTTTCTCATTTTTCTTTTGCTCCTCCTTTTATTTTTTTCATTAATTAAATAACTTAAAGATATAAAAAAAGTCCCGATTTCTTGGGACTCTTTAATTTTCTATTTTTAGTTTTATATAAATCTTATTTTTGAATTTAAAAATACCTTGATTTTTTTACTCTTTATTGATATAGTAATTTTGTCTTATATCTTTAAGTTATTTAATTTACGACAATTTTTTCCAAATTATTTACCCTAATGCAACATCTAATATCATCATCAAAGAAAAACCTAAAATTAAACCAATTGTTGCTAAATTTTTATTTTCCTTTACTGATTCTGGTAATAATTCTCTAGCTGCAACTGCAATCATTGCTCCTGCTGCAAATGCAAGTAAAAATGGCAATATAGCTCTTATTTTCATTACTAATATTACTCCAATAACTGCTGATATAGGTTCAACTATTCCAGATGCCTGCCCAAGAAAGAAACTTTTTGTTCTTGAAAAGCCTTCATTTCTTAATGGTAATGATACTGCTGCACCTTCTGGAAAATTCTGAATTCCTATTCCAATTGCTAACATTACTGCTCCTATTAATGTCATTCCTGGTACTTGACTTGCTATTCCTCCAAATGCTACACCAATTGCCATTCCCTCTGGTATATTATGAATTGTAATTGCAGATATTAATAATATACTTCTTTTTAGTGATTCTGCACTTCTTGAATTATTTTGTTTTTTTAGCATCTTATCTAAAAATTTATCAGATAATAGTACAAATAAGCTTCCAACAACAAATCCAGTTGCTGGCAATATCCATTCTATGTATCCTAATTCACCAGATAATTCTATTGCTGGAGCAAGTAATGACCAAAACGATGCTGCAATCATAACCCCTGCACTAAATCCTAATATTGTATTTAATATTTTCTTATTTACATTTTTAAAAAAGCAAACTACAAGTGCTCCTAATGCTGTTATTCCCCACGTAAACATTGTTGCAATTAATGCTTGAATCGTTGGGTGTAAATGTTCTAACCAATCCAATCTTGTTCACCTCACATTACATAATATGTGTATATGTAATATTATGATACAAGATTTACAAATTTTATTCTTTTAAATACTCTAACAATCCATCCATTTTTTCTTGAATATCACTTTTTCCTAAATCATACATTTCTTGAATTTTGTAGATATCTCTTTCTATTCTTTTTATTCCAACTGTTCTTGAAGGTCTAATTACAAAAATCTTCTTTTCTTTTTCTAATTGAATTACTTTTTCTACTTCTTCATTATACATTTTATATCTGTTATTTATTGTTTCTACTAGTTTAGGATATTTACGATAATATATTTGAGGAATTTTTTCATTACTTTTTTTCTTTCTATATTCAATTGGTCTAGTAAGGATTACTACAACCCTGTCAAATCCCATACTCATTATTTTTTCTATAGGAATACTATCTGATATTCCTCCATCTAAATATTTTTTACCTTTTATAATTACTGGTTTTGATACATATGGCATTGAACCTGATGCTCTTAAATATTCTAATTGTACCTTGTCTTTTAAGTCATCTATTTTTATATATTCTGGTTTTCCTGTTTCCATATTTGTTACAACTGCATAAAATTCTACTTCAGTTCTTTTAAATGTGTCAAAATCTACTGGGTCTAATTCATTTACTATTTTATTGAAGCAAAATTCTCTGTTCATTATATCTCCTGTTGATATCAATGAATAAAATCCCATATAGTCCTTATTTCTTGCATATTTTTTATTATATCTTAACACTCTTCCTATTTGTTTAGATTTATAATTCATTCCAAACAATGCTCCTGCTGATACACCAATAATTCCATCTATTTTGATGCCTTTTTCCATGAACACATCTAATATTCCAGCAGTATATAAACCTCTCATTGCTCCACCTTCAAGTAATAAACCAGTTTTCATTTTTACCTCCACTATTTTGTAATTACTAAAAAGTCTCCTATTTGATGACTATTTCCCACATTTTCATATTGTTTCTTTTCTATATCAAGTATTAATACTTCATCTTCTCCTATATTTTTAATTTTTTCTTTAAGTTCATTTTCATCTCTTATTTCTTTATATTCTTTATTTTCATCATGATTAAATTGTATATATAATTCTAAACATCCATCATTTTTTATATTATCATATAAAACTGTTTTTTGTTCTAATGTTTCTACATAATCTAATGATTGGAAAAATCCTCTTGAAAAAGTACCTGATTGGTCTACAACTTCTGTATAATATCCATAGAAGTATATTGTATATGCTATAAATATTGCTGTATATAATACTCCTACACATATTGCATAAACTTTTTTATATTTTATCTTCTGATATCCTTCGTAAATTCCTATTCCAGCTAATATTAATATAACATACCAAATTGAATTTAATCTATTTATATTAGCTTCATTTACTATAAAACTTGTTAATATACTTGTACTCAACCATGTAATAAGCATAACGGCTGAAGTATTTTTCTTATCCTGTTTTAAATCTTTTATTGTTTTTATTATTCCCACTACTGCAAATATGATTGTTACTCTATATGTTGCACCAAATAATTTTGGAGAATTCCATTCTGCACCATCAGTTTGAGCAATTATTACTTTTAATGTAGAATTTATATTTTTCCATAATTGTTGTAATGGCTCTGGGCTGAAAAATACCATATCTTGTTTTCTTGATAAGCTTTCATAATATGGAATTGTAATAGGTCCTATTTGTATATTTCCTTCTATTTTTAACACATTTTTTGCAAACATTGTTACTAATGGACTTGCTAATATTAAGAAAATAGCTATACATATTATTATATTTTTTATTGTTACTTCTTTATTTTTTATTAAATATATTGCCATTACTAATAAAAATATTGGTACAAAATATATTGCAATTCCATAACAGTATAAGCTTATTGCAAAAAATACCATTGACATATATAAAATTGATTTTTTATATTTTGTTATTCCTGTATAAAATATGTCTATTGCAAATAATAAGAAGTGTGGAAACATATTACAATCTAATGCCCAAACTGATTGTAATATTTGCCATGGGCAAAAAGCTACTAATGTTAATCCAATTAATGCTATATCTTGATTTTTAGTTAGTTTTTTAACTAAATCATAAAATACAAATAATGAAATTATACTAACAAGCAGAATTGGAAGTCTTATTGCAAATAAAGTATATCCAAATATTTTTATACTTAATGCCATTAAATATAATAATACTACACTTTGTCCTCCCCAGCCATGCAAATAAACAGGAAAGCTTATTCCTCCAATATCTTTTCCTGTTTCAGCAATTGCTTTTGCATTTACAACTGTCATTATTTCATCACTATTCATTTCTTGTAATAGTGTTGGAAAATGATATATTCTTAATGCTATTCCTATAATGATTATTATTCAAAATATTATTGTTCTTTTTTTCATCTGTTATTTCCCCTCTATTTTTTTACGACAATTATAACATTAAATATTAAATTATTCTATAGTTCAACATAAAATTCTATATATTCATCATCATTTTGGACATAGATTTTTCCATTGTGTAATTCTATAATTTCTTTTGTAATTGCAAGTCCTAAGCCTGTACCACCTGTACTACTTGTTCTTGATTCATCTCCTCTATAAAATTTATCAAATAATTTTTCTAGTTTATAATCTGGTATTTTATCTCCTTTATTTCTAAATACCATATTTATTTTATTTTCTGATTGTTCTACTATTATTTGAATTTCAGTATTTTCATAACTATAATTTATTGCATTTTTTAATAAGTTTCCAAAGGCTCTTGCTAGTTTATCTCCATCACCTGTATAATATATATGTTCAGGCATATCTGTTTTACATTCTAACTTTCTTTCTTGTAACATTGGATAACATTCATCTATTAATTGTTCTATCAGTATTGATAAATCTATCTGTTTTTTATTTATTATCATATTATGTAGATTATATCTTGTTATTTCAAAAAATTGATTTGTAAGTTCTTCTACTCTTAATGCTTTATTAAGTGCAATATCTACAAATTTATCTTGCATTTTATGGTCAATTCCTTTTTCCTCTTTTAAAAATGTTAAATATCCTATTACAGAAGTTAGAGGCGTTTTTAAATCATGTGCCATATACATTATTAAATCATTTTTCTTTGTTTCCGCTTCTTCTGCTTCCTTTCTTGATTTTACTAATTCTGTTCTTATTTCATTTAATTTTATTTCTATTGGTGCCAAACTTATAGGTAATTTTATTGACTCTTCTGGATTTTTGGTTATCTGGTCCATTGCTGATATTATAATTACTAAATTATTTGTTGTATTTCTTATAACTATATATGTTATTACAAAAAAGATTGTTGCAAATGCAATAACTGTAATAATTAGTTTGTTTTGTACAAAGAAAGCATAAATTGCTCCATCAAAATTATATAATGAATTTGCAATAGAGTCATTATATATTCCATCTACTAAAATAATTAGTACAATCATTACTATTGCAGAATATCCAATTATTTTGCCTACTGCTTTTAAAGCAATATTACTTTTTATTTTTTCAAATTCTTTTAAGTTATTCAATTTTATATCCAACTCCCCAAACTGTTTTTATATATTTAGGATTTTTAGTATCTTCTCCTAATTTTTCTCTTATTCTTCTTATATGTACCATTACTGTATTATTATTTTCTAGATATTTTTCTTTCCATACCTTTTCAAACAGTTCTTCAGAACTTACTACATTTCCTCTTTTGTTAGCTAAATATAACAATATATCAAATTCTATTGGTGTTAAATCAACTTCTTTTCCATATAATAAACATTTATGCTTATCTCTACTTATTTCTAAACCATCTATAAATATTTTATCTTCTTCGTTTTCACCATTATATTTTTTGTATCTCCTTAGTGCTGATTTTACTCTTGCCATCAACTCTAATGGATTAAATGGTTTTGTTATATAATCATCTGCTCCGAATAGTTAATCCTGTTATTTTATCTGTATCTGCAATTTTAGCAGTTAACATTATTACTGGAAAATTTAAGCTTTTTTCTCTTATCATTTTACATATTTCAAATCCATCTTTTCCTTTTATCATAACATCTAATATTGCTAAATCTAATTTTGTCTCATTTATACATTTTATTGCTTCTTCTGATTCATAAAATTTGTATACTGTGTAATTTTCGTTTTTTAAATATAATTCAACTAAATCAGCTATTTCTTTTTCGTCATCTAATACTAATATGTTCATTTTTCTTACCTCTTCTAAATAGTAACATATATACTTTCAAATTACAAATTATTTTTCAAAATGTAAGAAAAAGTTAAGATTTATTTAATAGTTTCTTAAAACACTTTTATTTTATGAGTTGTATAATTTAGATAGTTTAAGGGGGTTTTCATATGAAAAAAATTAAGAAGAGAAAATTAAGTTTTAAAAAAATATTTTTAGCAATTTTGTTATTAGTGATATTTATTTATTTTGCTAATTCTGATAATGAAATTGTTACATCAATTTCTAGCAAAAAAGTTATAAAACATGATAGTATTTCAAGTTATTCTGGAGTTGGACAAGAAAAAGTTGCAAATCAAGATGGTTATTTTACTACTTTTACAACTGAAAATGGAAAAACTTATAAAGAATATAAACAAAATGGTGATTCTTCTTGGAGTGAAAATTCTTATTGGGGCGGCACTATGGCAGAAAATGGTTGTGGAATAACATCTCTTTCAATAATTTTAAGTGGTTATAATAAAAATGTTACTCCAGAAGATTTAAGACAAAAATATTATCCGGTTTTAGCTACTGAAAAAATATCATCTGTACTGGCTTCTTATGGAGTGGAAAATACTGATTTTTATTTTGACTCTGTTCATTTGTCAAAAGATTATATTATAGAATACTTGCAATCTAATAGACCTGTTTTAGTTTGTGTATGGAATAAACCTTATGATAATCGTTGGACAACAGCTTCTCATTACATGGTTTTACTTGCTACTGATGGTAATGATATGGTTTATGTTTCAAATCCTAATGGTCTTGAAAATGATAATAAAAGTTCTGGTTGGTATAATATAGATGAAATTACTCCATTTCTTGCTAAAGCTTTATTTGTTGAAACTGATTAAAGAATGGTGATAATAATAACACCATTCTTTATTAATTTATTTTCTATATACATATTTAGAAATCAATTTTCCAAAATATTTTTTCATCATTTCCATATATTCTTCTTTGCTGACCATAATATTATTTGAGCTATAGCATAATGTTTCATATATTACTCCAGCTTCTTTTACTTTATAATTTAAATCTTTAAATCCACTTTTTTGATAAAACTTTTTTCTTTTTAATCTTTGTTCATTATTATTACTATTTGAATCTATTTCTTCAATATTTAATACAATTCTATGATTATCGTATTTTTGTTTTATTGAATCTAATACTTTAGTACCATATCCCTGTCCTCTCAAACTTTCATTTATTGCAAAATAAAATATAAAAACTATGTCTTTGTGATATATATTATATATCATTCCAACAAATTTTTCTTTATCATAAATACTATAAAAATCAGCATTTTCTTTTTTAGCTAATCTTTTTAATAGCCAAAATGGCATTCTTTCATTTGCTGGAAATGCACTTTTATATAATCTTTTTATGTCTTTATTATTTTCTTTTATATCTACAAAATTTAAATCTGTCATTTATATGCTCTCTTTCTAAAAATTATATGTATATCTCATCCTCTAAAACTAATGCTTTTTTAGGACAAAAGTTTGAACATTTTCCACATTTTATGCATTTGCTTTCATCTATTATTGGCGCTTCAAAATCTTTTTGACTCAATGCATTTACTGGGCAGATTGCTACTGCTGGACATTTATGATTTTGAGGGCATTTATCTACTATTATTTTTAATTTTTTATTCATTTTTACCTCCTCTTTCTATATTTCTCTTATAACTTTACAAGGATTTCCATATGCAACTACATTTGAAGGAATATCTTTAGTAACTACACTTCCAGCTCCTATTGTTACATTGTCTCCAATTGTTACACCTGGTAAAACTATTACATTTCCTCCAATCCATACATTATTTCCTATTTTTATTGTTTTTGCATATTCATATCCTTTATTTCTTAATTTATAATCTACCGGATGTCCTGATGTATAAAATCCGCAATTTGGTGATATAAAACAATTATCTCCAAATTCAACTTTTGCTGCATCTAAAATAGTACAATTATGGTTCATGTAAAAGTTTTCTCCTACACTAATATTATAACCATAATCGCACCAAAAATTAGGTTCTATATAAATTTTCTCTCCTGTTCTTCCAAATAATTTTTTTAATAATTTTTCTCTGTTTTTTAAGTCTGATGGTTTTAAATTATTGAATTCATAGCATATTTCTTTTGCTTCCTGTCTTTCTTTAAATAACTCCTCATTATAATTTGCATCATATAATTCTCCTGCTAACATTTTTTCTTTTTCTGTCATAATTGACTCCTTTCTAATTTATAGATTATAGTTTGTAATTCATCTGAATCTTTTAGTATTTCACAATCTTCTAGTTCAGTATAATCCATAATTTTATTTATTATTTCATCATAATTTAACCACTTCTTGATACTTACAATTACTTCATCTTGTATTTCTGTATCATCTTTTAAAATTTCTAGAGAGTCTTGATTTGCATTTATTATAAGTGTTTTTTCATATATCAAGAATTCTGGTAATGAACTTATATATGTAAAATTATTATCCCATATTGATATTAGTTTTGAATCCTTATTTTCTTTTGCTATTTCTAAGATTTCATCATATCCTTTTATTAAAAATCTTGGCTGGCTTGTTATAAGTCCATAAATACTTAGAGTACTTACAATAATAGTTATGGCTACAGTTGTAATATTTTTGTTCTTTATGATTTTACTTAACATGCCTTCTATTATTAGTATTACAATTAAACTAAATAATGGGATTATAAATGCTATATAACGAATTATTGTAGTATTTGACATTTGTGGTGCAATTAAACATATTATTAAATATGATGCTAGGGTTGGAATTGCTATAAAGTTTATATATTTATTTTTTGTGAATATATATCCTATTATTAATCCTATAATAATGATTATGCCTATTATTTCTGACATTGAGAATGAATAACACATTTCTTTAAAATACATTATCATTCTTTCTATAAAATTAATTTCTAATTCTGCGCCCATTCCTCTATATGAGAAAAATATATGATATATTGAAGCAGGAAATACAAGTATTCCTATAATTGCACTTATTACATGATATTTTATATACTTCTTTAAATTATCATATTTTTTATTTTTTATCAACATTATACTAAATATGATGAATTCAAAAAATGCAAATATACAAAAATAATATTGTGTTAAAAATCCGCCTATTGTAGTTAATATCAGAGCATTTCTATTCTTTTTATCTATCTCAAAATCATTTTTTATTATTTTTATATGTATGTACAATGATAACAAAACAAAAAATGTTAACATTTGATACATTCGTAAAAACATCATTACTGAAATTGATCCTATACTTAGTCCGTACAAAATTATTATTGGCATAGTTAAATGTTTTTTATCCAATATTATCAGAACTTTTCTTATTACAATAAATGATAATATTAAAAATATTAGATTTATTGTAAATATTATATATTTTGAAAATACTCCAAAAAATATTGTTGATACCAAATGTACTGTAAAATAAAATAATGGTGGATGTACATCTCTACTTTGATTATAATATACACTAGCATAATTGAATATATCTTCTTTTCCTATTGCTAAATATTCTTTTGCATCTTCTCTAGTTTTCCAAACTGGTACTTCTTGTTCTACCTTTGTTTCATATTTTTCCATGAATTTTTCTGGATTTTTTAGATAATATATGGTCTGCTCAATTGTATTTTCTTTTAATATTTCATCAAATATAATCTGATTTACTTCATCTTTTGGTCCATACCTTTGAAATACATTGTCATATTTATAATTACTACTTCCATATGAAAATATTTCGTCCTCATGAAATCCTTCTTTTTGTTCTATCCAAAATAACATTACTAATGATATTATTACTACTGTTATTACAAATAATATTTTTTCTTTCATTTTTATTCCTTTTTTATATATCTTCTTTTATCTCTAGTATTTCTTCTTTAGTTAGCTTTGTAAATTCTGTTATTTTTTCTATTGGTATTTTCATTTTTAGTAATCCTCTTACTATTTCTTTTTTTTCTTCTTTTAATTTATTTTTTTCTTCATCTATATTCTTTTCTTTTTCACTTATATTTTTTTCTTTTTCACTTATATTTTTCTCTTTTTTTCTTAATTCATTTTGTTCTTTCCTTAATTCATTTTGTTTTTCACTTAATTCATTTTGTTTTTCACTTAATTCATTTTGTTTTTCACTTAATTCATTTTGTTTTTCTTTTACTCTCTTTCCCTCTTGCTCTATTTTCTTTTGCTCTTCTTTTAACCTATTTTCTATTTCAGCTAGTACTCTATTTCTATTATTTTCATCTAATATAAATTTTTGTCTTAATTCTGATAATCTTCTCATTTTTTCATCTTCACTTATATATTCTAATTTCTCACATGCTTCTTTTAATTTTATATTCTTTTTGGCCCCCATTTTTACCATCTCACTTTCTGGATTTATTAAAAATTCTATCCAATTTCCTAATCCTTCTCTTGTCTCTTTTCTATTTTTTATCCATTTGGGTATTTCTATTATATGTATCTCTATATTTTTAAATATTATTACTTTTGTATTTCTTTTCTCTAATAATTTCCATTCTGTATGTGCATCTTTAAATGCTTCTAATTCTGGCAATTCAAAATCTATTATTAATATTGATATTGTCTTTTTTAGTAAATTATAGTTTTCTCCTGCTTTTATCTGACTTCCATATATTTTTGCCCAATAATATAATATTCTTTCTGCTATATTATATGGATTTATTAATTGTAATTCTATATTTACTGATATCTTTTCTCCTACATTTGCTCTTAAATCTAGTATTCCTAATTTATCTTCTGGAATTTCTCTTACTAGTACTTGATTTGCATCTAATGATATATTTTCTACTTTATTTTCTAGTATTTCTGTTAATAATCCTTCTAAGATTCTTTCATTTCCTTTCGTTCCAAATAATGCCTGGAACACTACATCTGTCTTTGGTATTAATAGTTTTTTCTTTTTTGATTGCATTCATTACCTCCATCATAGCATATTTGTACTTTCATTTCAATTGGATTTTTAGTTAATTTGTAAATTTTTAAGTTGAGTTTATTCGCGCGCTTAATAAACCTTAATACCTTTTCTTTTTATTTGGAATTTTTTGTGATTTGATTTTGAATTAAAAATTTGTTAAAAAATATTTTTATAAAAACTTACTGAATTTTGACATTTTACAGAATCAAATTGTCTTTATACTAAAAATCTTAGTACATATATATATTAACATCTTTTTTTACTTTTGACAAGTACTTTTAGAAATTTTTTCTAATATAAAAAACATCTATTATAAAAGACACCTTGTGAGATAATTTACTCACTTAGTGTCTTTTTATATGTGATTTTATGGTTGGCTTTTTTATATTGATAAGTAATATCTTTCTTTTCCATTTACTGTTGTTATTCTTATTACATATCCTTCTGGTCTGTTTGTTATTACTCCTTGTATCGCTGATGCTCCATTTATTGTTCCATCGTAGAAATTTAATATTCCACTATTTATTATTCCATATGTCGTTCCTTCTATTGTTATTAAGTCTTGACTTACTGTTCCATCATCTTGTCCTAATGTTAGTGTTCCACTATTTTCTATTGCTACTCCTACTGTACTTGTGATTTTTCCTACTCCACTTGATGTTGAATCTATTATCGTCAAGTTTCCTTCATTTTGAATTGTTACATCTATATTAGAACTTATTGTTTTTTCATTCATATCTAATATAATATTTTGTCCTTCAGATATATGTAATGTTGAATTTAATATTACTCCATTTGTTAGTTTTACTGTTTGTGCTTCTTC
>CALXJU010000018.1 GCA_944388705.1 uncultured Clostridia bacterium
ATATAATGGCTCTTTTGTATGCTCATATCTTATTTGTCCATTTTCATTTATTGCTTGTGGAACTCTATTTGTAACTTTTCTATCTTTTACTTGTGTGATGAATTTTCTTAATGCTAAATCAAAGTCTTTTATATATACTTTTTCGAAGTCATCATCATCTTCATTTCCTGGTACATATGGTTGATTAATTTGGTCATCTTTATATCCAGGTAATTCTTCATCTGATGGTATATTTTCTTCTACATTGTCTGAATTTGAGTCTATGTCATTTGGTACTGTATTTCCATTATATGTGTATTCTGATATTTCTGCTATATTTGTTAAGTTTGTTTTTACTGGTGCTTCATCTGATATTATACATTCAATTTGTACATCTTCATAATCTAATGTTGTTTGTCCATCAAATGCTGTTAATATTTTATCAGCTAAATATTTTGTAGTAACTATTCTTCCATCTTCAGATACTTGCCATCCATATTTAGTATTTATTTCACTGTCTTGTGCAAATGTTAAATATGGTGGTAAATAATCTTTTATTTCACTTGCATAACCATCTATATCTCCTTCATTATATACTCTTAATGTATATATAACTCTGTCTCCTACTTGAACTGCTAATGGTTTTTTAGAATGGTTATATATTGCTGTTGTATCTGTTCCATTTATTATTGGACTTACATCTACTACTGGCTCTCTATCTTGTTCTACTCCATTAACTTGTGATATGAATTTTCTTAGACTTAAATCAAAACATTGTAATTTTATTCTTTCAATATCTTGATCATCATCTCCATCTATCCATTCATCTGGTGTAGAATCTATATCATCTACTGGTTCTCCATTTTCATCTGAATCATCTGATATTTGTGCATAATTTACTAATACTCTATCTGATGTTGCTTCTTCTACCACTTTACATAGTACTTGTGCATCTATATAGTCTGGATTTTCATCACTTATTGGTGCTTCTTGGTTTAATGCTTTTAATAAGTTTGCTGTATAATTTGGGTCTCCTTCTACTGCATTTAATTCTGCTCCTTGACCTTTTGCATACCATGTTGTTGTTATAACTTGTCTTCCATCTGCATCATATCCTTCTAAGTTCCATATTCCATTATATTCTTCATTTTCTGCTACAAATTCTAATCCTATTGGTAATGTATCTTTTATTTCACTTGCATATCCATTTATTTCACCTTCATTATATACTCTTATTGTATATAATACATAATCTCCTGGTTCTACTGTTAATGCTACTTTTGAGTCTTCTTCATATATTACTTTTCCATTTTCTATTGCTTTTACTACTGGTGCTCTTAAATATGTTCCATCTATATTTCCTGTATCTGTTATATATTCTCCTGGTTCTATGTTCTGGTCTTTACTTATTGCTGCTATATGTTTAAATAATGCTAAATCAAATTTCTTTTCTATTGGCATTAATACTAATTTTTCGAAGTCGTCATCATCTTGTTGTCCTTCATAATAATAGTTGCTATCTGTTAAATCATCTTTGTTGTTTTCGTTTCCTTTATAGTTTTCCATATTTCCTCTATTTACTTCTGGTGCATTTTCTGGTTGTGAATCTCTGTCTACTGCAACTTTATTTGAATCTGTATCATATGCTCCACTTATCCATGCTACATTTGTTAATATTTTTTGTACTTTCTCATCTGCTTCTTCTACCACTTTGCATTTTATTGTTATTGTTTCATAATCTAGACCATTTGCTTGTCTATATGCTGATAGGCTTTTTGCAGGATTTTCTGCTGTATTTACTATATCAAATACTATTTGATTTGTTACAGTATTATATGTTAATGTATATGAATTTTTGTTATTTCCATTTTTGTCTTTTGATACAACTACTGATGGATTTTCTGTTGAACTTATTAATCCTGTTGGTAATTGATCTATTATTTGACTTGCATATCCTGCTTTATTTCCTTCATTATATATTGTTATTGAATATGTTACTACATCATCTTCTAATATTACTACTGGGTCTTTTTTATGTTTATATGTTGCTGTTGTTCCTGTTTGTAATGTATCTTCTGATATGTTTGGTACTCTTTGTGTTAAATTTAAGTCTGTTAGTTTTACTCCATTTACTTCTGTTATATATTTTCTTAATGCTAAGTCAAATTCTCCTGGTCTTGCTATTAATTTTACAGGTGTTGTTTTTTGTGTTCTGTTTATTTCTACTATTGGTTGTTCATTATTTAATGTTATTGAATCTGCTGTTTCTGTTCCAGATAACCACAATTTCTTTTCAGTTACTTCTTCTGTTATATCTATTTGTACATTAACTGCTTCAACTGTGTTTGTTGGAACACTTATATAAAATCCTTCTGTTCTTCCTACTAAATCTTTTATTGTTACATTTCCTAATGAATTTCCTTCTGCATCTGTAAATGTATAATTTATTGTTTCTCCATTTTCATTTGTTACTGTAATATTTATTGTATATGCTGAATCTCCATTTTTGTTTATTACTATTGGCCCTATTATATCATTTGAGTTTACTCTTTTACTTGATAATACATATTTTCCATCTTCTTCTGCTAAACCTGATGTATTTACTTGTGCAGAACCACTTATTTTATAATTATTTTCTGCTGTATATTTATCTGCATTTTGTGTTGCACTATTTATTAAATATTTATAATATCTTTCTGCTTGACTATTTCTATCTGTTCCTTCTGATGTATTTGGTCTTGTTAAGTCTGATAATTGTGTATATGTGTTTCCATCAGTTGTAATTGTTAGCCAATCTGTTGAGTCTAATTTATTAAAATCTGTTTCTTCATGATTTGTAAAATACCATATTGCTGCTTTTTGCACAGCTTTTATGTCAGAGTCAGTTATTAAATAATCATATTCTTCATATGTATTTTCATCTTGATAATAATAAACTTTATATTCTTCATCATATTGTATTCCCATTACATCTCTAATAAATGCATCTCTATCTGTTTGTCCTTCTATGTATGCATTATCTAGTATCCATAGTAATTCTCTATAATATCCATTTGTTGGGTCTAATAATTGTTTTATTACATCATGTGATGCTACATCATTTCCTAATAATGTTAATATTTTTTCTCTTTCTTCTTGTAAATCATATGATAAATTATATGCTACTATATCACTATTATTAGCATTCCATGTATCACCATAATTTGCTTTTATACAATATAGATTTCTCTGTTGTGTACTTATATCACTTACATCATTAGAATTGTATAATTGTAAATTCCATATATAGTTCCCTGCTCCTGAATTAGTAGGATTTCCTATTCCATATCCTATTCCATTTAAATCGGTTTTTGTTAAATTTACATATATAGTCTCTGTATTTGCAGCATAAGTTATTATATAACTTAACAAAAAACTTATTATTGCTATTATTGCGATGATTATACCTATTTTTTTATTTTTCATTTTTTTCATCCTTTCTGATTTTTCAGAGTTTCATACATTATTTATTATACTTCTTTTTGACTCTAAAAGCAATGTTTTTTATATATTTTTATATAAAAATTTGCATTATTTATCACATCTGATAAATTTAATTTTTTTCATTGTAATAATTACTTATTTTTATCATATATTTTATTGACTTTATTTTTGGAGGCAATGTAGTGAAAACATTTAAAATATTAGTTTTGTTTACTATTTTTTTGTTAATTTTTTCCTATAATTATAATATTTTTGCTGATGATGAAGATTTTGAGGATATAGATGATATTGGTTCATATATTGAAACTTCTTCTGATATTGTTACAGAACCTACTATAAACTCTAGGGCTGCTATAGTTTATGACAGAAATTCTGGTTTTGTTTTATATGGAAAAAAAGAAAACGAGCAGTGCAAAATGGCTTCAACTACCAAAATTATGACAGCTATTATTGTTCTTGAAAATGCAAATTTAGATGATATTGTTACAGTTTCCAAAAAAGCTGCGGGTACAGGTGGTTCGAGACTTGGTCTTCATACTGATGATAAAATTTCTGTTAGAAATTTACTTTATGGATTATTATTAGTTTCTGGTAATGATTCCGCTGTTGCTCTTGCTGAACATGTTGGTGGAGATATTTCAGGTTTTGCTAATTTA
Organism: uncultured Clostridia bacterium; assembly: GCA_944388705.1. Classification (GTDB taxonomy): domain Bacteria; phylum Bacillota; class Clostridia; order TANB77; family CAG-508; genus CAG-269. The sequence goes on from CALXJU010000018.1 coordinate 4,119, forward strand.
ATGAATAATAAATGTAATGAACTTGGTTTAACTTCTACCCATTTTGTTACTCCTCATGGATTAGATAATGATGAACATTATACTACCGCTTATGAGCTTGCCAAAATTACTGATTATGCTTTAAAAAATGAAACTTTTCGCAATTATGTTGGAACAAAAACTTATACCATTACTATTAATAATTATTCAAAAACGCTTACTAATACTAATGAACTTCTCGGAAATTTAAATGGTGTGTATGGTGTTAAAACTGGTTTTACTAATGGTGCTAATCGCTGTCTTGTAACTGCTGTTAAAAGAGGAAATATGGATTTAATTTGTATCGTTCTTGGAGCTGATACAAAAAAAGATAGAACAAAAGATAGTATTAAATTAATTGAATATTGTTTTAATAATTTCGAATTATTTAATATTAAAGAAAAAATCCAATCAGAATTTGAAAATTGGAAATTATGCAATTCTTCTAGTTTTAGTGTTGCTAAAGGCATTTCTAATGATATTTCTCTTAAATTAACTAATTTGCCTTATGATTTTTTTCCTATAAAACATGAACATTCTGATGATATTAGCATATATATATATTGTACTTATAATCTTGAAGCTCCACTAGAAGAAAATTCAATTATTGGATATTTGTCTGTTAGCTTAGATGGAAAAAATATTATTACTCTTAACATACAAAATACTAATTCTATTCCGGAAAAGAATTACAATGATTTTTTTATGCAGATGATTAAAAATTATATTTATAATCTCGAGTCCATATTTTTAAATAAAATCTATTGACAAAACTTGATTATTTTGTTATTATAATAAGGCTTGATGATGTATTGCAGGTATAGTTTAGTGGTAAAACGAGACCTTGCCAAGGTTTAGTCACGAGTCCGATTCTCGTTACCTGCTCCATAAACAATATTTTAATTCGGCGACGTAGCCAAGCGGTAAGGCACGAGTCTGCAAAACTCTGATTCATCGGTTCGATTCCGATCGTCGCCTCCAATATGAATAAGTTTAGACGGTTATTATAGAGTGCTACATAATATCACAGATAACCGAATTTATTGAAAATACTGTCTTTAAAAACAGTATTTTATTTTTATATTAGCACAGAATGTCATAGATTATTATAGAAAACTATAAGCATTGCAATAAAATTGCAGTAATAATTTTTTATAGGAGAAATTAAAAATGAAACATATAAAAAATATCGTTTTAGATGTAGGTGGAATTATTTTTGACGATAGCAAGAAAAATATCGAAAAACTATTAGGAAAAAATTGCGACATTATATATAAACTTGCATATGGAAAAAGTTTTAAAGAATGTTTGCTTGGAAATAAAAAAGTTAATGAGCATATAGAAAGTTTATCTAACTATAAAGAATTTGAAAATTTAAAGTATATATTAAGTAAAGAAAATTTATATAAAAGTTATCATTTAATAACTATGAATTTCGAATATATAAAAACTTTGCAAAAACAGGGTTATAAATTATATTTATTAACTAATATAACAGAGGATAGTTACAATTACATTAATGATTTAATAAATATCAATAGTGTATTTGATGGTGGTATATATTCTTATCAAGAGCATATAATTAAGCCAGATAAAAGAATATATAATTTACTTATTGATAAATATAATTTAAAAAAAGCGGAAACAATATTTTTTGATGATAAAGAAAAAAATGTTATTTCAGCAATTAATCAAGGAATTAGTAGTTATGTATTTAAATCTATCGAAGATATAAAAAATATTATATCAAAGGTAATCTAGGATTCTTATAATATTAAAATTTAATAAATATAAAAGATATTAAAAATATTTGACAAATACAAAAAAAGATGTTATTATATAGTTACATTAAACAAACAAAACATTCAGAGTTCTGCGAATGTCATTTGTGCTTGTATGTGTATCACAACTACACATACTTTTTTTGTATAAAACAGGATAGACCACAACATTCTATCCTGTTTGACAATACTATTATGTCGTCTCCATTAAGAATTTTTCTTATTTTTTATATGGCTCATAGCTCATTTGTTCACTTGTATTATTAAAAATAATGTTGTATACTAATAATGATAGAGCAATAATAATTTTTTAATGAATAGGAGAAAAATTATGGGAATAAAACAAGAAAATGAAATAACAATGAAAGTAAATTGTGTAATAAGTGAACTATGTAAAATCTTAGAAGATAAGGGATTTACAGTTGTAGATAGATTTACAATGAATGATATATTTATGATACCAAATACTTTAAAGAGTAAGATAAAAGATTTGACTAGTAGAGAAATCCTAAAAGATGCTATATTGATACGTGATATAGAAAATAAATTAAATGGAAATAAATCTAAGAAAATAACTTTTAAAAAGAAAGAATTTAATAAACATGGCGATATATTAGCTCAAGAATCCATTAACTGTGATATTCTTAATATTAATGAGGCTGTAATTTTTTTTCAAGCAATTCATTACTCTAAGATAATGAACATTAAGGAAAGTGATATTGTTTATAGAAGAAAAGATTTTGAAATAGCAATAAAAGATATAGAAAATGGAGATAATTTAATTGAAGTAGAAACAGTATCAAATAATGTTAATATTGATACAATAGAAAAACTAAAAACGCAAATTATAGATTTGCAAATTCCTGTTGATACTAGCAATTTTTTTGTAAAAAAAGCAGAAATAGAATTAGATAAAATAATAAAAAGATAGATATGTTTATTTAAATTTTACTTAAATATCTTGACTTTTTTACCTAATTTAAGTATAATAAAAATAGGAAATAGAGAAACCACAAACGTGGTTTGCCAGTTTAGTATGTAAAAAACACACCGAACCGCCAAGTTACAGATGTGTTTTTTTATTGTCTATTTGCTTAAAATTATAACCAATATAATTAAGGCAAATACTATAATAGTTTCGACAACTAAGCCAAATAAAAGTAAGTATATTATTTCTAATAAAACTGCTTCTATCATAGCACCACCTCCATTCTCACAACTTATGTTGTGGAGTAAAAGTGGCAAACCACATCTGCTTATTCTCATTTCCTACGTTTACCAATATACTACATTTTTATATAAAATACAAGCGAACATAGTAAAAATTCACAATTAATTTTTAGTATAAATAGATATCATTATAAAATATAATTTGAGTGGTTTCAGTAAAATTGCAATAAATTTAAACAATTACCATACTTAAGACTAGAGTAGAATTATACTCTAGTCTTATTACTATGCTTTCTTAAATCCTCATTATATTTTTTCTGTTTCTCTATAATATTTTGCAATTAATTCATCAAGTTCAATACTTAGTTGATAGATTATACTATAGTCTTGTCCAGTAACTATACTTTCATTTAATTTATCCCTTAATTTACAAATTTCATCATTTATCATACAGCATCTCTCCTTTTTTACAATTATTTGTCTGTACATTTATAAATTAACATATTTTTACATTTGAGTCAATAAAATATTTCAAATTTTTCAAAAATATTACGTGTTATTTCTATTGATTTCACTATAGTTCGACAACTTTTTATTATTTATTTTATATTTCTACTAATTTCTACTTAAATGATATTACTTTTTTATGACTTTTATATTACATTAGTCCTTTTTTATTACAGAGATAACCATTTTTTTATCATTAAATACATCTTTTAATACTTGTTCTACATATTCTTCATTTATTACTGTTATTTCTTCCAAAAAATCAAAACTATTCATTTCCTTAAAAAAGTCAGAGAGAAACATTCTTGAAATATCTTCTACATCATTATATTCTTTTATATATTCACCATAAATTCTTTTTCTAATCCTATTAAATTCTGTAGAATCTATTTTCATATTAGCTACTGTTTGTTTAAATCTTTCATAAACTTTTTCTGGGTCTGGTGATTGACCTGTTATTAAAATATGGGCATATCCTCTAGCATACTCATAATCTAAACTTGGTGTTGAAAATAGAAGTCCTTCATCATATAATTCTTTATATAGTTTAGAGCTTTTACCTAGTATCATATTTAATAATATTTCTATTGCAATATGTTTTTTTACCCTTTCTTTTGTATCTGCTAATTTATCTTTTATTCCGATTACAAATATAGGTTGACTTACATCCATTTTTTGCTCAATTTTTTCTTGTACTATATCTTCTGGTTCTTCTGGATAAATTCTTTTTATTTCTCCATTTGCTTTTTGAACTATTAATCTGTTTTTTATTTCTTGTAATAATTTTTCAGGTTCAAAATCTCCACATACTACCATTACCATATTTGACGGATTATAAAATGTATTGTAACATTTATATAAAATTTCTTTATCTATATGACTTATTGTTTCTATTGTTCCTGTTATATCTAATTTTACTGGATGTTCATGATACATTGCTTCTAATGCATTCAGATACACTCTCCATTCTGGGTAGTCATCATACATCATTATTTCTTGTCCGATTATTCCTTTTTCTTTTTCGACATTTTCATCAGTAAAATATGGATGTTGAACATAGTCCATTAATTCATCTAATGCTGGTTCAAAATTTTCTGTACATTCAAATAAATATGCTGTATGGTCATTTGTTGTATATGCATTTGCATCTACACCTAATGCTGTTAAAGTATCTAAACTATTTACTCCACTTTCTTGTTCGAACATTTTATGCTCTAAAAAGTGTGCAACTCCTTTAGGTACTTCTGTTTCTTGAGTTTCTCCTGGTACAACAAACTTACTGTCATTTGAACCATAGTTTGTTCCCCATATTACATATTTTTTTTGAACTCCTTTTTTAGGTATAATCATTATTGTTAAACCATTTTCTAATTTTTCAATATAAAGTTTTTCTTTTACTTTTGAGTTTTCTATTATTTGCATTATTGTTCCTCCTTTGCTGTTTCTATATTTTTTAAGAAATAGATTGTGTTTATTGTTATTGAATTTGCAATTTTTATAATATCTTCTTTTGATACTTTTTGTATTTTTTCAATATATTTATCTATTGAAACTTTACTTCCACTTAATTCTTGTCCGAAAAAATATGTTATTTCTGTATCTTGTTCATCATCTATACTTTTTATTGTTGATATTATTCCTTTTTTTGCATTTTCTATATCTTCATCTGTAAAATTACCTGTTTTCATATCTTCTAATTGTTTTCTGATTATTTTCATTGCTTTTTCATAATTTTTTATTTCTATTCCACATTTAACAAATATATTATTTTTATATCTTACATAGTTTGAACCTGCTGTGTATGCTAAACTTGCTTTTTCCCTTACTTCTTGAAACATTTTTGAATTTGCTGAACCACCTAATATTGCATTATATAATAATGTGTCATATCTTTGTTCTTCATTCTCTAAATGTAAGTCTAATCCTATTACTATTTTCCCTTGTGTTACTTCCATTTCTTCTTTTACTTCTTTTTCTTGTACTTCTGGCTTCTCTTCTATTTCATTTGTTATATATTTTGCATCTCTTTCTTGTAAGTTTTTGATATTGTCATTTTCTTCTACAAGTTTTATTGTTTCTTCATCTATGCTTCCTGATACGAATATATCGATTTTACATTCTAATTTTATTTTTTCATAGTATTCATATAATACTTTTGCATCTATTTTTCCTAAATCTTCTATATATCCATATTTATAAAGTCCATATGGCTGATTTTTATACATTTCTTCTATACATCTGTCAAATGCATATCTTGCTTTATTATCTGGCTTTCCTTCTATTATTCTTTTTATATTTTCTTTTTCTTGTTTTACATATTCTTCTTTAAATATTCCGTTTTCTGTTAATGGATTAAATACTATTTCTAATAACTTTTCTATACTAGTTTTCAACATATTTTCATCTTGTTGTGGAAGATATTTGTCATTTATTGATTCTAGATAGAATTTTAATACATGATTATCTCCTGTTTTGTCTATTCCATTGTCAAAACTTGCACCATACATCTCTTCTAATTCTTGACTTATTTGCATTGATGTTGGCATATTTTGTGTTCCTCTTCTTAATACTGCTGATAGTAACGAATTTTTAGTTACATTTTCTCTTGTTATTGGCATACTTAAAAATACTGCTATTAAGTTTGTTTTGAATTTTTCTGTTTTTATTAAGTGTACTTTTATTCCTTTTTTGATTTCTTTTTCTTTGTATTGCATTTTTCATCTTCCTTTCCATTTTTTCCTAATGTATAGTATAATATATTTTTGATTTATTATTCAAGTATTTTTTTAATTTACTTTTATAATTGATAAAAAACTAAAGAGAGAATTTTCAAAATTCTCTCTTTTTAATATTAAAATTTTCTTTTTCTTGCTGCCTCTGATTTTTTCTTTCTTTTAACACTTGGTTTTTCATAATGTTCTCTTTTGCGAACTTCTTGAAGAACCCCATTTCTTGCACATTGTCTTTTAAATCTTTTTAGTGCATCTTCTATATTTCCATTATTAACTTTTATTTCTGACATTAATATTCCCCTCCTTCCGGCGTTTAGAACACTGTATGCGGGATTTCGTTTGTTCTCATCCTATATACGTTAAATATTATACATTATTTATATACGGGTTGTCAAGTCTTTTGGAAGATTTTTATATATTAACTAATTACTTCCATATAGTGCTAAATTTACCAAACTATTTATTATGTTTGTATTTTCTAATGAAACTGATGAATGTATCCATCTTTTTCTTCCTGTTAATGTTGTTCTTTCCCAACAGCCAATACCATCATATTGTGCTCCACCAGAATTTGATTTTGATAATATTTTTATGTTTTCGTCAGTTTTAAATCTTATTAATGCACAATTATCAGTATATGTTCCTAATGATACACTACCTAATAATTTACTTCCTTCTGTTGTTAGACTTGTTGTTACAGTACGTTCTTGTGTTGTTATTCCTTCTTGTATCATTGGTAACTTATTAGTATCACAAGCATCATTTGAGATTGTTATTAAATTAGTATATTGTGCTATTTCACTAATATTACTAGGTAAATAATCCCATACTAAGTTATTAACAATTATTAAATCATAATTTTCTTTTTCATTATTTAATAATGTTGTTATCTGTCCAGCATTATTAGTTGAATCACTGTACGTTCTAGATTCTGCATAAAAACTTGCATTTTGATTTAGCTTATTAACTATATTATTTGCTGTACTTTGAGCTGAATTAGCATTATTATTAGTTGCTACTACAACCAATATTCTCGTTGGTGTTATTGAATTGTTAGAAAATTTATATGAACCCCATCGTTCTCTTCCTAATGCTGTATAAAATGCTTTTTTCAGTGTATTATTACTATTTGCTATATATTCATATATGTCCTCATATCCTGTTACATTATTTTGAGTTATTATACTACTATATGATCCGTTATAATCTTTTAATGGATAATAATAAACTGTTTGAGTATTTGTTCCTGATGTCACAGCTATATTATTTCTCTTAAAGTCTAGATTTAATCTTCCTGCAGGAACTGTTGTCTCTATATTAGCTTCTGTTTCTAAATATTTATCACCAATTCTATAATAGAATTTTCCTGATGATGTACTTTTCCCTAATATATAAAGATTTTCTTCTTGTACTACTTCTTTTGTTTCTGAATTATTTACAACTGAATATCCATTATATATTTTTCCACCTATATATAACCCTTGTACGAAACTCATTAATGATACATTATTCATTAGTAAATCCCATTCTGTCTCTTTTAGTTCTGGCATTTGAAATTCTATTATATCTGTAGCTTCTGAATATTTATTATAATTTGCTATTGCAATTGATAAATTTCTTTCTATTTTATTTCTTATTACTGCTAATCTATGTTGATTAAATGTTGATAATTCATTTTCTATATTACCTGCACCGCTATTATCACCAGTAAATGTAAATATTTTTCTTGTATCTCCTGGCCATAATTGTTGTATTGAATATGTACCATTATCTTGTAAAACTACATCATATGCATTATCATATGTTAATTTATCTAGCCCATATCCTTTTACTCTATCTGTAAATTCTTTTGCAGCAACATAATACTTTATTGCTGATGTATTATTTTTTATTACTTCATTATAATATTGTAAGGCTGCAGCTCCCCTATATTCACCTTGTACTGCTCTTTCTCCATTTGAATTATAAAAAATTTCATCATCACTTGAATCAGCAGTCCCTTTATTATCATAATAATATTTTGTTCCATTTAATTTAATGTATGGGTATTCTGTTCCAGCAACATTTTCTGTCAAATTAGTTTCTGGTGTTATTTCTATATTATTGTAAGATACTTTTCCTGAATTATCAATTTTTATTCCTTCTACTAAATATCCAGAATCATTTACATATGTTCCATCACTTAATGTTCCTTGTATTGTAATGTAATTATCTAGTGTATATGTTATTACAATATCCATTACTCCTCTTTGATATCTACAACTATAATTTATGTATGGCTTTAACCCAAACATGGTCTCTCCATTATTATCTACCGGTTGTCCATCTTGTGTATATAAATAATTTACATTTTTATAAGGTGAATATATGTAAAAACCATCATACATTGTATATACTAATGCTGGTATATAACTATTTAATTCTTCTTCTGTATATCCATTAAGCCCAAATGTAGACATTATTGAATTTTTAAATGTCGTAATTGAAGCTTCTATATCTCTCATTCTTGAATTTGATAAATCTGACATTGTACTATTTGCTGTATTTAATTGAAATGCTTTTATTGCATCATAAGTAGCTGATGTTAATTTTGTATCATATAATGTTTGCAAATTTAATGTCGATATTTGAAATTGTGTATATGCGGAAAGAACTATTGAGATAGGTATTATTATGATTAAAAATATTATTGCTAAATTTTGAATTTTCATATGTATCTCATCACTCTCTTCTTTTTCTTCATATAATATAATTACTACATTTATCGATTTTTGTCAATAGATAAAATTGGAAGTTTTGTCTATAAAGCTCAAAAAGAGTGCATTTCTACACCCTTTTATTTTTATAAATTTATTATGCAAATATTTTATCAAATTCTTCGCCTTCGATTTTTTCTTTTTCTAATAGCACTTGTGCAACTGCATGAAGTTTATCTACATGTTCTGTTAATATTTGTTTTGCTCTATTATATGCTTTATCTATTATTGTTTTTACTTCCTCATCTATTATTCCTGCAGTTTCTTCTGAATAATCTTTAGTTTGTGCGAAATCTCTACCTAAAAATACTTCTCCTTGACCTCCACCAAACATTATTGTTCCAACTCTATCACTCATACCATATTTTGTTACCATATTTCTTGCTATTTGTGATGCTCTTTCTATATCATTACTTGCTCCTGTTGATATATCATTTAATATTATTGCTTCTGCAACTCTACCTCCAAGTAATGAGACAATATTTTCTTCCATTTCTGTTTTTGACATAAATGACTTATCTTCTGTTGGTCTATACATTGTATATCCACCAGCCATTCCTCTAGGTACTATTGATATTTGATGTACAGGGTCTTGTGTTTCTAAGAATCTACTTACTACAGCATGACCTGCTTCATGATATGCTACTAGTCTATTTTCTTTTTCACTTCTTACTCTTGTTTTCTTTTCAGGTCCCATAGTTACTTTTACCATGGCATCTTCTATTTCTTTCATTCCTATTTCTTTAAAGTTTCTTCTTGCTGCTAATAATGCTGCTTCATTTAATACATTTTCAAGGTCTGCTCCTGCAAATCCTGATGTGTTTTTTGCTATTACTTTTAAATCTACATCTTCTGCTAATCTCTTTTTACGTGCATGTACTTCTAATATTTGCTCTCTTGCTTTTACATCTGGACTTGATACTACTATTTGTCTATCAAATCTTCCTGCTCTTAATAATGCTTTATCTAATACATCTGGTCTATTTGTTGCTGCTAAAATTATTACACCTTCATTATCTGAGAATCCATCCATTTCAACAAGTAATTGGTTTAATGTTTGTTCTCTTTCATCATGTCCTCCTCCTAAACCAGCACCTCTTTGTCTTCCTACTGCATCTATTTCATCTATAAATATTATACATGGTGCTGTCTTTTTAGCTTGTTCAAACAAATCTCTTACTCTTGATGCACCTACACCAACAAACATTTCTACGAAGTCTGAACCACTTATTATATAAAATGGTACTCCTGCTTCTCCTGCTACTGCTTTTGCTAATAATGTTTTTCCTGTTCCTGGTTGACCTACAAGTAATACTCCTTTTGGAATTCTTGCTCCCATGTCTGTATATTTTTTTGGATTTTTTAAAAAGTCTACTATTTCTTGTAATTCTTCTTTTTCTTCATCTACACCTGCTACATCTGCAAATGTTATTCTATTTTTTTCTCCTGCATTTACAAGTCTAGCTTTACTTTTGCCAAATGACATTGTTTTTCCTCCGCCTTGGCTATTTGTACTCATCATCATAAACCAGAATATGAAGAATATTATTAATAATCCAAATGGTGTTATTAGACTAAATATTGTTATCCATATTGATTGTTTTTGCTCTTCTAATGTAAATTCACCTGTTTTTAAGTATTCTTCTGTATATGTCATGAAGCTATCTAAACTTGGTATATTTACTTCTTTTTCTAGTTTAGAATTTTTAAGTTTTACTGTTGCCATACTTCCATCTGCAGAAATTTCTATATTTTCTACTTCTCTGTTTTCAATACTGGTTATTAATTCAGAATATGTCATTTTTGAAGCACTATTTTCCATAATTGACGATAATAATACTATTACTATTATTCCTATTATTAACCATATTGCTAATGTCTTGATTCCTTTTTTCAATTTTGTGTCCTCCTATTTCTTTTTATTACATTGAAACTATAACACACCTTTTTTCTTTTTTCAATAGTTTATTTATGAATTTTTTGTGTCCTTTTTGTTACATTTTTTAGGTTTTTCTACGGTTAGTCCTTCTGAGATATAAAAAATATTTTTCTATTCTTTACTAAAACTTTTAAATTTTTGTTAGGTGTTAAATATTTATTTCCTATATTATTATTACATAATTTTATTAAATCTTGTATATGTATTTTCTCAATTCCTTCACTTGAGCCAAATAAGTTCTTTGTTGCTAAGATTATTATTCTATTTTTTATTACTGTTTCTTGCTCATTAAATTCTTTTAATTTTAATATTATTTGTTTATCGTTTTTTTCTAATAAAATCTTATTATAGATTTTTTGTGTTTCTTTTTCTAGGTAATTGTCTTCTTCCGTAATAAGTTCTGATAATCTATTCATCGTTTCTATTATATTTGGATTAAATTCTTTCTTTATATACGGAATTACGATGTTTCTGATTTTATTTCTTGTATATTCATTTTCAAAATTTGTCTTATCTATTCGTGGTTCAAGTTTATTTTCTTCACAATATTGCTCTATTTCACTTCTTTCACATTCTATTAGTGGTCTTATATATTTATTATCTCTTTTAGGTTCTATTCCTTTAAGGCCTGAAATACCACTTCCCCTAAGTATGTGCATTATTATTGTTTCTATTTTGTCATTTTTATTGTGTGCTATTCCTATTTTATTTGAACCTGTTTTTTGCAAGATTTCTTCAAAAAATTCATATCTAACTTTTCTTCCAGCTTCTTCTGTTCCTATTTTTTTAGTATTTGCTATTTTTTCTACATCTATTCTTTTGATATAACATTCTATGTTATTTTTTTTGCAATATTCCTGCACATATTTTTCATCTTCAATTGCTTCTTCTCTTATCATATGGTTTATATGTGCAACTACTATTTCAAATTCTAGTCCTTCTCTTAATTGCCTTAAAATATCTAACATAGTAATTGAATCAGGTCCTCCTGATACTCCTAATACAATTTTATCTCCATTTTCTATTAAATTATATTTTTTTATTGTTTCTAATACTTTTTTAATCATCAAATCGCCTTTCTAGATTAACAAATTTTGTATAATTTCCCATCCATAATAATTCTACTGTTCCTGTTGAACCACCTCTTTGTTTTGCAATTATTACTTCTGCTATATCTTTTTTCTCACTTTCTTTATTATAGTAATCATCTCTATAAAGAAACATTACTATATCTGCATCTTGCTCTATTGCTCCTGATTCACGTAAATCTGATAGCATAGGTCTGTGGTCTGGTCTTTGTTCTACTGCTCTTGATAACTGTGATAATGCTATTACTGGTACATTTAATTCTTTTGCTAATATTTTTAGTGATCTACTTATTTCTGATATTTCTTGTTCTCTACTTCCGCCACTTCTTCTATTACTTCCTTGTACTAATTGTAAATAGTCTATTACTACTAGCCCAATGTTTTTTTCCATTTTTAATTTTCTACATTTTGTTCTTATTTCCATTACTGATATACCTGGTGTATCATCTATATATATTTCCGCTTCTGACAATGGTCCTAATGCTCCTGCTAGTTTTATCCAATCATCTTCTTCTACTTTTCCTGTTCTTACTTTGTTACTATCTACCATTGCTTCACTACATAAAATTCTATTTACTAATTGGTCTTTTGACATTTCTAGACTGAATATTGCTACTGGTGTATTTCCTCTTAATGCTGCATTTGCTACGATATTTAATGCAAATGCTGTTTTTCCCATTGCTGGTCTTGCAGCTACTAATATTAATTCTGAGCCATGTAGTCCTGCTGTTTTATAATCTAATTCTATAAATCCTGTTGGTACACCTGTTATATGTTGTTTTCTATTATATAATTCTTCTAGTTTTGTGAAGCTTTCTACTAATACATCTTTTATTGGTGTATATCCTTTTTGATTCTTACTTTGCATTATATCAAATATTTTCTTTTCTGCACCATCCATTATGTCTTCTACATCTTCTGTTGGACTATATCCTAATTCTATTATTTCATTTGCTGTTTTTATTAGGTTTCTTAAAATTGCTTTTTCTTCTACTATCTTTATATATTTTTGAACATTTGCTGTTGTTGGTACTTTGTCAGGCAAACTTGCTATATATTCAAATCCACCAACTTGTTCAAATTTATCCATCGATTCTAGTTCATCTTTTAAAGTTATTATATCTATAGGTTCTGATTTATTATATAAATTAATTATTGCTTGATATATTGCTCTATTATCATCTCTATAAAATGCATCTTCTTTTAATACTTCTATTGCTGCTATTACTGCGTCTTTATCTGTTAACATACTTCCTATTACTGCTTGTTCAGCATCTATATCATGTGGCGGTATTTTCCCTAATTCCATTTTTGCCTCCATTTTTTATCCGATTACATTTACTTTTATTGTTCCTATTACTCCATCAAATAATTTTACATTTACCATTTGTGTTCCTAATGTTTTTATTGTTTCTTTTAATTCTATTTTCTTTTTGTCTATTTTTATATTATGTTGTGTTTCTAAATTTTCTGCTATTTCTTTAGCTGATACTCCTCCAAATATTTTTCCATTTTCTCCTGTTTTTACTTTTATTGTTACCATTATTTTCTTTAGCTTTTCAGCTAGTTTTTTTGCTTCTTCTTTTTCTGTATCTTTTTTGAATTGATTTGCATCTTTTTGTGCTTTTAATTTATTCATATTTTCTGTATTTGCTTCTACTGCTAAGTTTTTTGGAAATAAAAAATTACGTGCATATCCATCTGATGCATTTATTAGCTCATCTTTTTTTCCTACCCCTTTTATATCTGCTTTTAATATTACTTTCATATTTTATCCCTTTCCTTCCTTCTCTTCATGTATATTACTATATCACATTTTTAGCATTTTTTCCATGGTTTAGCAATATTTTTTTACTTAATAAAATTAAAAGGCATAGATTTTGATATCTATCCCTTATTCTTTTTCTGAAAAATATTCTTCGATTTTTTCTATTAAAAGTTGTTTTGCTTCCTCTATTGTTTTATTTTCTAATTGTGCACCAGCTAGAGTTATATGACCTCCTCCGCCTAGTTTTTCAAGTATCATCTGAACATTTATATCTCCTATTGAACGTCCGCTAATAGTTATTTTATCTTCCATTGTTCCTAGAACAAATGATGCTGTTATATTTCCTATTGTTAATAACTCATCTGCAGCTTTTGCACATATTAAACTTGTATCTTTTTCTTGTACTTCATATGTTGATATTCCAATTGTTTCATATATTATCTCTGCATTTCTAACTATTTCTGATATTTTATTATAACTTTCTAAGTCACTTTGAAACCATTTTTTAACTTTTATAATATCTACACCACATCTACGCAAATATGCAGCTGCTTCAAATGTTCTTACACCTGTTTTAAAAGTAAAGTTTTTAGTATCCGTCATTATTCCAGCATATAATGCTTCTGCTTCAATTGTTTGCAATTCTACTTCTTTTTGAGTATATTGTAATAATTCTGTTACTAATTCTGAAGCTGATGAAGCATACACTTCTTGGAATGTTAATATACTTTGTTCAATAAAGTCTGTTCCTCTTCTATGATGGTCTATTACTACAATTTTATTAGTTTTATTTAGTAATTCTGGTTCTTCTACATAACTTGTTTTGTGTGTATCTACAACTATTAGTAAGGTTTCATTATCTATTAATGATAATGCTGTTTCTTTATTTACTAGAACTTCTTTATAATCTTCTTGTATATTTTCTATAAATTCTTTTATAGATGCTGTTTCAAAATCTGTTAATATATATGCTTCTTTATCTAGATTTGTTGCCAGTCTATATACACCAAGTGCTGAACCCATTGCATCTATATCTGGATTAGTATGTCCCATTATTATTACTTTTTGACACTCTGCCATTAATTCTTCTAATGCATGTGCAACTATTCTTGCTTTTACTTTTGTTCTTTTTTCTACTTCTTCTACTTTTCCACCAAAAAATTGATATTTTCCATCTTCTCTTATAACAGCTTGGTCTCCACCTCTACCAAGGATTACATCCATTGCTGATTGTGCTGATTTATATACTTCTTTATCATTTTCGCCTTCATTTGATATTGCTATACTTAATGTTAATTGCATTTTATCTTTTCTTACTAAATTTTTTATAGTATCTAATATAACAAATTTGTCTTCTTTTATTTTTTCTAAATTTCTTTGCTCAAATATATATACATATGTATCTCTATCTTCTTTAACTAATATTCCATTTGTTTCATTTACCCAATCATATATACTACTTTCTACTTTTGCCATTAATTGAGTTTTTTGTTCTGTATCGATTCTTTGCATTACTTCTTCATAATTATCTACCATTATTATTCCAACACATGTTTTTTTATTTTCATTTTCTGCTTGTAATTCATATTTTTCTGTTTGGTCAATAAAATATAATATCAACATATATTCATGTGTCTTTTTTCTTTCACTTTTTTTTGTTTTTACAAATTCACATTGTACTTTATATATTTTATTTCCTATCTCTAATTCTTTTATAATTGTTTTTTTCTTATCTTGCTCTTCTTTTTCTATTTCATTTTTCATTTCTATTGTTAAATCATTGATGTATGTTTCCATTTCTATATTTTCAAATTCTGTTATATATTTTGAACTTCTCCATATTATATTTCCATCTGTTTCTAGTATTATTAATGGAAATGGTGCATTTATTAATGTTGTTTTAGCAGCAGAATCTACTGTTAATGTTAAATCTTTTAATTGTTCTGATATTTCACTTTTTCTTTTGTTATTTGCAAAATAAGTATATCCTAATATTAATAAATATACTATAATTAGTAATATTATTATTTTAGGTTTTAAATAAGCTATTATTAGTAACAATAAAAATATTATTACTAAATATATTTTTGTTCTTGATACTAAATTATCAAATAATTTTCTATTATTTTTTTCCGACATATATTTTTCCCTTCTATTTTTTCATTCAAATGAATACTTTTATACTATTATAGTATACTTCTAAATGACTGTTTTGTCAAGTTTTATAAAAGTATCTGCAATATTTTCCAATGCTTTTTTTCTTTTAATATGCTATAATGTCAGTAGAGGTGCATTATGAAAAATAATAAGGAAGAATTTTTAATTATTGTTAATGATATATTAGAAAACGAAACTTTTCAAAATTTAAACTTTTATAAACATCATTATGGTTTTACTAGGTTAGAACACTCTTTATCTGTAGCTTATAAGTCTTACTTAATTTGCAAGTTTCTGCATTTAGATTATAGAGCAATTGCACGTGCTGGCTTACTACACGATTTATTCTTTTATGATTGTGAATCTAGTGATACTAGGCCAGAACATCACATTTGGATTCATCCTAAAATTGCTTTAAATAATGCTGAAAAACTTTTTGTATTAAATAAAAAAGAACGTGATATTATTTTAAAACATATGTGGCCAATAACTTTAACCCCTCCTAAATACATAGAAAGTTTTATTATTACTTTAGTAGATAAATATTGTGCATTAAAAGAATGGAGTTATTATAGTGCTTGGAAAATGTTAATTTGGGGACGGTTCTCTTTAGCATATTTAGTATATTTACTATAAAAAAGTTTATATATTACTATGAAATAAAGCCAAGACCCCCGACGAAGACCCAGAATATGTTTTGGCTATGGAATAGTAATATATAAACTTTTTTATTTATAAATTTAAAAAATGCACTAAAGAGAACTGTCCCCAGATTTCCCAAAAGGGAAAAAGGGGACTGTCCCAAAATTACCTATACTGTTTCAGGAGTTTTTTCTTCTTCTCCTTCAACTTCTATTTTAATATCTTGATATCTCTTCATACCTGTACCTGCTGGTATAAGTTTACCAATTATTACATTTTCTTTTAATCCTATCAAATCGTCTTCTTTACCTTTTATAGCTGCTTCTGTTAATACTCTAGTTGTTTCTTGGAAAGAAGCTGCTGATAAGAAACTATCTGTAGCAAGTGATGCTTTTGTAATTCCAAGAAGCACTCTTCTACCTGTTGCAGGACGTTTTCCTTCTGCAACTGCTTTTTTGTTTCTTTCTTCAAAGTCATACATATCTATTAAAGAACCTGGGAACATTGTTGTATCTCCACTTTCTTCAACTTTAATTTTTCTAAGCATTTGTCTTGCAATTACTTCAATATGTTTGTCATTAATGTCAACACCTTGGTTTCTATATACTTTTTGTACTTCTGAAATCAAGTATTCAAATACTCCTTCTGGTCCTTTTATTTCTAAGATTTCAGCTGGATTGATTGAACCTTCTATAAGTGGTTGTGCTGCTTTTACTTCATCTCCATCTTTAACTCTTAGTTTTGAACCAAATGGAATTGTATAAGTTTTAGAATCATCTTTTGATGTAACAATGATTTCTTTCTTTTTCTTAGTTTCAGAAATCTTAACTTTACCATCTATTTCTGTTATTACCGCTAATCCCTTAGGCTTTCTAGCTTCAAATAGCTCTTCAACTCTAGGAAGACCTTGTGTAATATCTGCTACACCTGCAACACCACCTGAATGTATTGTTCTCATTGTTAACTGTGTACCAGGTTCACCAATAGATTGTGCAGCTATGATACCAATAGATTCTCCTATTGAAACTTCTTCTCTTCTTGCTAATCCCATACCATAACATTTTTGACATACACCATGTTTACTTCTACATCCAATTACTGAACGAACTTCAACTTGTTCAATTCCTGCATCTACTATTTGTTTTGCTATATCTTTTGTTATCATTGTATTTGTATCAACAATAAGTTCTCCTGTTTTTGGATTTGTTATATCATTTAATGGATATCTTCCTTCTAGTCTTTCTTCTAATTTTTCTACTACTTGATTTCCATCTTTTATGTCTTCTAACATTAATCCTTCATGTGTTCCACAATCATGTTCTCTAACTATTATATCTTGTGATACATCTACAAGTCTTCTTGTTAAGTATCCAGAGTCTGCTGTTCTTAAAGCTGTATCTGAAAGTCCTTTACGAGCACCATGTGATGATATAAAGTATTCTAGTGCATCTAGTCCTTCACGGAAACATGATTTGATTGGTATTTCAACAGCTTTACCTGTAGTGCTTGCCATAAGTCCACGCATACCTGCAATTTGTCTTAATTGGTTCATATTACCACGGGCTCCTGATTTAACCATCATATATATTGGGTTTAAGTCATCAAAATTTTCTTCCATTGCTTTACTTACGTCGTTTGTTGCTTTTTCCCATATATTTATTACTGTTTTATATCTTTCATCATCAGTTATTAAACCTCTTCTATATTGGTTTCTAACTTTTTCTACTTGTTTATCTGCTTCTTCTAATATTGTCTTTTTAGCTTCTGGAACTTCAACATCTGCTACTGAGAATGTTATTCCTGCTAATGTTGAATATTTAAATCCTAATGCTTTTATATAATCTATTACTTCTGCAGATTCTACCAATCCGTGTTTGTCTATTACTTTTTCAATTATTGTTCCCATTGATTTTTTCATTACTGGGAAGTTTATCTCATATTGGAATGGGTCTTCTTTTCTGTCTATAAATCCTAAATCTTGTGGAATTCCTTGGTTAAATATTATTCTTCCTACACTTGTTTCTATTTTCTTTGATTTTAGTTCTCCATCTATTTCTTTTGTTATTCTAACAAAAATTTTAGCATGAATTCCTACTGCTTTATTTTGGAATGCCATTATTGCTTCATCAGGGTCTTTAAAATATTTTCCTTCTCCTAATTCTCCATCTAATGTCATTGTTAAATAATAACTTCCTAAAATCATATCTAGTCTTGGTACTGCTACTGGTTTTCCATCTTGTGGTTTTAATAAGTTATTTGTTGCAAGCATTAAATATCTTGCTTCTGATTGTGCTTCTGGTGTTAATGGTAAGTGTACAGCCATCTGGTCACCATCAAAATCCGCATTAAATGCTTCACATACTAATGGGTGAAGTTTTATTGCTCTACCTTCTACTAATACTGGTTCAAATGCTTGAATACCTAGTCTATGTAATGTTGGTGCACGGTTAAGCATTACTGGATGATCTTGTATTACTTCTTCAAGTATTCCCCATACTTCTGGACTTAATCTTTCTACCATTCTTTTTGCACTTTTTATATTATGTGCTAAATGTCTTCCTACTAATTCTCTCATTACAAATGGTTTAAATAATTCTATTGCCATTTCTTTTGGAAGTCCACATTGATATATTTTTAATTCTGGTCCTACTACTATTACAGAACGTCCTGAATAGTCAACTCTTTTTCCTAATAAGTTTTGACGGAATCTACCTTGTTTTCCTTTTAATAAATCTGATAATGATTTAAGTGGTCTATTTCCAGCTCCTGTAACAGGTCTTCCTCTTCTACTATTATCTATTAAAGCATCTACTGATTCTTGTAACATTCTTTTTTCATTTCTTACAATTATTTCAGGTGCTCCTAGTTCTAATAGTCTTTTTAATCTATTGTTTCTGTTTATTACTCTTCTATATAAATCATTTAAATCAGATGTTGCAAATCTTCCACCATCTAATTGCACCATTGGTCTCAAATCTGGTGGTATTACTGGTACTACATTCATTATCATCCATTCAGGTCTATTTCCTGATAATTTGAATGATTCTACTGTATCTAATCTTTTTATTAATTTTGCTTTTCTTTGTTCACTCGCATGTTCTAAGTCTTTTCTTATCTCATCTACTAATTTATCTAAGTCTATTTCTTCTAGCAATTTTCTAATTGCTTCTGCTCCCATTTCTGCTTTAAATGATTTTTTTCCATATTTTTCTTCTGCTTCATGATATTCTTTTTCATTTAATATTTGGCATTTTTCTAATCCTGATGTTCCTTTATCTGTTACTATATATGAAGCAAAATATATTACTTTTTCAAGATTTCTTGGTGATATATCTAGCATTAATGCTACTCTACTTGGTATTCCTTTAAAATACCAAATATGTGCTACTGGCGCAGCTAATTCTATATGTCCCATTCTTTCTCTTCTTACTTTTGATTTTGTAACTTCTACACCACATCTGTCACATACAATTCCTTTATATCTTACTCTTTTATATTTTCCACAGTGACATTCCCAATCTTTTGTTGGTCCAAATATTTTTTCACAAAATAGACCATCTTTTTCTGGTTTTAATGTTCTATAATTTATTGTCTCAGGTTTTTTTACTTCACCTTTTGACCATTCTCTTATTTTTTCATCTGATGCTATTCCTATTTTTAATTTGTTGAATACTTCTAATTCATCCATCTTTTTTAGATGTCCCCCTTCTTTATATTTTTGGGTAATTCTTAAACAGTCTGAGAGGCTATCCTCCGCTCTTGCAAATTTTTCCGTCGCCTCTTGACTTTTAAGAATTTATTTAATTATTCTATAATATCATCATCATTATCTAAATTATCATTTGCTAAATCATTATCAAAAATGCTTTCATCGTCATCATCTATGCTTCCAAATAATTCATCATTATCTTCATCTTCAAGCATTTCTTCATCTTCTTCAGAATATCCATCTTCTAAATCTTCATCCAATAAAACATCTTTTGACATTAAGTCACTACTATCTTCGCTTTCATTATATTCAATTCCATCTTCAATATTTTCTTTTAGTTCTAATTCTTCATTATTTTCTGTATATAATTTTATGTCTAATCCTAAAGCTTGAAGTTCTTTTACTAATACTTTAAAGCTTTCAGGAACTCCTGGTTCAGGTATATTTTCACCTTTAACTATTGCTTCATATGCTTTTACACGACCTACTGTATCATCTGATTTTACTGTTAATATTTCTTGTAGTGTGTATGCAGCACCATATGCTTCTAGTGCCCAAACTTCCATTTCTCCGAAACGTTGTCCACCAAATTGTGCTTTACCTCCAAGTGGTTGTTGTGTTACAAGTGAGTATGGTCCTGTTGAACGAGCATGTATTTTATCATCTACTAAGTGATGTAGTTTTAACATATACATTACACCAACTGTTATTGGTTTATCAAATGGTTCTCCTGTTCTTCCATCATATAGAATAGATTTACCATCTGGTGATAAGCCTGCTTCTTTTAATAATTCTTCTATTTCAACTTCTGAAGCACCATCAAATACTGGTGTTGATACTTTCCAGCCTAATTCTCTTGCTGCTGCGCCTAAATGTACCTCTAATACCTGTCCCAAGTTCATACGTGAAGGTACACCTAATGGGTTTAATAAGATATCTATTGGTGTTCCATCTGGTAAGAATGGCATATCTTCTGTTGGCAATATTCTTGATATTACACCTTTATTACCATGACGTCCTGCCATTTTATCTCCTACTGATATTTTTCTTTTTGTTGCTATATAACATCTTATTACTTGATTTACTCCAGGTCCTAATTCTTCTGAATTATCTCTAGTAAATATTTTTACATCTACTATTGTTCCTGCTTCTCCATGTGGCACACGAAGTGAAGTATCTCTTACTTCTCTAGCTTTTTCTCCAAATATTGCACGAAGTAATCTTTCTTCTGCTGTTAATTCTGTTTCTCCTTTTGGAGTTACTTTTCCAACTAATATATCTCCTGGTCTTACTTCTGCTCCTATTCTTATTATTCCATTTTCGTCTAGGTCTTTTAATGAGTCATCACCAACATTTGGAATATCTCTTGTTATTTCTTCTGCACCTAGTTTTGTATCACGACATTCACAGTCATATTCTTCTATGTGTATTGATGTAAATACATCTTCTTGTACTAATCTCTCATTTAAAAGTATAGCATCTTCATAATTGTATCCTTCCCATGTTGAGAATGCAATTAATACGTTTTTACCTAATGCCATTTCTCCATCTTTTGTTGATGGTCCATCAGCTATGGCATCACCTTTTTTAACTTTATCTCCTTTTGCTACTATTGGTTTTTGATTAATACATGTTCCACCATTTGTTCTCTTAAATTTACGTAGTTTATGTACAACTGTTTTACCATTATTGTATTTCATTGTGATACTTTCACCAGTTACTTTTTCTACAATTCCATCATCTTCAGCTAATACTAAAATTCCTGAGTCTTTTGCTGCTCTATATTCAATTCCTGTTCCAACTATTGGTGCTTCTGTTATCATTAATGGTACTGCTTGACGTTGCATGTTTGCACCCATTAATGCTCTTTTTGCATCATCATGCTCTAAGAATGGTATCATTGCTGCTGCTATTGATACTAATTGTTTTGGTGACACATCTACATATTGTACTGCTTCTTTATCTACTTCTATTATTTCGTTTCTATATCTTACACGTATACGTGAATTTATAAATTCTCCATTTTTATCCATAGGTTCTGATGCTTGTGCTATTATGTAATTATCTTCTACATCTGCACTCATATATTCTACTATGTCTGTTACTTTATGTGTTTCTGGGTCTACTTTTCTATATGGTGTTTCTATAAATCCATATTCATTTATATTTGCAAATGATGATAATGCTGATATTAATCCTATGTTTGGTCCTTCTGGAGATTCTATTGGACATAATCTACCATAATGTGTATAGTGAATATCACGTACTTCGAATCCAGCTCTTTCTCTTGATAATCCTCCAGGTCCTAATGCTGATATTCTTCTTTTATGTGTTAATTCTGATAATGGGTTTGTTTGATCCATAAATTGTGATAATTGTGAACTTCCGAAGAATTCTCTTATTGATGATGTTATTGGTTTTGTATTTATTAATGTTTGTGGTGTAATAACATCTAAGTCTTGAATTGTCATTCTTTCACGTACTACTCTTTCAAGTCTTGTTAAACCAATTCTGAATTGATTTTGTAATAATTCTCCTACACATCTTATTCTACGATTTGCTAAATGGTCTATATCATCTTTTTTACCAAGTCCATGATACATATTTAATAAATAGTTTACTGATGCTATTATATCTTCTGTTGTTATATATTTTGGAACTAACTCATCATGTCTTTCTTTTAATGTTTTTACTAAGTCTTCTTCACTTGTATTTTCCATTATATTTTTTAATACTTCATAATTTACATCTTCTTTGAAATGTAATTTACTTAAATCTACATTTGGTAATACTTTATGAATATTAACTGTTCCATTTCCTATAACTCTTACTTTTTTGTCAGCTATTTTTAAATCTACTACATTTATTCCTGCATTTTGAATTTCTTCTGCAGTTTCTGGTGTTATTACTTCCCCTGCTGTTACAAATACTTCTCCTGTTTCTTTATCCATTATGTCTTCAAATGCTACCTGATTTTTTATTCTATTTGCTATACTTAGTTTTTGATTAAATTTAAATCTTCCTACTTTTGCTAAATCATATCTTCTATTATCAAAAAATAGTCCATTAAACAAACTTCTAGCAGCTTCTACTGTTGGTAATTCACCTGGTCTTAATTTTTTGTAGATTTCTATTAATGCTTCTTCTCCAGTTTTTATTGGGTCTTTTTGGATAGTTGTTTCTAATAAGTTTTCTTCTCCAAATAATGCTCTTATTTGGTCATCTGATACTAATCCTATTGCTCTTAATAATGTTGTTATAGGTATTTTTCTTGTTCTGTCTACACGTACCCAGAATATGTCGTTTCCATCTGTTTCATATTCTATCCATGCTCCTCTTAGTGGCATTACTGTTGAGGTATATGTTTTCTTTCCTGTTTTTGTATCAAATATTTCATCATAATAACATCCTGGTGAACGTACTAATTGACTTACTACAACTCTTTCCGCTCCATTTATTATGAATGTTCCACTATCTGTCATTAGTGGGAAATCTCCTAAATAAATTTCTTGCTCTTTTATTTCTCCTGATTCACGATTTATTAATCTTACTTTTACGTGTAATCTTGTTGAATATGTTGCATCTCTTTCTTTTGCTTCTTCTAATGTGTATTTTGTTTTATCTTCCATGTAATAATCGAAAAATTCTAGAACTAAATTCCCTGTGTAGTCTACTATTGGAGATATGTCTTTTAAAACTTCTCCTAATCCTTCTTCTACAAACCAATCATATGAGTCTTTTTGTACTTTGATTAGGTTTGGCATTTCAATGTAGTCTCCTACTTTTGAGAAATCTTTACGAGTTGTTCTCTCGTATTTAACTTCTTTGATTTTCAAATAAATCACTCCTTAAATTTTATTAAGCAGTTGGAAAAATTGTTATTAGAAAAATCCCCTCTTAAAATATACCTTCCGTAAGATTAAAATCTTGCCTGCTCTTACAATTTTTTTATCTTATTTTGTGTATATTTAATTCTTATTTTCCTAATTTGTAAATTTTTTTGAATAAATTTAATTTAAAAATGACAACAAAAGACTGTTAGTACATTTTTTATTTTTTTGCACTAACTTGTCTTTTTTATTATTTTTTTATTCTCTTGTTTCAATTTTTTTATCTTAATCACCTTTTTTCTTTAAATGATTAAGTCTCTTCTATAAAAGTTATACGCATAATATAATATCACATTTTGGTAATGCTTGTCAATATTTTTTTATAGATTTCTTCAGAATTTTTAACATAATAATAAGGGCTTGAAGCCAAGCCCTTTAATCAATCCCAAGGCGTTTATTCGCCCAGTTGATTGCAGAAATCTCTTCCGCATCCAACTCTGTTGCAGTTTTAGAAACATACAGCATAGCTCTTGCTATACTATCCAGTTCATCTGACTGTAACCGAGGATTTTCATTATGTCTTTCATATTTTTCCCTTTCCTCAATTAAATTTCTCATTTCTTTCATCATGTTATATTTCCTCCTTGGGTTTTTATTATACTAATATTATACCACTTTTTTTTTAATTTGTAAAATATTATAATACTTTTCTATTTTGTATCTTTTATTTCTGACTTTCCGGCAGAAAGTTTTTTTACTCTTTTTATAATACCTTTTATTTTAGCATTGTTTCCTTGAATATCTCCCAAATAGAATGATACGGCAAATCCAACAAATACTAATACTATTGATATCACAGAAACTGCATTAAATGCAAGTACACAACTTTCATTTAAAACACTTGGTATTATTGATAAGAATAGACCAAATATTATTGAAAATGTCATTGTATAAAAATGTTTAATTAATTTATTTATTATAAATGATATTACTAATACTCCTATTCCTAATCCAAATGCTGCTGGTATTAATATTGCAAAATCTAAATTTGCTATAGAACTTACATATAATTCATATAGTCCTAAAGATGATAATATAGCTGCACTATCAACTCCTGGTATTATTGAAGAACCTGCAACCGCTACTCCTAATATTACTGATTGAAATAGATTTGGTTCTGTTATTGTTGGGAATAAATTATCATTAAAGAAAAATATTGATAATCCTAATGCAAATGCTATTGCAATTACTATGTAATATTTTTTATTAAATCCTTCTTTTTTTACTTCTTTATAAAAAAGAGGTATTGTTCCTATAATTAAACCTAAAAATGTAAATCTTGTTTGCATTTCAAAATTATTTAATAAAAAATCTACTATTTTGCTAAATAATAATACACCTACCCCAAATCCTGCAAATAATGGTATTAAAAACATTAAATTTTTTTTAAAATCTTTAAATATGGTTCCTATTGCATTTATTGTTTTTTGATAAAGTCCAAATATTACTAGTAATACACTTCCACTCAATCCTGGTGCAATTCCACCTATCCCTACTATAATTCCTTTTAAAAAATTAGCCATTTTGTTCCTCCTAATATTATTTTCTAATCATTTTCTATATTATTATAAATCATTTTCTTTTTGTTCTTGTAATCAAGATAATCATCTAATATAAGTTTTAATACTGTAGCTGCTGGTACTGCTAAAAACATTCCTAATACTCCAAAATATCCTCCACCAACTGTTACTGAAAATATTACAAGTAATGGACTTATTTGTAATGATGTTCCTATTATTTTTGGATTTATTATATTTGCATCTATTTGTTGTAATATTATTACAACTACAGCCATTAATATAGCTTGTGATAGTCCTCCTGTTACTAATGTTATTAATATACTTAACCCTACTGCTATTATTGCTCCAAAATAAGGTATTAAATTAAATAATCCTATTATAAATCCTAATAATATAGCATATTTTACACCTATTATACTCATTGCAATTGTTACAACAATTCCAACTAATATTGAATCAATTAATTGACTACTTATAAATCTAAAAAATACTCTATTTGTTGTATTACAATATTGCCCGATTTCTTCACAAGTTTCAGGTTTTAATACTGCATAACCTATTTTTTTAATGTATTCTATTATTTTTCCTCTTTCTAATAAGAAATACACTGATGCAACAATTGTTACAAATATATCAAATACACCTGTTGCAACTCCTACTGCACTTTTAACATATCCTGTTATTCTTTCTGGATTTAAATATTGCATTAAATCAATTTCTTTTATTTTTTCTCCAAAACTTTGTACTGCATTTGTAACTGTTTCATTTTTTAATATTGAATCTTCTGGTAAATTATTTAATCTATCTATTGTATTATTCCAGTACATTTGAAAATTACTTATTAATTCTACTATACTATCTGTTATTATAGGAAATAATACATTTACTAAAAGTATTATTAATAATATAGTTAATATTATTGTTAAAAATACACTTAATCCTCTTGCTCTTTTTTTTAAGAATTTATTTTTTGATTTTTTAAATCTGTTTTCTATTCTTGATGCTGGTATATATAATAAATATGCTATTAATAATGCTGTTAGAAATGGTGATATTATATTAAAAAAATTATTTATTATATCTCCTATTGATGTTATATTATCAACAAATTTATATACTAGTATTACTGCAACTGCTAATATAAACCAGTACATCCATTTTGATAAATTTTTCTTTATGTCTTTCATCTTTACCTCCTAAATTTCAATTTCTAGCCCTACAGGACAATGGTCACTACCATATATTTCTGGATATATTTTTGCTTCTTTTATTTTATCTTTTATATCTTTTGATGTTATAAAATAATCTATTCTCCATCCTATATTTTTTTCTCTTGCTCGTCCCATATATGACCACCAACTATATGAGTCAGTTTTATCTGGATATAAATATCTAAAACTATCAATAAATCCTGCTTCTAATAGTTCTGTCATTTTGTTTCTTTCTTCATCAGTAAATCCTGCATTTCCTCTATTTGATTTTGGATTTTTTAAGTCTATTTCTTTATGTGCTACATTTAAGTCTCCACACATTATTACAGGTTTTATTTTATTTAATTCTAATAAATATTTTCGAATTTCATCTTCCCAGAGCATCCTATAGTCTAGTCTTTCTAATTCTCTTTTAGCATTAGGTGTATATATTGTTACCATATAAAATTTTTCAAATTCTAATGTTATTACTCTTCCTTCTTTGTCATGCTCTTCTATTCCAATTCCATATTTCACTGTTCTTGGTTCTTGTTTTGTAAATATTGCTGTTCCTGAGTATCCTTTTCTTTCTGCACTATTCCAATAACTCTTATATCCATCAAATTCTAATTCTATTTGTTCTGGTTGGCATTTTGTTTCTTGTATACAAAATATATCTGCTTGTTCTTTTTTAAAAAATTCTGAAAATCCTTTATTTAAACAAGCCCTTATTCCATTTACATTCCATGATATTAGTTTCACTTTTTTCACCGCTTTTCTTTTTTTACGAATTATAACATATTCTATTATTTCCTTCAATAGATTATAGTATATATTAAGATTTAAAAAAAGTAAATGTTTTTTGCAAACATTTACTTTTATTATTACTATTTTAATTGTTTCATAACTTCTTCTGCGAAGTTTTCTTCTTTTTTCTCTATCCCTTCACCTTTTTCAAATCTTGCAAATTCTACTACTTCAGCATCTTTTAATATTTGTGATACTTTCACGCTTGGGTCTTTAACAAATTCTTGGTCAACTAAGCATACTTCTTCATAGAATTTATTTATTCTTCCCATTACTATTTTTTCTGCTATAGCTTCTGGTTTTCCTTCATTTATTGTTTGTTGTTTTAATATTTCTTTTTCTTTTTCTAATCTATCAGCTGGAACTTGTTCTCTATTTACAAATTCTGGTCTTGCTGCTGCTATTTGCATACATATATCTTTTGCTAATTCTTTGTTTCCGTTTTTCATATTAACTAATACTGCTATTTTTCCATCTCCATGGATATATTTTTCTACTAGTCCATCTGTTTCGAATCTAGCAAATCTTCTTATTGTCATGTTTTCTCCAATTGTTGCTATTTTTTCTACTAATACTTCTTGTACTGTTTTTCCTTCTACTGCTATTGAAGGTTGTGCTAATAATTCTTCTACTGTTGCTGGGTTATTTTTTACAACTTGTTTTGCAACATCCATTACAAATGTTTTGAATTCTTCATTTTTTCCTACGAAATCTGTTTCAGAGTTTACTTCAACTATTGCTCCTACTTTTCCATCTTCAGATACATATGCTTCTACTAATCCTTCTGCAGCTATTCTTCCTGATTTTTTTGCTGCTTTTGCTATTCCTCTTTCTCTTAATAGTTCAATAGCTTTTTCAATGTCTCCATCTGTTTCTGTTAAAACTTTTTTGCAGTCCATCATTCCTGCACCTGTTTTTTCTCTTAACTCTTTTACTAATGATGCTGTTACCATTTTATCTTCCTCCTTTAATTTTCTATTATATATAAAAAAGAGTAGAGCAGAAGAGCTCCACTCTTATATTATTCTTATTCAGCGTCTTTTTCAGCTTCTTCTACAACTTGTTCCATTGTTGTTGCTTCTTCTTCAACTGATTGTTCTTCAGCTGGTTCAAAACTTTCTCCTTGTTTTCCTTCAATAACTGCATTTGCCATTACATCTGCTATTAATTTTACTGCTCTTATTGCATCGTCATTTCCTGGAATTGGATAGTCTAAATCTTCTGGATTACAGTTTGTATCTACTATTCCTACTACTGGAATATTTAATTTTTTAGCTTCTAAGATTGCTATTCTTTCTTTTTTAGGATCTACTAAGAATATTACTCCTGGTAATTTGTCCATTTCTTTAATTCCACCAAGATTTTTTTCTAGTTTTTCCATTTCTTTTTTAAGTAATATTACTTCTTTTTTAGGTAATACTTCAAATGTACCATCTTGTTCCATTTTTTCTAAGTCTTTTAGTCTTTGAATTCTTTTTTGAATTGTATCAAAGTTTGTTAGCATTCCTCCTAACCATCTTTGATCTACATAGTACATTCCACTCTTGATTGCTGCTTCTTTCATACATTCTTGAGCTTGTTTTTTTGTTCCTACAAATAGAACTGTTTTTCCTTCTTCTACTTGTTCTTTGATGAATTCATATGCTTCATCGATTTTTTTAGAAGCTTTTTGTAAATCAATTATATGGATTCCATTTCTAGCTTGGAATATATATTCTGCCATTCTAGGATCCCATCTTCTTGTTTGATGTCCAAA
>CALXJU010000019.1 GCA_944388705.1 uncultured Clostridia bacterium
GGCCCCGTGGTCAAGCGGTTAAGACATCGCCCTTTCACGGCGGAGACATGGGTTCGATTCCCGTCGGGGTCACCATAACGCCACTTTAGCTCAGCTGGCCAGAGCACCGCACTTGTAATGCGGGGGTCCCCAGTTCGAATCTGGGAAGTGGCTCCAAATTGTCAGTAGTTTTGCAAAAGGCTTAATTACTGGCTTTTTTACTTTTTATATTATAATTATAAAAAATACTGGAGGAAATATGGAAAAAATAGTATTAGTAACAGGAGCATCAAGAGGAATAGGAAGGAAAATAGCAAAAGAGTTAGCACAAAAAGGATATAAAGTAATTGCCAATTATAATAAATCTAGAGAAGAAGCGGAAAAATTGCAACAAGAAAATAAAAATATAGAAATATATAAAGCAGATGTATCAAAAAGAGAAGAAGTATCAAAAATGGTGCAAGAGGTAATAAAAAAATATGGAAAAATAGATATTTTAATCAATAATGCTGGAATTTCACAAGAAAAATTATTTACAGATGTAACTGATGAAGATTGGAATACAATGATAAATAATAATTTATATTCAGTATTTTGTGTTACACAAGAAGTATTACCAAATATGCTCAGTAGAAAACAAGGTTGTATAATAAATATTTCTTCAATATGGGGAATGGTAGGAGCATCATGTGAAACTATTTATTCTGTCGCAAAAGCAGGAATAGATGGTATGACAAAATCATTAGCAAAAGAATTAGGGTTATCAAATATAAGAGTAAATTCAATTGCACCAGGATATATAGATACAGATATGAATAAAAACTTAACAGAACAAGAAGTGAAAGAAATAGAACAAGAAATACCATTAGGTAAAATTGGTAAAACAATTGATATTGCTAAATGTGTAAATTGGTTAATAGAAGATGAATATACAACAGGACAAGTAATTTCAATAAATGGGGGATGGGTAATAATATAAAAAACGGATATTTCTATCCGTTTTTTATTGCTCATTTGTTGCTTTTCTTTTATAATTTCCTGAAATTAATCTTGGAAGATATGTAATAATTTTATAAACAGCTAATCTTATTTTTTTGCTCCAAATATATGATTTTCTTAATTTTCTGGCAGTTCCTAAAGAAACAGGTTCATCATCTAAGACTACTAAGTCTACCTGCTTTTTTTCAATTGGAAATATATAATTATTTCCAAAGTTATTATCCCATTCACCTTTTTCATTACAGAAACAGAAATTAAAAGTATCTCCATCACCTAAATCTATTTCAGCTTGGAAACCTAATTCTGTTTTTTCCATATTTAAATCATTTACACCATTCCAATTATTTCCGAATCCATAATGAATATAAACTGATTCAGATGAATTTTGAAACAATTCTCCAGTATAAGAAATTTTTACTCTACTATTTTCTACTAATTTATCAGTATTAAAAAAAATATTTTTTGTTAACTCCATTTTTCAATTCTCCCTCATCTTTTGTTAGCACAATTATAATATTAATTTTTACAATATTCAAGTATTTTTTCAAAAAAAATGTAAATTTTTTTGAAAAGTCATAAAAAATTAAAAAAAACATATATATTATAAGAAAAGTTTTGAAAAAAAATTGTCAAAAAAACAATTTTGTGGTATGATATAAGAAGAGGGAAAAGGAGTAAAACATGGAAGAAATAAAAAACGAAACAAAAGAACAAGAAAATGTTCCGGTTCAAATGTTAGAAAAGCCAGAAGAAACTAATAAAACAGAAGAAAAAAAAGCACCTGAAAAAACCGAAAATAATGAAAAAAATACAGAGCTTGTAACAAAAGAAGAAATAGAAAAAGAACAACCTCAAAAAAAGCGAAAGACAGGATTAATTTTTTTGATTATAGCAATAGTATTAATAGTGATAATAGGTATCCTATCAACAATATTTGCAGTAATAAATTTAGGAAATACAAAAATAATGAAAGGCATAATGATAGGGGATATAGATGTATCTAATATGACAAAAGAAGAAGCAAAACAAACACTAGAAGAAATATATTCAGAAAAAGCAAAAAATGAAATATATTTGAGATATGGAGAAAACGAAACAGCTATAACATATGAGGCATTAGAAGTACAATATCAAATTGAAAATGCAGTAAATGAAGCATATGAAATTGGAAGACAAGGAAATATATTTATAGACAATATAGAAATTTTAAAAACATGGTTCAAAGGAAAAAATATAGATTTACCAGTAACAATAGATACAGAAATGGTAAGTCAAATATCACAAAATATAAATAATAGTTTAGAAGGAGCAGTTATCCAACCAAGTTATTACATAGAAAATGATAAATTAATAGTAACATCAGGAAAAACAGGTAAACAGGTAGATGAAAAAGAGCTTTTAAAACAAATATATACAATACTTGAAGAAAACAATGAAACTTCACAAAGTATAGAAGTTCCAACAGTAGTAGTAGAACCTCAAGAAATAGATATAGAAAAAATACATGAAGAAGTTTATAAAAAAGTACAAGATGCATATTATACTCAAAACCCATTTACAATATACCCAGAATCAGACGGAATAGATTTTGATGTAGAAAATGCAAAAACGATATTAGCAGAAGTAAAAGAAGAATATACAATACCATTAGTAATAACAAAACCGACAAAAACAGTAAAAGACATAGGAACAGAAGCATTTCCAGATAGATTAGGAACTTGTTCAACAAATTATAATGCAGGAAATAAAAATAGAACAACAAATTTAATATTAGCAGCACAAAAAATAAATGGAACAGTATTATTGCCAGGAGAAGAATTTTCTTACAACAAAACAGTTGGAGAAAGAACAATAAGTGCAGGATTTAAAGAAGCGGCAGTATATTCAAATGGTCAAGTAGTAGATGGATTAGGTGGAGGCATTTGTCAAATATCATCAACATTATATGATGCAGTAATATTTGCTAACCTAGAAGTAACAGAAAGAAGAAATCATCAATTTGTAACATCATACTTACCAGCAGGAAAAGATGCAACAGTAGTTTGGGGGTCACAAGATTTTAAATTTAAAAATACAAGAAAATATCCTATAAGAATTGAAGCAACAGTAAGTGGAGGAGTTGCAACAATTACAATATGGGGAGTAAAAGAGGATGTTGAATATGACATATCTATAGAAACCAAGAAAATCGCAACAATAGCATATACAACACAATATATTCAAGATTCAAGTTTACCAGTAGGAAAAGAAGTTGTTCAACAAGCAGGAAGCAATGGCAGAAAAGTTGAAGCATATAAAGTAGTAAAATTAAATGGTCAAGTTGTTTCAACAACATTACTATCAAAAGATACATATAATGCGATGAAAAGAATAGTAAGAGTTGGAACTAAACCACAATAGAAAATAAGGAGGTAAATATGGAAAGGAATATGTTAAAAAAGTTATTAGTAATAATTCTTATAATTATGCTAACAGCGACTGACTTTTTCTGGCTAGGGTCAGGAATAGCAAGCTATGCGGCAAGTTTAGACAATTCTACTAACAACGATAATATTGAATTTTCTTCATATTTCAAAAATGATAAAGGAGAAAAGGTAGAAAGTATAAGCCCAAGCATTAAAGCTCAAGATTTAAAATTATATGCACAAATAACAGTAAAAAACGAAGGATACTTTAATGGTGCTATCGAAATATTAAACAGTAATTTCAATGTAAAAAATAATATATTATCAGATTCAATATTAAGTATAGAAGGAAATAAAATAAACTTAAATCAAATAAATGCAGGAAGTACAGTAGAAATTGAATTAGATATTGAACCAATAATATCAGAAAAAATGACATCAGATATGCTTGCAAAGGAAAGTACTGTAAAATTAACAGGTACATATATGGAGACAACATATGAAGGATTAAACATAGAAGGAGAAAAAACTGTTAAATTAGATTTAAAAGTAGATGAAACTGCACAAGCAGAATTAACAACAGAAATCGTAACAAATAAAGTATTTTCTATTAATGGTGAAAATAAAAGAGTAGTACAATTGCTAGTAAAATCAAGATTATCAGAAAATCAATTCCCAATAAAACAAACAGTTTTAAAAATAAATGTACCACAATTAGGGAATGAAGCTCCTGAAGAAGTAAAAGTATTATCTTTAGGAACAAATGCAACAAATGGCAAAGATGAACCAGAGATAGAAAATTGGAAAAATGAAAATGGAGTAGTAGAAATAACACTACAAAATGAAGGAAACGAAATTTCTTGGAAAAAAGATTGTTATGATGAATTAATTGTAACTTTCATATATAGTGAACAAGCTGATGCAAGTATAGTAGAAATAGAAACAAATTCTGAAATTTCTGTACATAATTCAGAAAGCAAATTTATGGCAAAACATTTAGTAGGAATAGAAAATAAAGAACGAAATAACATAATAACAGCTAAAACAGAAAATACTTCATCAGAAATTTATAAAGGACAATTATATGCAAATGTTAAAAATACTGAAAAGACAGAGATACCATTTTCAAGCAAAACAACAATTGAAATAAGAAGTATAGATATTGCAGATTCAATTATGATACAAGAAGTAAAAGATGTATATGCAACAAATGATTCAGAATTAGGAGCTAATACAAGATTTATTAGTACAGAAATTAATAAACAAAATATGTTAGATATCTTAGGTGAAGACGGAAATATTCAAATTAAATATGGAGAAGTTATATATAACATTACAAAAGATACGGAAGCAAATGAAAGCGGAAACATAGTAGTAAATTATGACACTAATGTAAGTGAGTTAGAAATAACAACAAGTAAACCAATTAAAGCAGGAAAATTAGAAATTAGACATAATAAAGCAATTATGGGAGATTCTAATACAACAGAACAAATAAGAACAATAAAAGCCTTAAAATTAAGAAATACTATGAAAGCTACATTAGGAGGTCAAACAGTAGTAGAAAACTTTACGGAAACTCCAATGGAGCTAAAAGAAACAACAACAAAAGCAGAATTAATTGTAAATAAAGATACTTTATCAACAATGGTGCAAAATAGTAACTTTATATTAGGGGTAAAATTATTATCAGCAGATACAAGATATGACTTATATAAAGATCCTACAATAAAAATACAATTACCACAATCAATAGAAGAAATATCAATAAACACTTTTGACAAATTGTATGGAGATGAATTTGAAATAGAAAGAGCCGTATATAATAAAGCTCAAAAGACAATTGAAATATCTCTAAAAGGTGAACAATTAAGTTATGCTGAAAGTGATGCAACACAACTATATTTACAAATAAATTGTAATTTAGTATTATCAAAAACTGAACCAAGTAAAACAGATAAGATAACAATGGAATATACAAATGCTAATTCTGGGGTAACAGGTATTGAAGAAAAACAAATAGAAATTTCTTCACCAAATGGATTAGTAGCTATTAATAACATAGAATCATACAATATAGAGAGTGTTTCAGGAATAAGTGAAGATAAACAAGTAGCAACTGTAGATAAGAGAACAGCAGGTGGTACGGAAGTAAAATTTAGTATAGTATTAGTTAATAATACAAAAAGTGTATTAAACAATGTAAGAATATTAGGAAAATTCCCAGTAGCTGGAGAATTCGAAAGAAATGAAGAACAAATAACAAATAATTTAGATACAGCTTTAAGAACAGCAGTAAATGCCTCAAATGGTACAATATATTATAGTGATAATATGAATGCAACAACAGATTTAAATGATGCAAATAATAATTGGAATCAAGATATAAATGCAATTGCATCACCAAAAGCATATTTGATAGAAATACCAAGTATGGATGTACAATCAAATTTTGAAGCAAATTATACAGTATTACTACCACAAACACTAGATTATGATTTAAAATCATATTCAGGATATGAAGTATATTATAATGAAGGAGAAATTGCAGAAGTACAAAAAGTACAATCAGAATTAGTTGGAATTTCAACAGGAGAAGGAATAAAATTAGAAACAACAGTAAATGGAAAAGTAGGAAATGATGAATTAAAAAATGGAGATACAGTAAAAGCTGGAGAAGTAATAAAGTATACAGTAACAGTAAAAAACAATGGTGTACAAACACTTGAAAATATTTCAGTAAAATCAGAAGTTCCTGAAGGAACAGTGGTAGTTATACCAGAAGAAGATTTTGAATATACAGGTGTTACATATTATGTTGAACAACCAGATATTAAAGAAATGACTCAAACAATTCAAAGCTTAGAAGCTGGACAAACATTTACATATGAATATGAAGTAAGAGTAAATATGGATGCAACAGAAGGTGCAGAAATATCAAATAAATCAACAGTTAATTATAATGAATTTGAAGTAAGTAGTGAGGAATTAAAAAATGTGCTTTCAGCATCAACTATAAGAATTACAAATAAAAGACTTGATGACCTTGATACATTGACAAGACCAAATACATCAGTAGGATATAAAGTATTTATAGAAAACTTGTCAGATGAGACTATTACAAATTTAAAAGTACAATTATTTAATACTAATTCAGAAATTATGGATTTCTATTACTTTGGAGAAGCAGACATTATAACAGAAAATGAAGATAAAACAATTACTATTAAAGAAATCGCTCCAAATGATGCTGTTTGGTTTGATGTAAATGTTTGGATAAATCAACAAACTGAAGACTCTCCAAAAGAAATAGAGATGACATCAACAGTAACAGATGCGAATGGAAATGTTTATAGAGCAAATAAAGATATACAACAAATTGCTACATTAGGCGTAAATGCAACATTAGAAGCATCACCAGATACAGGTTCATATGTTGAAATTGGAGATAAAATAGAATATATAATAACAGTAGAAAATACAGGTAATGTTGCTGAATCATATACAATAAGAGATGATATACCAGAATATTTAGAAATACAAGAAGTTTATGAAAATGATGTAATATATAAACAAATCATATCAGCTGATGATTCAGAGTCATTTACAAATGTAATTGCAAATGATTATAGACATTTAGCTTATCTAGAACCTGGAGAGAAAATGGTAATAAGACTTGTAACAAAAGTTCTTGATACAAATGAAATTTTTGATGTAAAAACATTAACAAATTTCGCAACAGCAGAATTATCATTAGATACAGATTTAAAAGCAACTACAGCAACTACTACACACATATTAAGAGGAACTGTTTCAGATGATACAAAATGCTTAATAAGTGGTACAGCATGGTTAGATACAGATTCAAATGGACAAAGAGATGCTAATGACCAATTATTATCAGATATTACAGTAAAATTACTTGATGTTTCAACAAATAATATTGCTGTAGATAAAGATGGTAATTTAGCAGAAACTAGAACAAATTCTAGAGGAGAATACACATTTACAAGAATAAATGAAGGACAATATATAGTAATATTTGAATATGATACAACTCAATATGCACCTACAATATACATGCAAGAAGGAGTTCCAGAGAGTCAAAATTCAAATGTAGTAGCAAAAGATTTAACTATAAATGGAGAAACAAAAAGATATGCAGTAACAGATACAATTACTTTAACAGACTATGTTACAAATATAGATATGGGATTAAGAGAAGTACAAATATTTGATTTGGAATTAAATAAATATATAAGCAGAATTGTTGTACAAAATAGCAAGGGAACAAAATCTTATGATTATAATAATTCTACATTTGAAAAAGTGGAAATACATTCAAAACAAATAAATGGCTCACTTGTAGTGCTAGAATATAGTATTAAAGTTAAAAACAATGGAGAAGTACCTGGTTATGCAACAGATATAGTAGATTATTTACCAGATGGATTAACATTTAGTTCAGAACTAAATCCTAATTGGTATTTATCAGGAAATAATTTACATACAAAAGCTTTAGCAAATGAAATAATTAATCCTGGAGAAGAAAAAGAAATCAAGCTAATATTAACAAAAACAATGACAGAAAATAATGTTGGACTAATAAATAACAGAGCTGAATTATATGAAACATATAATGAATTTGCATTAAAAGATATAAATTCTACCGAAAACAACCAAGCACAAGGAGAAAATGATTTAGGTTCAGCAGATGTTATGATAAATATTTCAACAGGTGCTACAACAATAATATATACACTTTTAGTAATAATAAATACTGGCTTAATAGCAGTTGCAATATATTTGGTAATTAAAAACAATAAAAGAAATATTAAAATGGGAAGGAGGTAAAAGCACATGAAAAAGAAATGTCTATTAACGGTAATACTTATAATGATAATATTTGTAATATTATCTATACATAATATGGCTTTTGCAGTAGAAGTAAATTATAATAAAATTAACGGAATAAGACAATTTGTTACGGAAGCTCAAACTGCACAATCACAAGGCGAAGGTGCTGGACAATCATTTCTAGGAAAAACAATTAAACTAAATCTAGATGATATGTATCAAAGCGAATATTTATATTGTGTACAACATGATAAAGCATCTACAAAATGGAGTGATGCTACATTTAGGATAATGAACTATATAGAAATAGAACATAATACTGTTAAAAGCTGGCACTTCCCAAATGGAAACTCAAGTAATGATGATGAAAATGATTATAGTAGAATAGATTATTCAGAGATAACAACTGTAAAAGAAAGCTCTGCAGCTGCATTGGCACTAGCATTAAATGGAGTATTTGGACAAACTAGATATAGAGTAGATGGAGTTGGAGATTATACAGAAACTCAAAAAATGCTTTGGCCTGCTTTCTATTATTTTCTACGTGACATACCTGATGAACAAACAAATACAGTTGGAGCAATACTAGGATTAAATGCTAATACTGGTTCAATTGCACAAGAACCAGATAGTGAAACATATAGATTACAACTTTATGATGCTTTAAAAAATGGAGCTACACAAACAAGTGTATCAATATATTTCTTAAGATGTGTTGATGGTGGTTCAAAAGGTGCGTCACAATGGCAACAAATGATAATAGCTATTCCAAAACCAACCACACCAACTGTTACAATTAATAAGGTAGATAGTAATTCGGGATATACATTATCAAGAACAACATTTATAATTAGAGATAACAAAAATAACCAATATATATCAAATATACAACCAGACGGAATTTTATCTTATACTTCAGATGAAAACCAAGCAAAACAATTTACAACTGGTATATCAACATATCAACCTATAGTAATAGAAGGATTAGCAGAAGGAATATACACATTGAAAGAAATAAGAAATTTAACACCTGGTTATGGTTCAAATTCAGGAAAAGAATTCCCAATTAAAGTAAATGCAGGAGGAACTACAGTTTCTATAAAAAATTCACCAGACATTATTACAGGAGATGATGGTGATGACCATGATGATGATTGGGAACATAGACCTGGTTCAGGAAATGTAACAATTTCGGGAACTGTTTGGGAAGATGCTTTAGCAGGAAAAGCAAATACTAATAATAGTTCAAAAGATTCAGGAGAAAAAGGGATACAAGGTGTTAGAGTCTACTGGAGGACAAGTTCTGGAAGTCTTATAGCATCAACAGAAACTGACTCAAGCGGAAATTACAAGATGCAAGGAAAAATAACAATATATAACCACGAATATGGTGTAAGCAGTAGTGATTATAGTAAATTTAATAATTCTTATATAGAATTTGAATATAATGGACTAAAATATACTACAGTAGCAAATGCTACTTCTGGACAAAATACATCAAAAGGAGTAGAAGTTTCAAATACAAGAGTTCAGTTAGATAATTATTTTGATGAAGTAAACAGCCAAGGAGTATTAGGTAGTGGACAATTAAAATATCCATTATCATATACTACAGGTAATAATGTATCAACACTAAACCAAACTATAACAGATTTTATGGTAAGAGCAGATACAAAAAATGTAACAGAATTACTAGATGATTATAGTCATACTGATACTGATACAGGTAGTTATTGTATTGATCATGATGAATGGGAAGATGAAGATGGAGATCTTCACGTAGATGACGAGTATGCACAAAGAACAGATGAATGGAATATTAAATATATGAACTTAGGACTAGTTCCAAGAGAACAACCAGATATAGCAATAACATCAGATATTCAAAAAGTAAGAGTAATAATGAAAGGTCAAGAATATACATATTTATATGGTAATAGAAATATATCAAGTGATGTAAATGTAACAAATTATACAGTAAGCTTTGAAAAGAAATATAATCCAGGAGTATATACAAGACCTGTAAATCCATCAGATATAGCATATATACAAGATGCAGGTTCAAATGAAATGCAGGTATATGTAACATATATAATAAGGGCAAAGAATCAATCAGAAACACTGCCTGTAAGGATAAGAGAAATTGTAAATTACTATGATGATGATTATGAAATAAATTCTGCAAATTCGAATGGATGGACAGAAATAAGTAAATATAACGAAACATATAGTTCAAATGGATATAAAGCAGCATATACGACTCAACTTGATGGAGTAATGTTACAACCTCAACAAATATCAGATATAATAAGTATAGAATTTAGAGTTAAAAATGACACTGTAAAAACTTTAATAAATAATCCAGAAATATTATTAAATAATATTTCAGAAATAAATGGTTATACTACATTCTATGGTGCAGATTCACAATGTGCTGAAAATAAAACTGCACAAGAAGTTGGAAAAACTAATACTCAATATTCAGGAGTTGATGTAGATTCAAGACCAGGAAATACAACACCAGGAAAACCAGAATCATATGAAGATGATACAGATATTGCTCCAACATTTAAATTAAATAAAAATGATGAATATAAGATTATATCTGGAACAGTATGGGAAGATACTGATGCAGACAACACATATGGAGAAAGACTTGGAAATGGTGTAAAAGACGGTAGTGAAAGAGGAGTAGCAAATGTTAAAGTAGAATTATTAAAAGCATATGATGAAGGTGAAATTTCAGACGAAGTAGTACAAATATATAGAATCGAAAATGGTCAGGCTGTAACATATGATGCAGTAACATATACAGATTCTAATGGAGATTACAACTTCGAAGGAATAGTTACAGATAATTATGTATTAAAATTCACATATGGTGATGCTGATAAAGGTACAGGACTAATAAATAATGGTGGAAGTTTTTCAGAACATTCAATTGGAGCTTCAACAATAAACGGTAACTCAATAAATGCTAGAAACTATAAATCAACAATAATAACACAAGATCCAATAAAAGCAGTATTTAAAGATGATAATGGAGATGATAAATGGCATTTAACATTACCAAATAATAGTTCAATAGCAATAGATGACTTGGATGACAGATTAAGTATACCATCATTACAATATTCTAACTTTAATGATAAAATAAATATGACAGCATATAGCCCTTCATTCAGAGTACAAGTAGAATATACTGAAGAACAAACAACTCAAGTTGATGAAAATGGTGGAGATTTTGAAAATAAACCAGACAATTTTGACTTCGGTATAATAGAAAGACCAAGAGAAGATATTGTAATAGATAAAACAATAGAAAACTTAAAAATAACATTAGCAAATGGACAAGTATTAACAGAAGGAAATCCATATACAGAGGATATGAATTATGTAAGAGCATTAGGACAAACTGAAGTATTTAATAGAAATACATTCTTACAATCACTAGGAAGAGAAAAAGCATTATATATTGAAATGGATACAGAGTTAATACAAGGTGCAAGATTAGATATTCTATATGCGATAACTGTTACAAATAATAGTGAGATAGATTATGAATATGATTCTAGAAATGGAGGTAATGGAGATTATTACTTCTATGGAGAAGCAAATTCACCATTAATAAAACCATCAGCAGAACTAGTAGTAGACTATGTAGACACAGAACTTACATGTACAACAGAAACAGACTATAATGTAAATTGGACACAAATAACAAATGTAGAAGAAGACTTATTCAATAGAGGTTATATTTCAAATGCAACATTAGAAGCAATTAAGAATGGAAATTACCTAGTATTTACAACAGACATATTTAAAGATTTAGCACCAGGAGAATCACATAAAGAATATTTGTTTGCAAGTAAATTATTAGCAAATCAAGCTGAAGACTATGTATATGAAAACCATGCAGAAATTATCCAATTAAATGGTAAAATTGCTAGAAATATAGATAGTGTAGCTAATAGCTCTAGAGAACAAGTTAGAAAAACATATAAACCAGGAGATTATGTACCAAGCTTATATAGAAATGAATTACATACAACAGGAGAATTTAGAGAAGGAGTAGGACTACATCAACAAGATGATGATATGATTACAATTAGAATTACACCACCTACAGGATTATCAAACAATATAATATTATACATTTCAGTAGGAGCAGTAGCATTAGTTGTATTATCAGTAGGAATAATAGTAATCAGAAAAAAAGTTTTAGGTAAATAATCTGACAGAAAGTTTATGATAAAAAAGAGCTCACATATTGACAAGTGAGCTCTTTAGTATTATAATAATTATTGTTATGCACCATTAGCTCAGCTGGTAGAGCAACAGACTCTT
This sequence comes from uncultured Clostridia bacterium, assembly GCA_944388705.1. Classification (GTDB taxonomy): domain Bacteria; phylum Bacillota; class Clostridia; order TANB77; family CAG-508; genus CAG-269. The sequence continues at coordinate 12,588 of CALXJU010000019.1, forward strand.
AATCTGGAGGTCCTCGGTTCGAAGCCGAGATGGTGCACCAATGTATAAAAAGTTGACAAATCTATTATAAATAGAGTTGTCAACTTTTTGAATATTATTTAAAAAATTATATTTTCTCCCATAGTTGTTTTAATTTTATTAAGTTCAGTTTTTAAAGTAGAATAAGTTTTTTGACCAATAGATTTATCCGTACCATTTTCATAATTCTCAATAGATTTTTCAATATCTAAAACTTTATATCTTTTAGTTTTTCCAGAAGAAGATTTATACATGTAAATAGGTACATAAGAAACTGAATCTATTGTAGTTTTATTTGTTTCACCACTTTTAGTACATTCTATATTCAAAATAACTGAATTTCTAGTATTATCTTGATTTTGCCCAGAAATAAAGTTACCTAAAGAATAAATCACAAAACAATCTTTAGTTGAGCCATCTTCAAGAGTAATAGTTTTTTTCTCCATAGGTTGTAAAACATGAGGATGACTACCTAAAATAATATCAACACCATTTGTAAATAAAAAATCAGCTAATTCTTCTTGTTCAGAATTTTGTTTTGTCTTATATTCAAGTCCCCAATGCATATTAACACAAATTAAATCTGGTTCTCGTTCTTTTGCAAGTTCAAGATGTTTTAATATTAAATCTTTATCAATTAGATTAATGCAATAAGGATTATTTTTAGGAACAGGAATTCCATTAGTTCCATATGTATAAGCTAAAAATGCGATTTTAATACCATTAACATCTTTAATTAAAATTTCATTTTGAGATTCTGCAGAATCATATGTTCCCATATGAGAAATTCCAGCATCATCTAAAAATTTTAAAGTGCTAGTAAGTCCAGAATATCCTTTATCTAAACTGTGATTATTAGCAGTACAAAGGACATCAATACCTAAATCTTTTAAATTAGTAGCTAATTGTTCTGGAGAATTAAATGTAGGATAATTACTGTATCCTCTTTCTTTTCCTGCAAAAGTAGTTTCAATATTACCAATTGCTATATCTGCAGGTTCTATATATTGTTTAATATCTTCAAAAACATAAGAAAAATCATATGTATCAGAAGATGCAACATAAGCATCAGTATATTGTGAATTATGGCACATAATATCTCCTATAACACTCATAGAAATATGCTTATCCTCAATTATAGGTGTTTCAGAAATATCACTTTCTGCAAGAGGAGCAGAAGTTTCAACAACATCATCTCCACTAATTTTTGTTAATAATGCATATATGCTAACAAAAATAATTACTAAAAGTATAATAATTGCAATAATAAAACGAGTTTTATTAACAATTTTTAATTTTCTTTTTCCCATAAAAAGAACCCCCTTATGGATATACAATAACATAATTCGACAAAAAATGCAATGCTAGACAAAAATGTAAAAATGTGGTATAGTATATAAGAATAAAAAATTAAAGGAGGAAGCCATGTTAACAACAAATGGAGTAACAGTAAGATTTGGAAAAAGAGTATTATTTGAAGATGTAAATATAAAATTTGCTAAAGGAAATTGTTATGGAATAATAGGTGCAAATGGAGCAGGAAAATCTACTTTTTTAAAAGTATTATCAGGAGAAATAGAACCAAGTAAAGGTGATGTATCTTTAGAAAAAGGAGAAAGATTATCTGTATTAAAACAGGACCATTTTGCATTTGAAGAATATACAGTAATAGATACTGTAATGATGGGAAATAGAGAATTATATGATATTATGAAAGAAAAAGAAGCAATATATATGAAACCGGATTTTTCTGAAGAAGATGGAATGAAAGCAGCCAAATTAGAAGAAAGATTTGCAGAATTAGATGGTTGGAATGCAGAATCAGATGCAGCAGTACTTTTAAATGATTTAGGAATTATTCCAGAAAATCATTATAAATTAATGAGTGAAATAGAACCAAGAGAAAAAGTAAAAGTATTATTAGCACAAGCTCTATTTGGAAATCCTGATGTATTGTTACTAGACGAGCCTACAAATGACTTAGATTTAAAAAGCATAAATTGGCTACAAGAATTCTTAATCAATTTTGAAAACACAGTAATAGTTGTATCACATGACAGATATTTTTTAAATAAAGTATGTACACATATTGCTGATGTTGATTTTGGAAAAATAAAAGTATATCCAGGAAATTATGATTTCTGGTATGAATCAAGCCAATTAGCATTAAAACAGATGAAAGAACAAAATAAGAAAAAAGAAGAAAAAATTAAAGAATTACAAGAATTTATTGCAAGATTTAGTGCTAATGCTTCAAAATCAAAACAAGCAACTTCAAGAAAGAAAACATTAGAAAAAATAGAACTAGATGAAATAAAACCATCAAATAGAAAATATCCTTATGTAGATTTCAAACCAGATAGAGAACCAGGTAAAGAAATTTTACAAGTAAAAAATATATCTAAAACAATAAATGGAGAAAAAATCTTAGATAATATTTCATTTGTTGTAAAACCAGGTGATAAAATAGCATTTTTAGCAGATAATGAAAATGCAAAAACAGTTTTATTCCAGATAATTGCTGGTGAAATAGAACCAGATGAAGGAGAACTAGTTTGGGGAACAACAATTACAAGTTCATATTTCCCAAAAGATAATAACTATCTATTTGATACAGATGAGAATTTAACAGAATGGTTAAGAAAATATTCAAAAGACCCAGATGAAACATATGTAAGAGGATTTTTAGGTAGAATGTTATTCTCAGGAGATGAATCATTAAAAAAAGCTAATGTAATTTCAGGAGGGGAAAAAGTAAGATGTGTATTAGCTAAGATGATGCTTTCAGGTGCAAATTTCCTAATTTTTGATGAACCAACAAATCATTTAGATATGGAAAGTATAACAGCTGTTAATGATGGAATGAAAAAATTTAAAGGAATTATACTATTTACTTCACATGATCATCAGCTAACCCAAACTGTTGCAAATAGAATTATTGATATTAAAAAAGACAAGATTATTGATAGAGAAGTTACTTATAATGAATATTTAGGAATAGAATAATTTATTGGAGACTGTCCCAAATTTTCCCAAAAGGAAATTTTGGGACAGTCCCGTTTTTTCCTTTTATATTAAAACAGATAAAATTCCAACAATACCAAAAATAATAAAAATAGTATTAGAAATAATATCTATAGTATTTGATGAAACTTTTTTACTAATTATTTTCCCAAAAAATATAGCAATAGAATCACTAATAACCATTCCAAATATAGAACCTAAAATCAGTGAAAATCGATATAATGGATATTGAATTCCAAGTCCTAATGAAGCGAGAAAAGTTTTGTCGCCAAGTTCTCCAATAGCAATGGTTAAAGCAACAATTAATATACAATTTTTTGTTAAAGAATTTATAAATTTAATAATAGTAGATGTAGAATGAGTTTTAGTAGAAATAGGAGTATCGTTTATTTTTTTCAATTTCCAAAAACCAAAAAAACCGAAAACTAAAAAAGTTATATATGTAATAAATTTTAAAATTGTAATAAAATAAATATTTCCTATATTGCTAATTTGACTACCAAATGTAATAGCCAAACCATGACTAAGAAGTGTTCCTAATACTACACCTAGTAATATATTAAAAGCTTTATGTTTTCCTGAAAGAGATAAAACTAGAATTTGAGTTTTATCTCCAAGTTCAGAAAAAAATATAAAAATAAAAGATATAATAAAAGTATATAAAAATTGCATAAAAACCTCTCCAATCAATAATATGCAAATAATATATATGATAGAAGCATCCGTAATAAAAAATGTGAAAGTTGTGTGAATATTATTTACAAAAAAAGAGGTAAATGGTAATATGTGTTAAGAACAAAAAATGAGGAGGAAAAATTCGTGATTCAAGTTGAAAATATTACCAAAAAGTACGGAAGTTTTACAGCCGTGAATAATATCAATTTTGAAATAGAAGAAGGGGAGATTGTCGGTTTTTTAGGACCAAATGGAGCAGGAAAAAGTACAACTATGAATATGATAACAGGTTTTATTGAACCAACTAATGGAAAAGTAATAGTAGATGGATATGATATGTCCAAAAAACCTAAAAAAGCTAAAAAACAGATTGGTTATATGCCAGAAGGAGTACCATTATATGGAGATTTAACAGTAAAAGAATTTGTAACATATATGGCAGAAATAAAAGGTGTAGATAAAAAAGAAAAGAAGGAAAAAGTTGCAAAAGTTTTAGAGCAAATCGGGTTAACAGATGTTCAAAACAAATTAACAAAAAATTTGTCAAGAGGATATAAACAAAGAGTAAGTATGGCAGGAGCATTAGTGGGAGACCCAAAAGTAATTATACTTGATGAACCAACTGTTGGACTTGATCCAAAACAAGTAACAGAAATAAGAGCATTAATAAAAGAATTAGGAAAAACACATACAGTAATATTAAGCTCACATATATTATCAGAGGTAAGTCAGATTTGTAATAGAGTTATTATTATAAATAAAGGAGAAATTGTAGCAATTGATACACCAGAAAATCTAGAGAAAAAAGTTGTTAAAGAAAACTCTATACATGTTACAGTAGAAGACCCAGAAAATAAAATGGAAACAATAAAAGAAAAATTAGAAAATGTACAAGAAGTAAAATTTATATCAGAAAACGAAGATAAAACAAAAGAATACATAATTACAGCAGAAAAAGATACAGATTTAAGGAAAAATATATTTGAAATTTTTGCAAAAGAAGGAATTACAATATTTGAAATGAAAAAAACAGATGCAACACTTGAAGATGCATTTATGCAATTAATAGAAGGAAGCAAAAAAGATGAAGGAGGAAAAGAATAATGTGGGCAATTTATAGAAAAGAGTTAAAAAGTTATTTTCTATCTCCTATAGGATATATAGTAATAGGAATATTTTTATTCGTATTTAGTGTGTTTTTCTATTTAACAACAGTAGCAACAGGTAATGTTGATCTAGGAGCATTATACTATTATGCAGCATTATATGGATTAATGATAATTGTACCAATATTGACTATGAGAATGTTTGCAGAAGAGAGGAAAACAGGAACAGAACAATTAATTTTAACATCACCAGTAAGCATGACAGGAGTTGTAATGGGAAAATTATTAGCAGCAATAACAGTTGTATGTATAACACTAGTAATATCATTAGGATATTTCTTAATTGTAAACTATTTTGGGTCACCCAATATTGCTGTAGTATTAGTAAGTATTTTAGGTTATATATTAATAAGTGCAGCAGCATTATCAATAGGAATGTTTGCATCAAGTATAACAGAAAATCAAATAATAGCTGGAGTAATAACAATAGCATTTCTAATAATGTCATTATTCATGCAAGACTTAAACAGTGTATTTTCAAATTTAGCAATAATGAACTTTTACCAAGACTTCCCAAGTGGAGTAATTTCATTAAGTGAAATAGTAGGTTTAGTATCATTTACAGGAATGTTTACAGCGTTTACGATAATAATAATGCAAAGAAGAAAATTAGTTAAATAAGGAGAGGGAAAGCGTGAAAAAGTTTTTAGAAATAATAAAAAATAAATGGCTAATAAAAGGCACAACAACAATAGCGCTAGTACTTATAGTAATAGCATGTTATATATTACTAAATTGGGCAGTTGAAAAAATTAATATAGAAGATTTAGATTTTACAGAAAAAAAATTATATTCTTTATCAGATGAGACAAAAGATAAATTAAAAAATTTAGATAAAGATATAACAATTGAATTAATTAATTTATCAGAATATGATTATTTAAAAGAATATGCAAACAAATATACACAAGTAACAGATAGAATAAAAATAGAAGAAATAGATGATTTATCATCAAGAGCAGATTTAATGTCAGAATATAATCTTGAGGCATCAGATAGTTTAATAGTAGTAAAAACAGGAGATAAAGAAAAGAAATTAAGTATAAGTGATTTATATACATATGAATATACTAATTCTACATATGAACAAGTTGACAAAACAGAAGAAGCTTTAACAAATGCAATTGTAGAAATAACATTAGATGAGAAGCCCCAAATATATATACTTTCAGGAAAAACATTTTATCAAACTGACCAAGCATTATCAAGTATAATATCAAAATTGAAAAGTGATTCTAATGAAGTTGAATATTTAGATATATTATCAAAAGGTTCTGTACCAGAAGATTGTGATTGTTTAATGATAACAACATTAGAAAAAGATATAACAGAATTAGAAAGAGATAAAATAATAGAATATATCAAAAAAGGTGGAAAAATCATGATGCTAACATCACAAAATATTTTAGAAGTTGATACACCAAATTTTGACCAAGTTTTATCTCAATATGGAATAACAATTGGATATGGTGCAATATTTGAGCAAGATTCAGCAAAAATCTTACAAGGAATGCCAGAATGTGTTATAACAGATGCAAATGCTAGTTTCATGTCAGATATTGATATGACAATGAAAATGTGTTTTGTTGATGCAGGAAAAATTCAATTTGCTGATGAAGATAAATTAACAGAACTAGGAGTGGAATATGAAACAATTGCACAAACTGGAGAAAAATCATTTGTAAGAACAAATTTTGATATAAATTCTTATACAAGAACAGATTTAGATGGAGAAGAAGGAGCTAGTATAGTAGGAGCATTAGTTACAAAAAAAATATCAGATGAGGTAAAATCAGAATTAATTATTTATTCAAATGAAATTTGTGCATCAGATATGCCACTACAAATAAGTGGACAATATTATACATATGCAAAAGATTTATATAATAATCAAGATGTGATTTTAAACTCTATTTCACATTTAACAGAAAGAACAGATACAATTACAATTAGAAAAACAGGAGAAAATGAAAGATATACAGTAACAGAACAACAAGATGCAATTATTAAAACAATTATATTCGTAGTACCAGTTATAATTATTGGAATAGGAATAGTAGTATGGCAAGTTAGAAGAAGAAAAAAATAAAATTTTTATTAAGAGAGACATTTTTAATGATAAAAAATTATCATTAGAATGTCTCTTTGGTATTAATTCAAAAAAAATATATATAATTAATACAAGAGGTATTTATGAAAGAAATATTAGTAATTGTATTAGTTATAGTGGGAGCATTAATTGGTGCTGGGTTTGCTTCAGGACAAGAAATTTATTCATTTTTCTATAGTTATGGATTACATGGAATGCTTGGATTGGTTGTAACATGTATTTTAATTGGAATATTAATAAATAAAATATTAAAAATTATATTAAAATATGAGATTAATAATTACGACCAGTTTTTAAGCCAACTTATAAAAAACAAAAAAATTATAAAAGTTGTGAACAATATATTGAATATATTATTACTTATAACATTTTATATAATGATTGCAGGATTTGGAGCATATTTTGAACAACAAATAGGAGTACATAAAATAATAGGAAGCCTAGTTCTAGCCATATTATGTTTTTGTGTATTTCTAACAAGTGTTAAAGGTGTGTTAAAAGTAAGTGAATATATAGTACCTTTATTAATTATATTTATAGTAATTATAGGTATAATTAATTTTAATACAATAAATAATTTTCAAAATATAGAAACTATAAAAAAAGGATGGGTAATAAGTGCAGTAACATATTGTAGTTATAATATAATTCTTATAATACCAGTATTAATATCATTAAGAAAACATATAAGAAAAATATCAGATACTAAATATATATCATTTATAACAACAATAATTATGCTAATTTTATCATTTATAATATATACAATTTTATTAAAATCAGATGTAAATATTTCTGAATTAGAAATGCCTGTTGTATATATAGTAAGTAAATTTTTTAGTAAATTTGAAAAAATTTATGCATTTATAATATTATCATCAATATTTACAACAGCAATCTCGATTGGAACAGGTTTTTTGCAAAATATAAGTGAAAATGGGAAAAGTTATCCACAGATTGTAATATTTATGTGTATAAGTAGTCTTATAGTTTCGAATATTGGGTTTTCAAAATTAGTAAATATTGTTTATCCGTTTTTTGGTTATATCGGAATTATACAAATAATGTTAATATTATCAAAAAATATTTGCAAAAAATGATGCTTGTGATATAATAATAGCAAATATCAAAAGACAAGGAGAAAATAATGAAGGATTTTTGGGCTGAAGAGCTACAGAACCAACGAAGAGGTAAACTTAAGAAATTAGCCGTATTTATTGGTATTCTGGTAATTCTCGTAATCTTACTAATTTTGATGATTATATATATATATAATCTAAATTTTAGAAGATGGTGTGATGAGAATGTATTAAGAAAAGAATTGCTACAAGAAGATACCAGGACAATAGAATTAGACGGAGATGAAAATGTACAAATATATGCATATGACAAATATATATGTGTATTTAAAAATAAATCATTAGAATTTTATAATAGAGTAGGAAGTCAAGTATCTACAATTGATTTAGATATAAATAAAGCCGTATTTGTATCTAATGGAAAATATATGGCAATATGTGAAGAGAATGGTCAGAAATTTTATTTAATTTCAGGAAGAGAAAAAATATTTGAAAATGAGGTAGAAGGTAATATAACACAGATAAATGTAAATAGAAATGGATATGTTTCAATAGTTTTATCAAATGCAAGCTATAAATCAATAGTAGATGTATATGATAGAAGCGGAAAATCAATTTTTAAAACAAATTTGGTATCATCAATAGTGGCAGATGTAAGTATTTCGCAGGACAGTAAATATTTAGCAATAGCAGAAATAGATATTTCAGGAATAATAATACAATCAAGTATTCAAATAATATCAATTGAATTAGCACAAACAACACCAAATGAATCAATGTTATATAAATATGAAGCACCAACAGACAAATTGATATTAAATATTGAATATCAGGAAAAAGGAAAACTTTTATGTATGTATAATGATTCAATTGAAACTTTACAAAATAATACTAGTACCAAAATAATTGACTTAAAAGAAAACAATATAGCATTTGCAACAATCGAACTTGACAATAAAATAGCTATTTTAAAAGAAATTTCAACAGGAGAATATACATCAGATACATATGCGAGCATTATAAATCCAGAAACATTAAAGGAAAGACAATATATAACTGAGGATGTTGCAAAATCAGTATTAACTGTAGGAAATAAAATTGCAATTAATTTTGGAACAGAATTGCATATAATTAGTGCGAATGGTTTCTTGATAAAAAAATACATATCTGAAACAGAAATTAATGATATTGTAATGACAGATAATTTAGTTGGAGTTGTATATAGAGATAAAATTCAAATTATAAATTTATAGGAGGAAAATTTATGGGAATAATTTTTGATATAATATTAATTGCAATAGTTGCATTAAATATATTTATATGTTATAAAAAAGGATTAGTAAAACTTGCAGTTGGTTTAATTGCAGTACTTGTATCAATTATATTAGCAGTAGTTTTATACAAACCAGTATCAAATTTAATAATTGAAAAAACACAAATAGATGAAAATATAAAAGAAGCTATCATAGAAAACTTTACAAGTGAAGATTCAGCAGAAGAAAAAGAAGATGATGGATTTATGAAATATATAGAAAGCTATGTTGATGATACAGTAAATAAAACAAGAAATGAAATTGTTATAGAAGCTTCAGGAACAATTGCTGTAAAAGTAATAAATGTATGTGCTATGCTAGGTATATTTATTATATCAAGAGTAATCTTAATATTACTAACATTTGTTGCAGATATAATAACAGGATTACCAATTTTAAAACAATTTAATGAAATTGGCGGAGTATTATATGGGATTATAAAATCACTATTAATAATTTATGTAATATTAGCAATATTATTCTTTATAGTATATATTACAGGAAATACTACAATATCAGATGCTATAGCAAATTCATTTATAACAAAAATCTTTTATGAACATAATTTATTATTAACAATAATATTTTAATATAAATCAAAATTAAACTCCTTATTTCACAATAAGGAGTTTAAAATTTATCCAAAATGTGAATTTTTTGTAAAAAAAATAAATAATTGTTGAAATTTATTTATATATCTGTTATAGTAAAATAGTAAACGAGTAATATAATATTAGGAGTGAGTGAATTGTCAAGAAGAAGAAAAAACAAAAGAGAAGATGAAACAAGAAAAGTAAAAAAGAAATCAGGTGTATTGAAAAAAATTTTATTAATTTTGTTAATTGTTTTGATTGGATTAACAGGATTTGTAGTATATAGAACACAAAAAAATGGTGGAGGAATGCAAGGATTATTATCAACACTTGTGGGACATGATGAAAATACTTTAAAAGAATTAGACACATTACAAGTATTGTTAATGGGTGTAAGTACTGATAATGGATTAAAATTAACTGATACAATAATAGTTGGTTCATATGACCCTAAAACACAAAAAGCATCATTATTATCAATTCCAAGAGATACATTTGTTGGTAAAAATATAAAGACAGGTGGAGGAAATGACAAAATAAATTCACTTTATCAAAGAGGTGGAGCAGAAAAGACATTAGAAGCAGTAAATGAAATAACAGGGTTAGACTTAAAATACTATATGGTAATTGATAATCAAGCATTAATAAAATTAGTAGATGTAATAGGTGGAGTAGAATTTGAAGTTCCATATGTACCTGGTGGAATGGTATATGATGACCCATCACAAGACTTACACATTAACTTAGAACCAGGATTACAATTAATTGATGGAAATAAAGCTGAACAACTATTAAGGTTTAGAAAAAACAACAAAAATCAAACATATCCAGAAGAATATGGTGGAGACGACTATGGAAGAATGAGAACACAAAGAGAATTCATTATAGCAACTGCAAAACAGACAATACAAGCTAAAAACGTATTTAAAATAGGAGAAATTGTAGATTTAGTTTATGAATATGTAGATACAAATTTATCAATATCAGCTATAAAAGATTATATACCATATGCAATAAATGTAGATATTAATGGAATTCAAAGTGCATACTTACCAGGAGTTTCAGTAGGACCACCACAAGGTGTGCCATATTGGTTCTTCCAAGTAGATGAAGAGGAAACAGAAGAATTAGTACAACAATTATATTATAGTACAGATACAACTGTTCCAGCAGGAGAAAACGGAACTGAAGATAGTGGAACAGACTCTACTTCTGGCACAAGTAGTTCATCAGATAATAATACAACTAGTGGCACTGATACAACAAGTGATAATACATCAAGTTCTTCAACAGATACAGTAACAAAAAAAGAAGCAGGAAAAATAAAAATAGAAATTTTAAATGGTTCAGGTTCTAGTGAAAAGCTTTCACAAGTAAAAAAAGATTTAACAGCAAAAGGATATAAGATTTCAAGAACATCAACTACAACAAGTACTTCAAAAACAACTATAATTAATAAAACTGATGTAGATGAAAAATATGAAAACAATGTAAAAGAAATTTTAGGGTTAGGAAATATTTCATCAAGTTCAGTAAGTTCAAGTAATGTGGATATTACAATAATTATAGGAAAAGATTATAAATAAAGTGGAAGTCATTTAGACTTCCACTAAAATATATTAATTAAATTTTATTTTTTTCTTTTATATTTTTTATTTCTTTTTGGAGAAAGTAATTTTGCTAATATAATTAACACAACTATTACAAGAATAATTTGTCCAATTAATAAAATAAAATCAAATTTTTCAACATTATGGCTAGCAATTAAATCAGAAGTATATGTAACTCCATCAATATTGTAACTTATTTTTCCAAGTGTACTACCTTCTGCTATTGGAGCTGAAATATTTTCATTAAGCTCAATAGAATAATCTAAATTTTCTGAGTTGAAATTCATAGGTACAGTACTACTAATTGAATCTTTTATAAGTAGTGATAAATTTTTTGTCTCTTTTGTTGCATTTTTTATTGTGATTTCTTGAACTGTTTCATTTTGGGACATAACTTCTTCAAATTTATAATTATTAAATCCATATTCAAAAAGATTAATAGAATCTAAGTATCTAGCACTTTTACCATCTGGTGTTGTTTGTGCACCAAGAATGACAGTAATTAATTCCATATTATCTTTTTTACTTGCAGCTATTAAACAATTTTTTGCTTGACTTGTAAATCCAGTTTTTATTCCTATTGCATATTCATAATAATACTGACTTGATGGGCGTATTAAATCATTTGTATTTACAAAATAACGGTCTTCATATTTATCTGTTGCTGCAACTTCACAAGATGGTTTTGATACAATGCTTCTAAAAGTTTCATTTTTCATACAATATTGTGCGATTAATGCCATATCATATGCTGTTGAGTAATGCTCTTCATTATGAATTCCACTAGGATTTGTAAAATGTGTATTTTTACATCCGATTTCAGTTGCTTTTTGATTCATTAAATTTGCAAAATTTTCTACACTTCCTGAAATATGTTCTGCTAAAATCATTCCAACTTCATTTGCAGAATGTATTAAAAATAAGTTTAAAAGTTCTTCAAGGGATAGGGTTTCATCTGGTTGTATTGCTGCATTTGAATAACCTACTGGGATTGACATTACTGCATCATAACTTGCTGTTATTTGAGTATCTAATTTACAATTTTCTAAAGCTATTATTGCTGTTAATATTTTTGTTGTACTTGCTGGATACATTTTTTCATTTGAATTTTTTTCTGCTAAGACCTTTCCTGTTGCAGAATCAATTAGTATTGCTGCATCTGAATATAATGTTAAATTTGGCTCTGAACTTATTGATTGAGTTGTTTCTGCATATGAGTAATTGCAGAATAAGATACTTATAATTGCTATCATCGCTAGTATTACTGTTGTTTTGTTAGTTTTCATTTGTTTTTTGCACTCCTTATTATTTGTTGTGTTTATATGATATCTCATTTTTAGATTATTTGCAAGAAGTTTTTATTTAATTTTACTATTTAATGAATTAAATTTTGATTGGAGGTTTTTATATGGAAAAGAAAAAAGTTATTTTGATTGCAATTGCTGTTTTTGCAATTATATGTGTATATTTTATATTTGAATTTTTTACTGGAGGTTTAGATAATGGAGAAGTAATTAGTGAGAGTAATGATTATGTATTAAATGATGATTCTTCTAATTTTGATGGTGAAGATGGTTTAAATGGCCAAGGTAATGAAGACAATAATGATAACAATAATGTTAGTAATCAATATGATAAGGATACAGCTTCTTCTGAAGATAGAATGAGTGATGAGAATTCGGATGAAAAGATTTATGTGTATGTTACTGGTGAAGTGAATAATAGTGGAGTTGTGGTTTTAAATGAAGGTGCTAGAATTACTGATGCTATTGATGCTGCTGGTGGTGTTACTTCTAATGCAGATATTTCTAAAATTAATTTGGTTTATATTTTGAGTGATGGCGTTAAACTTAATATTCCTAGTTTTAACGATTTAAAAGAGAATCCTGATTTTGAGTATATTATTTTGGGTTCGGGAGAAGGAAGTTTAAATAGTGATGATGTTAGTTCTTCTGGGGGAATTTCTTCTGGAGAAAGCGTAGGGAGTAGTAGTGGAAAGATTGGAAGTGGTAGTAGTTCCGCTAAACAAGTTGTGAATATTAATTCTGCTTCTCAGACTGAACTTGAACTTTTACCTCGGTATTGGTCCTTCTCTTGCTCTTAGAATTATTGAATATAGAAGTCAAAATGGTAAGTTTTCTAAAATAGAGGATATCAAGAATGTTAAAGGGATTGGCAATGCTAAGTTTGATGCTTTGAAAGATTTTATTACAGTTTGATTATATACTTTGACTTTTTTGTTATATTTGCTTTATTTATTGCATATAATATAGTGTGTGATAATATGTGAGACATTTTATTGTTATTGATAGTTTTCTAATTTAGTAATGATATGTATTTTAATGAGGATTTTTTCGGAAAACTATTGACAATTCTAATTGTTGGTTGTATAATAATTAAGTCAGTACATCGCGGGGTGGAGCAGTTGGCAGCTCGTCGGGCTCATAACCCAGCGGACATAGCACTTTAGAAATTACACAAATCTATCAAACGCAGATGGCACAACGGTTACAAGACATTACTTGTAAAAGATTTTTCTAACAATAATAGTTTGCACGACTATTACACGACTATTAATTATATTTTTTGAAAAATTAACAATAATATAATTAAATAATATAAAAATTTTTTACAAATTAAAATTTTATATCGCGGGGTGGAGCAGTTGGCAGCTCGTTGGGCTCATAACCCAAAGGTCGGTAGTTCGAGTCTACCCCCCGCAACCAAGAAAAGTCAGTAATATCAATGATTACTGGCATTTTTTATTTCTATAAAAATAATATATAATAATAGAAAAATGACTATAAATGACTAAAATCAAAAACTTAAAAAACGGCTAACTTTTGAGGTTAACCGCATTTATGATTATTGAATTTTGGTTTACTATATACTATTTAACTCCCGTACTTGGCTTTTATAAATAAATATGATATATAATAAGAAATATAGAAAGGGATATAATAATGAAGAAGGAAATAAAAATAAATATAAGAAATAAAATAATAGAAAAAGACAATATCATGGATTTATCAAAATATATAGAAAATTTAAAACATGATGAAAATACAGAAATAAAATTTAGTATAAACTTTTTTGATAATACATCAATTTATAGTGAAACAAAAGATATTTTTACAGAAAGAGTATGTGAAGAAAGAGAAATTAAAAGTATAAGAATGAAATACCATGATTACACATTAAAAAATCACTTAAGTATTTATATATATAATTATGATGTTAATGGATTCAGCAATATAGAAATATCTTCGGCAGAAGAAAGTTGGTTTTTTACCACAAAGAGTAAAATTGAAGAGTTATTATCATACTGCAAAAAACAGTCAAAAATTAGCGATCTATTAATAAATCACTTTCGTTTAAGTGTAGCAATTATGATTTTAATATCATTTATATCTGCTGTTTTTACAATGCTATTTTTAAATAATTTTATAAAATATGGAATAGAAAAGATAGCTTACTTTTCACTTTTATTAACAATTCCTTATACGATAATATATTCAAATTTATGCCAAAAACTTGAAGGAGCATATCCATTAGTAGAAATTTCAATAAAAGAAAAGAATAATATTGCTAAAAAGAGAAGAAAAATTTTGGGAACAATATTTTCATTAATAATATTACCTATAATATTATCTTTTATTTATGATTTAATAAAGTTGGCAGTTAGTAAGTAGATAAAACAACTGCCAATTATACTTATCCAAGCATTTCTTGTAATTTATCGGCTATTTCTCTATTTCTTGATTCTATAAAATGACTATAAATGTTGAGTGTAGTAGAAGTATTACTGTGTCCTAATCTTCCAGAAACAGAACGAATATCTGCTCCTGTTGCTATCATTAATGTTGCATTTGTATGTCTTAAACTATGTAAAGTTACTTTTGGTAAGTCTGTCGTATTTATAAATTGTTTAAACCATTTACCTATTGTATTTGCATCCATAGGCAAACCATTATATTGTGTAAATAATCTATCTGTATCATGCCACTGGTCTCCCATTTTTAAACGTCTTATACTTTGCCACTTTTGATAGTTCTTTAACAAAATAATAGCACTATCAGACAAATCAATAATTCTAGTTGAGCTTGAGTTTTTAGTATCTTTTGTAATCATACCTTTTCCATTAACATAGGTAGAAGTTCTAACAATATTCAAGGTTTTGTTTACATAATCTATATCTTTCCATTCTAAACCAAGTAATTCTCCACGCCTTAATCCTGTATAAATTAATAATATTATAGCTGTTTTATATTGTATAGGTTGATTATTCAATAATTTGATTAATTCTTTAGCTTGTTTATCATCTAAATATGGACTTTCATGTTTTGGAACTTTGGGTGGCTCAACACGATTAGCAACATTTTCTTTTATTACTTGCCACTGTACTGCTTTTGTAAGAATACTGGAAATTAATCTATGATGATGAAGAATAGTCTTAGGCGATAATTTTTTATATCCAATAATTTCTCCTTTTTCATTTTTTATAGGTACATTGCTCATGTTTTTCTCTGCAAGATTATTATAAAAATTTATAAGATGATTAGGTCTTAAATCCTCAAGTTTAATATGCCCAATAGCTTCATTTATTCTAACCAGCAAAGTTTTATATCTATCAAGTGTTGTAGGTGATAACTTCTTTTCAGCATAATCTTGTAACCATTTATCAGAAAAATCCTTAAATTTAATATTTCCTTTCAAATATAAACCAGATTTTACTTCTTTCTCTAATTCATAAGCAATATTTTGAATCTCTTTTTCCATTTTCTTGGGAGATAACTTTGTATCTAATTGCACAGTTTTTATAACTCTAATCTTTTTACCACTTATTGTATATCCATTAGATATAGTAATCTCATATTTTCCATTTCCTTTTTCTCTGATACTTGCCATATCATAAAATCTCCTTTCTCCTTGGTACAAGCCACTTTTACACACCTTTATTTTACCATAGTTTACATAACAAAACAAGTGTTCGGTACAACTTTTTTATAAAATTCTCTTATCCATGAAGTTCAACAATTCAGGGATAAGAGAAAAAATATAGCTTATACTTGTTTTCTAATTTTATTTTTTATATTTTCACATGTATTACATTTTTCAGTTGACAATTCTTGTTTAATATAAGAAAACACTTTTGTTTCATCAAACATTTTCTTATTTCCAGATGTAGCAGAAGGAATATTATATTTCCTTATAATGCTTTTTAAATAATTCAAACTAATAGCTGAATTAGGATCTACTGTCTTTATATCATTATACATCTGGTCTATTGTTCTAACTACTGGTAATGTTAAATCTGTCATTTTAAATCTCTCCTTACTCTTTATCTTATTAGTATGTTTAATAGTTCATATAAGCAAGGTATATTTCTACATTATAAAAATTTATTCTACTTTTTTGTTATATCACACAACAGATATATCATATCTTTTATAAAAAAGTTTAATGCATATTTTACATCTGTTTCAAAATTACTATTTTTAACAAAGTCAAGTAAATCATAAAGATAATACTGCACAAAATAATCTATTTCTCTAATACATTGTTTACGACTTTTTATAATTTTTCTTTTTTCACATTCAAATAAATACATTCTTCCTAAATAAAAGACTTTATTTGTATAACAGAAAAAATCATAAAAGATATTGTCTATATATACTTTTTCTTCTACTGAAAGACCTTGTAAATAAAATAGATTAACACTTCTCCATTTATTTATAAAAAACAATTTACGTTGAAATTGTACATCTTCGTTTTCTAATGCATTTGATAAAGTAACGCTTGTACCTTTATGTTTAACATTTTCAAAATTCATTTTCATAAAAAATCACATCTCCTTTTTATCTTTTTTAATATAATTAAAATATGTAATTCGGTTTACACATTTCTCTATACCATTGTCAATAGCCATTAAATCTATTCCTTTTCTTGATGTACAATCATAGTCTTTAACTTTCCTCTCAAACTTTTTAATATTCATTTCCTTGACAACTGGCATAGTAATAAGTTTAGTCTTTGTGTATAATCTTTTTCCCTTAGGATATAAATGTAAAGTGTCAGATTTTACAAAATAAGTAGCCGTATTGGAATTAAAATCTTTAAAGTGGACATATCCAAAGTTCCAATAATGTTTTATTATTTCTCTATTAATATGATTATAAAAAGGTAATAGTAGTAAATGTATATGAATGCTATTTTTATATTTTCCTTTAGTATAATACTCAAATATTGCAATAAACTGTACGTTAGGAAATCTAGCTTTTAATCTATTTCTAAACTTTTGCCAATAATCTGATGCAATATCATAATCATATACGGGTTTACTAAAAGTCAATACAATATGAAATTTCCTTTGTTTAGGATTACTAAAATTATTGCGAATAAGATGTACTAATCTTTGTTGACTTCTCTTTATATTCTGTATATTATCATTCCTATTACTATGATTTTTAGATTCATAAGTTCTAACTTCTCCAGTAATCTTATTTCTAAATTGATTTTTGTTGAGTTTTATCCAATTATTGTTATTTCCTCTAGGTTTATATGACATAACAGTAGCTTCAATAATTGGACTATCTTTATACTCATAATACTTTACAATACTGTTAGGACTTATATAATCATTAGAACTTTCTTTCACAAAAAATTTATTTGAATTACTTTTACTAATCTCTGACATTTTTTCTGCTCCTTTTTATTGTTTTTATTTAGGTCTTTTAACTTTATAATTAAATAATTATAGAACTCAAAATTACTTATGTGTGTATGTTATAAAAATATGTACATTGTGTACATTCTTGTGAAAGTGCTTATATATCGGCACTTTCACGACTTTGTAAGATGTACATTTTATTTGATTTTTAGTTAATAAGTTTGTACATTATAAATATCTTCATTAACTAAAAAACTTTGTGATTGTTGGAACTTCTAAAGTTATATTTGGTAATTTTTCCATTGGTATAACTATAAAAGGAATTGTATTGTCTGTTCCAGGTATCTTTTTTCTTATAGTTCTTCTGTCATTTCCTTCTGTTTTATATAATAAACCTGCTACATCTAAGTATTTCCAAAGGGAAGCCTTCGACACTGGAAATTTTATATTTTGACTATTATAGAATTTTACTATTTCGGTATATAATACATCTGGGAAAAAGTAATAATATCCATTTACTATTGGTGCTTTAGATGTACGATGAACATATCCAATATGTGTGCCATAATATCTAGAATGTGAGATAGAATAATCCCTTACATGTATCCTTTGTGTTACATATAATTCTTCAATAGCAGTTAATGTCATTTTTACTGGGTCAGTATTTTCTACATCTTTCATTTGTTCTTTTGCAACTTCATTTAATGTTTGCAATGCCATAGCAAGTAATTTTTCCTTTTTAGTTTGAGTTACTATTTGATTAGATAAAAGGAACTCTAGAAACATATAAAAACCAATATAAAGAACATTGACAGATTCGTTCATTCTTCCATGTACTTGATTATCTTGATTTTCTCTTTGTAATTTTTCCATTATTTCTTTTGCATGTTTTTGTATATTTTCCGCATTTTCTATTATCCAACCAATATAACGTTTCATACAAAAAGCTAACATCTCTTTGTTGTTTTGCAATTCTGTCAATTTTTTCAAATCTATACTATTTTGGTTTATATCAACAATTAGACATCTTGCCAAACGACTTTCAGATACTGACGGAAAACTTTCAGCTGTTACGATACACTGACCTCTTGCAACAAAGGAACCTCGTAGAAACTGACCATTTTGACTCATTCTATCTCTTGCAGTTCTATCTCCATATAAAGCAAATAATTTTTCAGCAATATCTTGATTTCTATTACTGATACTTTCTTGAACATAGTCATCTACTACAAATAAGCTATCTTTGACTAGATATGCTTTTCTTTCAAGTGCATTTATTGTATCTCTAAAACTAGCAACAAAAGTATTTCTAGTAAAATTCCCAAAATGCGATAGCATTAGTGCAGTAACCGAACTTTTTCTTGAGCCTGTTTTTCCTTCAAGCCATAAAATAAAATCTGAAGGAATTCCATTTTCATTTAAAATTGTTGTTAATGGTGCTAGATATGTTATAGCTAATAAAGGAATTGTGATTTTTTCACTTGCTAAATTCATAATAGAAAACGACAATTTTAAGCTTTCTTTTAAATCCAATTCTTTTTCTGTAAAGTGATATTGTTGAAGTTTATCTTTTGATAAATCTACTTTTATATCTTTACTGTCGCCTATGACTCCACTATGATATAAATAATTAAGTTTTCCATCATTATCTTTAACAAAACCAGTATTAGAAAATACTTTTGTGATTTTAATAGTATTTCTATTAATTATTTGAGCAATTTCTCGTATTTTTTCTCTATGTCCGCCAGCTGAAATAATTGCATCAAGTTTCCAACTACTGTTTAAAACAAAATTAAAACTTTCTAACTCTTTTTTAGTTATTCTTATTTGTTCTAATTCTCTTTTTTGGTCTAAAAGATAAGCATGAATTAAATATTCAATAGTAACTTCTTTTCCATTATCATAGATAATTTGCTCATCTATAATGGGCAAGAAATTAGATATTTCGACAGGATTATCTTTACTCATATAGCATAAGTGATTTTCACTTATTAAATACCCTGTTCCTTTTAATTTTTCAATGAAAGCACTATACTTTCCGTAATCATTTGTTGTTTCTTGGATTTTTTCTTGTTCTTCCATTTTTACCTCCTATTTATTAATTTTTGACATCAAATACTATAGGAGATTGATTTTAACGCAAGAAAAAAGAGCGTTAAAAAATCAACTAAAAACACATATAACAATTCTATGTGTTCTTAATTCATTTCTCAACACTCTTATATCTTCTCTGCAGTAATAGTCTATGCTACTACATGCCATATAAGTACGCTACGGCTTTTTCATTCCGCTAGGTTTTCGATAATGAAACTCCATTTTTCTTTCAATGTACTTTTAATATAATAGCATGGCTTTTCTATTATGTCAATACTTATTTCTAAATTTTTGTATTTAATTTATGATAAAATCACCTTAAAAGTTTAGAAACGAATATTTCACCCTAAATGTATAAAAATAG